>DASYBT010000116.1:0-5782 GCA_036500585.1 Rhizomicrobium sp.
AGCGCCTCGATGCGGCCAAGGCAGGCTTCCGTCACCTCGACCGGCGACAGATCGCGATTGGCGAACGCGGTGGACAACTCGGCAGCGGAAAACTCGTGCGGTTCTTTCATGGCTCGCTTCGCTCGCCGCGAATAGTGAGTAGCGAATAGCGAGTAGGGATGCAATTTTCCATTCGCTATTCGCTATTCGCTATTCGCCATTCGCTTAGTTCACTTTCGTCAGCGGGGCTTCGCGGCCTTTTTCGATCAGCCGCAGCGCGCCGCCATCGTTCTCGACAATCGTAACCGATGCATTGTCCGGCGAGAACACCACGACGCGGTCGTCGCCGGTCGCCGCGCCAACGGCCACATTGATGGCGATGAAATGCGTGAAGATCACCGTGTCCTCGCGGGTCGCGAGCAGCGCGGCGATGACATCCTCGCGCCAGGCTGCCAAGTCCATCGTCGCGTTGCGCCAGGACCCGGCCATGAATTGCCGAAGCCACGCGACCCGCTCCTGCAGATTGTCGGTCGGCGACGGAATCTCCGCGACCGCCTCCTCGATCCGCGGTTCAGTCTTCCACAGCGCGGCGAGCGGCGCGGCGGTCTCGCGCGTTCGCCGCAGCGGACTGGTGAGGATCGGCAACGGACCGCGCTGCGCCAATTCCTGCGCCGCCGCGTCGGCCTGCGCGCGGCCCACCTCATCCAATCCCGGATCGTGCGACTCGCCGAATCCTGCCGCCGCCCTTCCATGCCGAACCAGATATATTTTCGCCATCAGCAGTCCGGCGAATTCAGGAGGTGGACAGGAAGCTTTTTGCTTGCATTCAGAACTTCGATGCCGACCAGCCGACCGCCGTCATCGAAATCCAGATTGATCATCCCATCGACTTCGCCTGGATCGCAACAGTATGTCTTCACCACGCGCTCGACCAAACTCCCGGCGGCCAACGTCTCGCCTAGGCGAATGTAAGCCGCATCGACGGTTCTGTCATAACTCACTCTCACCTGTTTGCTCATCATGGCAGTCACTCACAGTCTAAACAGGTTGGTGGTTCCGGCAATCACCTCGCCTGCGCGGCCAAGCATCTCTTCGCGGATCATGAAGTCGAGGGTCGCGTCGTCGTCCGGGGTGTTGGCGAGGAAGCGGCGACCCAATTCGTCGCGGCCGATGACGATGCCGAAGCGCTTGCCTTTGCGATCTGTGACGACGGTGTAGGTTTCGATGGTGCCGCGACCGCTCGGCTGCTCGATGAATTCCGGATGCGGCAGGAGGTCGAGCTCGCGCTGATACTCGCGCGGGTCTTCGCGCTGCCAGCGGCCTTCAACCGGCCTGGTCGAATAAATCCCGGCGGAGTGCTTCGTCACATACCAGCCATTGCCGGTGCACAGGCCGAAGGCGCCGCGGGTCGCCCGCAGCATCTCCATCATCGTCACGATGGAATGCATTGTGTAATTGTTCCCGGGTCCGCCGAAATACGGCAGCCCGCCGGTGATCGTGAGGCCGCGGGGATCGTCCTCGGCGACGCCCAATTCCGCGCAGGCAATCTCCACCGCGGACGGAAAGCACGAATAAAGGTCAATGTAAGACAAATCGCCGGCGCCGATGCCCGCCATCGCGAACGCGCGCTTCCCAACTTCGCGAATGGCGGGAGAGGAATAGTAGTTCACCCGCTCCGTCACATGCCAGAGATCGTTCGCATCGGCGCAGCCGTGCAGAAACACCCATTTCGACTCCGGAATGCCGAGCTCGCGGGCCTTGCCCACGCTGGTCATCACCACGGCCGCCGCCATATCCACTTCGATCACGGCGCACAAATACTTCGTGTACGGAGTGCCGACGAAACGGTTGTGCTCGCTTGGCGTGGAAATTTCTTCCGGCGTACGGAACTGGCGAAACCACGCGTGCGGATTCCTTGCCGCCACCTGGGAGAACGGCGAAAAGAATTTTCCCAGCCATTTCAGATGCGCATCGGGCGAGCGGCCCTTCTTGCCGCGAATGGCATTCTCGAACAGCGGATAGGTGTTCACCGGGAAATGCAGGCCATAGCGGCGCTCGTAGTCCGTTGTGCCGTGCTTCTCCTGCCCGATCTCTTCCGGATCGCTGCCCGGATCGGCATCGGCGCTCCAGTCGAGCGTCACACCGGCTCTCATCGCCCCGATAAACGTCGCCAGATATTCGGCGCCGGCCAAAAGCGCCACCTCACATTCGCCATTCGCGATCTCTTCCGCCGTGCGGTTGACCAGCCATTGCGGCGTGTTGCCGCCGGTCGGCGAATACAGCGAACGGCGTGGCGCGATCCCGAGATGCTTCGCCAGCGATCCCGGCGGATTGCGGAACATCCGCTTCGGCACGCGGCCATGAACGTCGGGCGAGTCCGCCGTGAATTGCACCACCGCGACCGTATCCAGCGCACGCGTCAACGCATCGCTTGCACCCGCGTCAGCCAGTGCCAGCTGCGCCACCTTCGCCAGCATTGCGATTGGCGAGAGACTTGCCGCGAAATTCGTGCGCTGGGTGAACTGCCCCCCACCGACGAGGATGGGTGTGCGGGAATCGAGGGTCACTGGCTCTCCCCCCGTTTACGGGGGGAGTACGGCCGAAGGCCGGGAGGGGGGCGCGACGCAGCATCCACCCCCTCCACCACGCTTCGCGTGGTCCCCCTCCCCCGCTTCGCAGGGGAGGAACCGGTCCGCGCCACCGCGTGAAAATACTTCTCCAGTCGCGACAACGCCTCTTCCAGCACTGCGCGCTTCTTGCAGAAGGCGAAGCGGACGAGATGATCGGGTTCACCGCTATTGAAGAATACCGACAGCGGGATCAGCGCCACGCCTGCCTCGCGCGTCAGCCGCTCGCAGAAATCGCGGTCACTCTCATTGGTGAGCGAGCGAATGCCGGCGGTGAGGAAGTACGAGCCTTCGCAGGGCAGCGCGTCGAAGCCGAGCCGCGGCAGCGCGTCTGCCAGCAGATCGCGGTTCGCTTGCAACCGCTTCGTCAAATCCAAAGTGAAGTCGATCTCGTGCTCGAGCGCATAGGCGATGCCGAGTTGCAGGGCCGGCGACGTGGCAAAGGTGATGAACTGGTGCGCCTTGGCGATCACGTCGATCAAAGCGGCGGGCCCGGTCACCCAGCCGATCTTCCAGCCCGTGAGCGAGAACATCTTGCCGGCAGAACCCACGCGCACCACGCGCTCGGCCATTCCCGGCAAGGTCATCAGCGGAATGTGTTCGCGATCATCGAAAATCAGGTGCTCGTACACCTCGTCGCAAATCGCCACGGCATTGGAGCGGGCCAGCACGCGCGCCACGCCATCGAGCTCCTCGCGGGTGAAGGCGCGGCCGATGGGATTGAGCGGCGAATTGAGCATCACCGCGCGGGTGTCAGGCGTGATGGCGGCGGCCAGTGCGTCCGCATCGAGCCGGCAGTCGGGCGGCGCCAGCTTCACCGTCCTCACCCGCGCGCCCGCGGCTTCGGCGATGGGGCGATAGGAATCGTACGACGGGTCGATCAGCACCACTTCGCCGCCCTCCCCCACCAGCCCCATGATTGACGCCGTCAGCGCCTCGGTGCCGCCGGACGTCACGACGACATTGGCATCGGGATCGAAGCGCAAATCGTAGAACCGTCTCGCGTGCGCGCAGATCGCTCCGCGCAGCGCCGGCATGCCCCGCATCGGCGCGTACTGATTGGGCCCGTCGCGCAGCGCCTTCGCCGCCGCCTCGCGGATCGACTCAGGCCCGTCCTCGTCGGGGAAGCCCTGCCCGAGGTTGACGGCGCCATGCTCGACCGCCAGCGCGCTCATCACCGTGAAAATGGTCGTTGGCAATTTGGCGAAAACAGGATTGGGCTGAATGACCATGCCGCGAGCTTGGCAACCGGAGCTGCCGCTGACAACCGGCTTCCGCCTAGACGCACAAACGGCGGCGCGATCGCTCGGGCCGCCGCTCGATGCTTGGTCCGGACGGGTCTATTTCACGGTGTAGCTGCCCGATCCGATAAAGGTGAGCGTTTTTCCATCCGATGTGTAATACACCCGGTACTGGCCGCCGGTGACGAACGGATAATCCAGAAGCGTCAGGATCTTGTCGCTGTTGCCCAGCAAAGAACTGGTCCCCACAATCGTGGCAATTGGCCCCAAGCCCTTCACCTTGCCGATGTCGCCAGCGCCGACGAACTGACAGGTGTTGGGATCGTTGGCGGTCAGCAGAACCTTGCCGATGTCATTGCCCGAATCGCCCAGCTTGTTGATGGAAAACGTGCAGCTGACGCCGGAAACAGAAATGGTGACGTCCGTCGGCTTGGCGGACGCCACGCCAGCCGAAAGCAGCAGGGCGGCCGCGGCCACCCCTAAGATCTTCTTCATGAGTTTGTGTCCCCTTGTGTGGTCGGTGTGAATTGTCCGACTGGCGACGGATACAGTCCGCGACGCGGCCCGGCAAGATAGATTCGCAAATATCATAAAAGTATCAAAGGCTAAGGCCGCTTGCCTCTCAGAGGGGGCGGCATCGCAGCCTCGGCACACCAACGTTGCGCCCGGCAAGTCGTGCTTTCTGCTGTGGATGCGCGATTCCGCCGCTGGTGCACTGCAACAGACTCAGGCTTTACTACAGCCTGGCGGCCGCGGAGCGCGCGCGATGAAGAAGATCGAGGCCATCATCAAGCCCTTCAAGCTGGATGAGGTGAAAGAGGCTCTTCAGGAAGTCGGGATTCAAGGCATCACGGTCACGGAAGCCAAGGGTTTCGGGCGCCAGAAGGGCCATACCGAGCTCTACCGCGGAGCCGAGTACGTGGTGGACTTCCTGCCGAAGGTGAAGATCGAGGTCGTGCTCGCGGACAATCAAGTCGATGCCGCGGTGGAAGCGATCCAGAAGGCGGCCCGAACGGGGCGTATCGGGGATGGAAAAATTTTCGTGTTGGACGTCCAGGAGGCCATCCGCATCCGCACCGGAGAAACCGGCACGGACGCGATCTGACGTCAGTTTGCAATCGAAGGGAAGATGACATGGCGAACGCAACCAACATCCTGAAGCTCATCAAGGAGAAGGAGGTCAAGTTCGTCGACCTTCGCTTCACCGATCCGCGCGGCAAGTGGCAGCACGTCACGTTCGACCTGTCGCTGGTGGATGAGGATTTCCTCACCGAAGGCACCATGTTCGACGGCTCGTCGATCGCCGGATGGAAGGCGATCAATGAGAGCGACATGACCTTACTGCCCGATTGCGAAACCGCGGTGATCGATCCGTTTTTCGCGCAGACAACGCTTTCGCTGACCTGTGACATCATCGAGCCGACAACCGGCCAGCGCTATGGCCGCTGCCCGCGCTCGATGGCGAAGGCGGCAGAGAAATATCTGCAGTCCAGCGGCGTCGGCGACACCGCCTATTTCGGGCCGGAAGCGGAATTCTTCATCTTCGACGATGTGCGTTTCGGCATCGACATCAACAAGGGTTTCTATTACGTCGACTCCGCCGAGGGTTCGTACAACACCGGCAAGGAGATGGAAGGCGGCAATCTCGGTCACCGTCCGGGCGTGAAGGGCGGCTACTTCCCGGTGCCGCCGGTGGATTCCGCGCAGGACATCCGCAGCGAAATGCTGGCGGTGATGGGCGAGATGGGCATCCAGCCGGAGAAGCACCACCACGAGGTCGCCAGCTCGCAGCACGAACTCGGCTTCAAGTTCAACACGCTGACCAAGTGCGGCGATAACATGCAGATCTACAAATACGTCATCCACCAGGTTGCCGCGGCCTACGGCAAGACAGCGACGTTCATGCCGAAGCCGATCGTCGGCGACAACGGCTCG
>DASYBT010000117.1:0-15832 GCA_036500585.1 Rhizomicrobium sp.
TTCGTTCTGGATTTTTCCGGTTTGAACGCCGCTGCGTCTTCCTGGAACTCGCGCCGCGCCTCGGCTCGCTTTTCCGTGAGATAGCGATCCACGGAATAGTTCTGGCGCAGCGGTGCGAAAAACTCTTGCGCTTGCTTTACCGCCTCGGCGATCTCCCCCGCGGTTTTGGGATTGCGGTATTCCTGTGCCGGGGCGGGATATTCCTCGAGAATGCGCCGGATATCCTCCCGCACGCTGCTATGGCGCGCTTTATGGCCGGAAACTTGTTCCGCCAGAATGCGGCGAACCTCTTCCTCAACGCTTCTGCCGTTCTCGGCCGCGCGCAGGCGCAGCGCCTTGTGCGTGCGGTCGTCGACATTGCGGATGGTCAAGGTGGCCATGACAGCGTTGCTAGCATTGCTGTCATGGCGCGGTCAATGCTGTCAGGCGTCACGCGACCGGCAGCAGCCCGATGATGGCTCCGGTCATCGAAGAGGCCAAGGTGCCGGAGACCAGCGCGCGCAAGGCCAGGGGCACGATGTCGGAGCGGCGCTCCGGGGCCATGCCGCTCACGCTGGCGATCATGATGCCGACGGAGCCGAGATTGGCAAAGCCGCACATCGCATAGACCATGATGAGCCGCGCACGCGGATCGAGCGCCGTCTGCGGCAGCGCCGCCAGATGCAGATAGGCGATGAATTCGTTCAGCACGGTCTTGTCGCCCATCAGGGAACCGGCGGTCGCGGTTTCGCTCCATGGGATGCCGAGCAGCCAGACGAACGGCGCGAAGATCCAGCCGAAGATGCGCTCGACGGTCAGCGGTGCGCCCGCCACGTCCGGCGCATGCTTCAGGATGAGGTCGGCCAGCGCCACCAGCGCCACGATCACCAGCAGCATGGCGACGATCGACAGCCACAGCTTCAATCCATCTTCGGTGCCGCGCGCGATGGCATCCATGCTGGAGCGGTAATTGAAGTCTTCCGCTTCGTCGCGCGCGGTTTGCGCATCGCCCGACAGCATCACCTTGGCGATGACGATGGCCGAAAACAGCGACAGTATGGAGGCCACCAAAATGTGGCCGAGCGCGCCGGCCACGGCGTTGCGCAGGATCGTGGCGTAGAGCACGAACACGGTGCCGGCGACGGTCGACAGGCCCACCGTGAACAAGGTGAACAATTCCGAACGCGTCAGCTTCGCAAGATAGGGCCGGATGAGCAGCGGCGCTTCGATCATGCCGAGGAAGATGGTTGCGGCACTTCCCAATCCAACGGCGCCGCCGAGCCGCAACGTCTTGCGCAGTGCCCAGGCAAAGCCGCCGACGATCAGCGGCAGCACACGCCAGTGCCACAGCAGCGCCGCCAGCGCCGAGATCACGATGACCAGCGGCAGCACCTGGGAGGCGAAGCTCGACAAGGCTCCCGCATTAGTGACCGCGAAAGGCGGCGGGGCGCCGCCGACATAACCGAACACGAAGGAGGTTCCGGCCCGCGTCGCCGCCATCAGGGCATCGACCACGCCGTTCAGCGACAGCAATGCGGATCGCGCCAGCGGCACTTTCAGCAGCAGCAGCGCCAGCGCCATCTCGAGGGCGAGCCCGATCGCCACTGTGCGCCACGGAAAAGCGCGGCGGTTTTCGCTCATCGCCCACGCCGCCAGCAGGATCGCCCCGATGCCAAACGCCGATTGCAGATGCGGCAGCACCCCTGGCCCCCTTGATTCTCGAGCGCGAAGAATCGCATGTAATCGAACCGGAAGAATAGACCGACGATGCGCTGGGACATTGAATCGCTGAATGCAGAGTTGGCCGCCGGCCGCACGACGTGTGCCCAAATTGTCGAGACTGCGCTTGAGCGGGCAAGCGATCCTGCCGGCGAAGGCAGGGCCACGTTCCGCAAGCAGCGCAGCGATGCCGCGCGCGCCCAGGCGAAAGCCCAGGACATGCTGCGCGACGCCGGCGCGGCCGCGTCGCCGCTCGCCGGCCTGCCGGTCACCATCAAGGACAACATCGATTTCGCCGGGGACGTGACGGGCGGCGCCTGCAAGCTGCTTGAAGACGCGAAGGCCGCAACGTCGCATGCGGATGTCGTCACGCGGCTGAATGCGGCCGGTGCGGTGATTGTCGGCCGCACCAACATGTCGGAGCTCGCGTTCTCCGGCATCGGCTACAACAAATTCTACGGCACGCCGGCCAACCCGTTCGATCGCGCGACGCGCCGCATTCCCGGCGGTTCGTCGTCCGGCGCTGCGGTTTCCGTCACGGACGGCATGGCCGTCGCGGCGATCGGCACCGACACCGGCGGCTCGGTGCGCATTCCGGCCGCACTCTGCGGCCTTTGCGGATTCAAACCGACACAGGCGCGCGTGTCGCGCGACGGTGTGCTGCCGCTGTCGCTGGCGCTCGATTGCGTCGGCCCTCTCGCGCGCACGGTGGCGGATTGCGCCATTGTCGACAGCATTCTTTCCGGCGATGCGACTCCGCTGCCAACGTTGCCTGGGCCATTTCGCTTCCGCACCGCAGACAATTTCATGCTGGCCGATGCCGATGACCCGGTGCGTACCGACTACGGCCGGGCGATCGAGACGTTGCGGCGCGCCGGCGCGCATTTTGCGCCGCTGCCGTCCGGCGCCTTTGCCGAGATCGAGGACTACATCCGCCGCGGCACGTTCGCCAATGCCGAAGCGTGGGAGCGGTTCGGTGCGGCGATCGAGGCGCGCCCGGACCACATCGATTCGCGCATCGGCGAGCGCATCCTCCGTGGACGGAGCATTACTGCGACCGACTGGATTCGGAACCAGCGCGACCGCGCCGCGATGATGGCGCGATTTGAATCCGCGATTGCCGGCTTCGATGCGCTGATCGCGCCGACCACGCCGATCGTCGCGCCGCCGATTGCCGATATGGAAGACGACGACAAATTCCGCATCGCCAATTCGCTCATCCTGCGCAATCCGATGGTGGCAAACCTGCTCG
This sequence comes from Rhizomicrobium sp., assembly GCA_036500585.1. Classification (GTDB taxonomy): domain Bacteria; phylum Pseudomonadota; class Alphaproteobacteria; order Micropepsales; family Micropepsaceae; genus Rhizomicrobium. Next base: position 2,951 of record DASYBT010000117.1, read on the forward strand.
ACGCACCGTCGCTCACCTTGCCGTGCCATGCGCCCGACGAAGCGCCAGTCGGCCTGATGCTGATCGGCCCGCGCCTGTCCGACCTACGACTGCTCGGCATCGGCGCGCAAATCGAGACGACGCTGCGAACTTAGGCCTATTCAAACAATTCGGCATGCGTGCCGGCGCGGACGAAGTTCAGCTGATCGCCCTCGATCTGTTAGATCAGCAGAAAAGCGCCGCCGACGTGGCATTCGCGGTGATCGGCCCAGTTGCCTTTCAGCGAATGGTCAAGAGCACCGCAGAAACATCTTACGATAAGCGCTCGGCACGAGTTGCAAAGTTCCGTGTACGCAGATTCCCGTACTTCACGCGACAATGCGCGCCAGCGTGAACGCCGCGGGTTGACTGCCGCAACATCGGCCTTTATGCCCCCCTTCAACACGCCCGATGTCGAAGGCACTGCTGGCTTGCCGCGGAGTCTGGGGCGCCCATCAAACAGCAAGTTTGGAGACTCTATCGTTGAGAAGAGCCGACAGCTCTGTATTGAGCAATCCCGACGTTTCGCTCGCATACGTGCGCAACCTGCGTCTGGCTGCTACCGCAGCCGCGCATTCCGAAGCGCCAGCACCTGTCAACCAGAACTGGTTGCGAGCCCTGATGATCATAACGATCGCAGCGGTGATTCCGTTGCGTGCCAATGTGCCGGATAATTTCTCGCCGTCCGCACTGTTCTCCGCCGGACGGTTCACTGTCGATCAGGGCCGCGCAGCTTTTGATAACGTGATGGACGCAGTGAAGGCGAAGCTCGCGTTTCACAAGCCGAGCGCCTATGAGTTGGAACAACAAATGACGGCCAGCCAGCTGATCGGTCGCTGGAGCGGCTACATCAGCGAGGCTTCCAAGAAATTCCACGTCCCAGCGGCCTGGATCAGCGCGGTGATGCGCCAGGAATCGGGCGGCCGCACCATGCTGGCCGAAAACCAGAAAATCACCAGCCGCGTTGGCGCAGTCGGCCTCATGCAGCTGATGCCGGCCACCTATGAGGAAATGCGCAAAGAGCACGACCTCGGCAAGAACGCGTTCGATCCCCGCGACAACATCATGGCAGGCGCTGCCTATCTGCGCTGGCTGCACGGGAAGTACGGCTTTCCGGCGATGTTCGCGGCTTACAACGCCGGCCCGGGCACGCTGCAGGATCATCTGGACCGCGGCGTTTCGCTGCCGACGGAGACGATCAACTACATCGCCAGCATCACCAGACATCTCGATTTCGGGTCGAGCGACCGGCAGCTGAAACATGGAAAGGTGCGGCTCACCCGTCCCAACGGCCGCCCGGTCACCATCGATCCTGCCAACGTGCGGTTCATCATGGCAGCCCAACCGGGCGAATATCCGCGCAGCGTTCACGCCGTCATCAGCACCGGCCGGACGCGGCAGGCGGTTCGCGAAGACGTGGCGAAGGCGAGCGCCATGCTCGGCCTGAGCGACAAGGTCAGCGGCTGATCCACGCTTGCATGGAATAAGCTGTGCCCCTCAGCCGTCCACTACGGACGGCTGAATGGGGGCATTCGTGAGCATCATCAGAACAGTGGCGTTTATCGCGGCTGGCGTCGTGCTGGCAGGATCGGCTGCGGCGCATCGCGCGCCGCAATCGCGTGCGCATCCCGGTTCCGCACCGGGACTGGGCGCCGTGCTGACGACATCGGACGGCGGTCAGATCTACGGGTTCGACATCGATCAGAGCGGCAACGATGGCGTGTTGGCCAGCGCCCAGACCATCGATGGAAATGGCGACGTCAAGGCCTCGATGCAGACCTTCGACGCCAACACCGGAAAGATCACCAAGACCTTCGCCGCCTACACCGGACACAAGAACGAATATGGCATGGATGGCATCTTCGCCGGCGATGTTGCGCTGGTCACGCACTACATCACGCCCAAGGGCACCATTTACGCCAAGCGCAAGTATGAAGTGATGAATCCGGTGAGCGGTGGCGCATTCACCGGCGCGTGGACGCCGCCACTCAAGGACATGGGCGTGCTGGAAGCGCCGTCGAACCAGTCAACCTCGACAACCGTGCTCTTTGGGATCGAACTGAAGAAGCAGGACAACCCTGTCCTGATCGTGTCGGATATCGCGGCGAATGCCTTCCCCAAGGTGATCAAGCTCGATCCCGACCTGTTCGGGCTCGCGGACTCGCCGAACCTCGGCTACTACGAAGCGGGAAATGAGGCGGTCCTTGCGCTCTCACCTGACGCCGGCGCGGTGCACGGAAAGCCGCCGCTCAATGTGCTCGTGGATCTTTCCACCGGCGAAAGCACCACGTTCAACGGCTACAACAACGGCTTTTACCACGCCGGCTCGGTGGACGGATTCGCCGTCGATCAGAATACCGGTGTCGGAGCGACCGACACCGAACTGAATGCGCAGGTGGAATTCTACGATTTCATCAGCAAGTCAGGCATCGCTGCCGTCCAGCTTCCCTGCACGGGCGCCACCGATCAGAGCAACAGCGGCTCGGGAATCGCGGTGGATCCGGTGCACAAGCTGTTTCTGGTGACGGACTATTTCTATTGCGATGGCAGCAAAGGCAGTGCGATCGTCGTCTACGACGAGAAGGGCAAATATCTCGAATCGATCACCGGATTCCATTTCGCCATCGGCGAACCGCCGCCGGTGCTGAATCCGAAGAAGCGCATGGGCTGGGCGTTCGGCGGCCCGGGCGGCTTCGATCAGCTGCAGCAGTTCTTCTACTGAGAGAGAGCGAGCCGGCACGACCCGGCGGAGGACAGGATCGTGCCGGCTTGCGTTCCTCAGGCAGCCCGTCGCTCGGCAACCCGGCCGACGCGCCGTTCGAGCGCCGCGACCACGCGCGGCGCGGCGAACTCCGCTCCAACCATGAACCGCATCAGCGGCCCGAAATTGTGCATGGCCGCCAGACCCACGGCGAACAAGCCGCTCACCTCCGTCTCGAATTCGTCGGAAAGTTCGGTGACGAACGGCCGCGGGCTGATGCGGCTCACGATGTCGTTCGACAGGAAGGGCACGCGGCGCATGTCCGGCCGATAGCCGGTCGCGGCAATCAGGTGATCGGAGACAATCTTCTCCTCGTCGCCGGATTTCGTCTTCACCGTCAGCTCCAGCTTGCCGCCCCGCGCGCCCGCGTTCACCAGCGAACGCCCGAGCAGCGCCGGTATGTTGCCTTCCACCTTCTCGCGCATGAAGAAGCCGCCGGCGGGATGCATGTGGCTGTCGATCGCACGCTGCCGCAAGTTTGCGGGAAGCCGATAGAACAGAAGCGGCGCCTGCGCACAAAACAGGGAGCGCCAGCCACGGCCGATCCCGGAAGCTGGACGGTGAATGCGGCCGATGAGAGTCTCCTCATAAGCGTCCGGATATTTGTTGTAATCGATCTCATCGGCGCGAGCGACGATCTTCACGTTGGCGCCTTCCTCATGCAGCAGCCAGGCGAGGTCGATCGCCGATGCACCGGCGCCAAGCACCGTCACATCGCGGCCGTTGAACTCGCCAACCTCGCGATGCTCGAAGCTGTGCGAGACATACTCCCTCGGCATCTCCGCCAGCATCTTCGGCATCCAGGAGAAATGGCTGACGCCCACCGCCAGCACGACGTTGCGCGCGCGCACCCGCTCACCGCTTTCGAGAGCGAGCGTGAACAGCGGGCCGTCGCGCGTGAGCGACACCACGTTGACCTCTTCCACGTTGGGGACGAAGCGTTGGCGGAAGGTGTTGGCGTAATCGAGGAAGGTGTCGAGCGGGATCGGCAGGGCCTGATCGGCGTACTCGATTCCTTTCTTCGCGCACCACGCCTTCATGGTGGAGTCTTCCGCCGGCGCCGAGAGGTTCGACGCAAAGCCGTCCGACTTCAGCGTCATGTTCTTCGGCATGTGCTGCGACCAGGTCGACAGCGGCTTGCCGAAAATCCGAAAATCGATCCCCTTCGATGCCAGATGGGCTCCCACTGAAAGGCCGTAGGGGCCTGCACCGATCACTGCAACATCACAGATGTTCGTCATGTTCCGCGTTCCATTCCGAGACAATTGTTTCAATTCAGGGCCAGTGAAGCGGATTTCCGCGCTTCGCCGGCATTTCCTTCCAGTTCTGTGCCAGGAACACTTCGTGCAGAACACGCCACTGCGCGGAACAGGAGCCCTCTCGCGATGGCTTGCAAAGTCTTGATTTCAACCACGGTGCGCTGGACCTCGACGGCCAGGCATGCCGCGGGTTTTGCCTTATCGGGTGCGACGGTCGACGTGATTGCGCCGGACGGCGCGCCGGTCACCCAGAGCCGCTATGTGAGCCAGTCGCACATCTATCGTCCCATTTTCGCACGTAAGAGCCTGCGCCAGGCGATCGAGCGGGCCGAACCCGACCTGATCGTCGCCTGCGACGACCGCGGCATCGAGCACTTGCTGTCTCTTTATGGGAACGAGCGGCCTGCGTCCCCAATCAGGAGTCTGATCGAGCGATCGCTCGGCGCGCCGGAGAACTACGGCAGGATCTTGTCGCGCAACGACTCGCTTGCGACCGCGCGCGCGCTCGGCATTCCGACGCCGGAAACTTTCCCCGTCACCAGCGAGCAGGATCTCGAGGACTGCCTGCGCATTCTCGGCCTCCCGGCCGTGCTGAAGGTGGACGGAAGCTGGGGTGGCGACGGCGTGCAGGTGGTCCGCACAATGGCGGAAGCTCGGGCGGCCTTCTGGAGGCTCGCAACGCCTCCCTCACGGTTTCGGTCTGTCGTGCGCGCGGCAAGACGACGAGATACGCACTGGCTCAAGGGAGCGGTGCTGCCGGAGCGCCGTGCCGTCAGCATCCAGAAATTCGTCACCGGCGTGCCGGCGGCCACTGCCTTTGCGGCATGGAAGGGCGAGATCGTCGGACTGCTTTGTTACGACGTGCTGGTGGCCGACGGGATGACCGGGCCACCCAGCGTGGTGCGGCGCGTCAGCTCGGCGGCGATGGAGGAAGCGTCTCACAAGATTGCGCGGCACTTCGGATTGTCCGGCCTGTTCGGCCTCGACTTCATTCGCGACGAAATCGGCCAAGTCCAGCTCATCGAAATCAACCCGCGCGCCACGCAAGGCGGCACCTTGCCGTTCGGTCCGGGTCGCGATCTCGCGGCGGCGCTGACCAGCAGCATCATGCCCGATGCCCGGACACGGCCCGCGATCGATGGCGATATCGTCGTGTTCTTTCCGCGCGAATGGTTGCGGCAACCGCAAAGCCCGTGGTTCGAGCAGGGCCATCACGATGTGCCCTGGGACGATCCGGCAATCCTGCGCGCCTGTCTTTCATCCCTGCCCCAGATCCCGAAATACCGGCCGACGGCCGAGGTCGTGCAGCTTGAGCTACCGCGGGAGCGCGAGGTGGCCGCGGTCGCGGTGGCGGGAAAACGGTGACATGTTCGGCACGGTCCTGAATTACGTCGTGCGTCACCCGCGTCGCATTGCGATCGCGCTGGTGCGCGACCCGGCGCGAGGATTTGAGCGGCTGCACGAGCGGCTCATGCAGCGGCGCGAGGACAATGCCGAGGTCCATGTCCATCAACCCGTGCTTGACTGGGAGAGGCAGCTGCATGCGCTGATGGATATCGATTGGCCATGCTCCGAAGGTCCGGCTTTCTGGCAAGTCTGGCGCGACACGGTTGCGGAGTTGGAGGCACGCGGCATCTCCGCAGGCCCCGAGAGCTTCGCCGGGTACAATGATGGTGACGCTGCTCTCGTGCGCGCGTGCTGGTGCATCGTTCGGCACACGAGACCGGAGCATGTCATCGAGACCGGCGTCGGCCATGGATTCACATCGCGAATTATTCTCGAGGCGATGCACCGGAATGGCGCCGGCCATCTTTTCAGCATCGATCTTCCGCCGCTCGATCCCGTCATGAGAGCGCAGATCGGCATCGCGGTTCCAGCCAGTCTTCACAATCGATGGGAGCTTGTGTCGGGCTCCAGCCGCCGTCATCTCGCGCCACTGCTGTCGCGGCTCGGCACAATCGACCTGTTCGTGCACGACAGCCTGCACACCGAACGAAATGTCACGTTCGAGCTTGAATGTGCCTGGCGGCACCTTCGCCGCCAGGGCTTTCTGGTTGTTGACGATATCGACTCAAATGCTGGCTTCGATGCGTTTGTCCGCTCCACGGCCGGCGTCGGCAGCACCCTCGTCTGCGAGGCCGAGCCTCTCCGTCCGGATGTCCGGCGCTTCAATCAAAAAGGCCAGCTTGGCCTGATCCAAAAAGGTCCCCTCCCGTAGGCCGAATGCTTGCCTCGGGAAAGCCTTGGCTTTAGACACCTCTACGGATCGGACGCAGGAGAGGTGTCATGGCGAAAGCCGAGGGTAAGAAGAAACGGGGCGGCGAAGGTCGCGAAAAGGGCGAGAAAAAGGGAAATCCCTTGGTCGCCGAAGTGCGAACCCAGTATGCGAAAACGCTGACGGACCAGGGATTGCCCAAGGAGCAGGTCAAGGAGAAGGTCAAGGCCCACATCAAAGAGGTGGTGAAGCCGGCTCTCTCTGCTGCCAAGACCACAGCCGCCGAGCGCAACCTGAAGGGACCGGCGAAGCGCAAGTTCATCCAGGACGAAGTGCGCAGCAAGCTTGGTCAGCCGGCCCAGGGCTAACTGCCGGGCCGCGGCCATGCCCGAGGTCCTTTTGACTGGCAAGATCCCGGCGGCAATTCTGGCCGCCCTTGTTGCCACGGTTGCCTTCGCCGGAGCACCGGCCGGTGCCGCCGGATGCAGCGCGCATGGCCGCTTCGCCGTCGTGGTGCACGGCGGCGAGATGAGCAAGCCTGTTCCGGATATCGGCCGCTCCACCGCGATGCGCGCCGCGCTCACCCAGGCTCGGGCGCAGCTCGCATCCGGCGCATCCGCCATCGATGTGGTGGAAACCATCGTCATCGGCTTCGAGGATTCCGGCCTGTTCAACACAGGCAAGGGCGCAATTGCGAATTCGACGGGCCAGGTCGAGACCGATGCGTCGATCATGGACGGCCGCGCGTTGGACGCCGGCGCCGTCGCGTCGATGACGCATGTGAAGAACCCTGTGCATGCTGCGCGCCTGGTGATGGATGCCGGACGGCATGTGTTGATGGTTGGCGATCGCGGCGAGGCGTATGTGAAGAGCCTCGGCGCTGCCATGGTGCCCGACAGCTACTTCATCAAGGCGAACGCTGCCGCCCAGCCTGCCGCAACGGCGGAACACGGCACAGTCGGCGCCGTGGCACTGGACCGTTGCGGCCACATCGCGGCGGCGACTTCCACCGGCGGCTACGATGCCAAAATCCCCGGACGCGTCGGCGACTCGCCGATCGTCGGCGCCGGCGTTTACGCGGATGATGCGGTTGGAGGATTTTCCGCGACCGGGCACGGCGAATATTTCATCCGCTTGTCGGTCTCGAAGGATGTTGCGGACCGCATGCGTTACGCGCACCAGTCACTAGCCGCGGCCATGAAGGCGGACATCCATGACCGGCTCGGCGCCTACAAGGATGCGGATGGCGGCCTGATCGGCATCGATACGCACGGCAATGTCGCGATGGACTGGAATAACGTCGGGATGTTCCGTGGCTATGCGACCGATGCCGAAGCGCCGGTCGTTGCGGAATATGGCGGCCCCAAATCGAGCCGCCCACGCTGAATTTCGTTTAGTCGGACCGGTCCGCGCGGCCGCCATTCTTCCGGCCACGAGAACGCTTCCCACTCCCCGCCGGTTGTTCTTCGTCGTGGTCGGAGAGATCCTCCTTGGTCAGGGCCTCCTCGGGCGGAAGGGCAAGACCGCGGTCATCGCCCTCGACATGCTGCGAGATGGCGGCACCGGAACCATTGTGAATCCGATGCACGGTGAAATCGTCGATCTCGAGCTCCCGCAGATGCAGCTTGCCGATCGCCATCTTTCCAATCGCCACGCGGGCGATCGCCAACGCGCCGACCGCGATGAACGCGCCGGCGACGAAGCCGACTGCGAGCGCCGCATGCGCAGAATCGTCGCGCCCGCGCGACAAGCCCACGCTCCGCGTCAGGCGCCGGAGATCGGAAGCATCAGGCAAATAGGAATCCCAGTTGCGGGCCTTGCGAAGATAGTTTGCGGACAGATTGGCCATTGTGCCGGGTCTCCTGGGCCCCGCCCGAAAACGACATCCGGGACCTTTCTGTTCCGTGGCAGAGCGAATTTCAATCACGGACTTTGAAGCGCTGCCTTCAGAAGCAGCCGGTACACGCGATTCTGCAGACCCACTGGATTCGCCAAACCGAGGCGATCGAGCGCGGCGGTGTCGGAGGTCTTCGCAAAGAGGCCACGCCACATGAGCTTCGTCAAGCTGCCAAAGTTCTGCGACGCCTCACTGATCGAAGCGAGCGCCGGCACGAGCCGCTGCTCAACCGGTGTCAGATCCGTTCCGAGCGGGAAGAGCGGCAGTAACCCATGTTCCTGCAGCGGCGCCAGTGCGCGCGCAATGCGTTCCGGCGTGTTGTCGCGGTTTGCGGCAGGAATCTCGAATTGCCTGGGCAGCTTGCCCGCATCCTTCGCCTCCCGCATGAGCTCCGGCTGAAAGCGGGAGTCCGCGATGTTGAGCATCGCCGCGATACACCCCGCATCGGTGCGGCCGCGCAGATCGGCAACGCCATATTCGCTGATGAAGATGTCGCGCAGATGCCGCGGAATGGTGATGTGCGAATACGACGAGCGGACATTGGAGGTGATCCTGCAGCCGGATTTCCGCGTCGCCTTGAACGCGAGGATGGAGCGAGCACCGTCCAGTGCAAACGCCTGCTCGGCAAAATCGTGCTGCCCGCCGACGCCGCTGACGACGCGTCCATTCTCCAGAGTGTCGGAGGCCGCTTCGCCAAGCAATGTGGCGACCATCGCATTGTTGACGAAACGGGAATCGGCGCGCGCGGCGCGTTTCGCCGCCTCTTCTCCGTACAGCGCATTGGTGAAGCTGATGGCGCGCATCTTGAATTTTGCGCGCTCGGGCTCAGGCATCTCGCGCAAGGTGCGGTAAAAGCTCTTCGGTCCGACGAAGAATCCGGCATGCGCCACCGCGCCGTCAATCTCGCGCTTCAGGACGCCGGCGGCGTAGAGATTGAGCAGGCCATCGACCAGCATTTCGGTGCAGGCGTAGAGGCCTGTCGAGAACGGCTGCGTGTGGCCCGCACTGACGTACGGAGCAAGCGCCGCCACAGCCTGGCGGAACGCATCGTTCTCCTTGTGCCGCAGGACAAGCGCATGAATGGCCGCATCGCCTTCGCCGCCGATGCCGATCTGCAGCGTTCCTCCGTCAGGGATGAGACGCGCGATATGGAACCCGGCGGCGTATTCCGGCAGGCTGACCGGCTCCTTGGGCGGCGCAAACAACGGAAAGTCCGTCGACGGATCGTCGAGAATCGCCGCGAATTCACTCGCCGGAATCTCGGCTTCCCCCGCCATGAATGGGAGCTCGGAATTCACCTGGCCGACGAGCAGGAAGTTGGATGCGCCCTGTGCGCGTTGCCGCAAGGCATCGAGTGTGACGTCGGTGTTGCAGGACAGGCTGTAGCGCGCGTCCGCGCCCTCGTCCTTCTTCGCCACGAGTTGCGCGATGACATTGACTCCGCGGTCCGCAATCAGGCGCACCGCATGCGTGTAATTGGATGAGATGTAATCCTGCTGCGCGCGGGCGTTGAAGAGCCAGCGGCCGGCGAGAAAGAAGAACTCGTTGACCGTGATGTTCGCGGGCAATCCGCCGTGGCGCAGCGCGTGGGCATATTGCAAGGCCGGGTAGCCGCCGAACAGCCGCTCCACGATAGGCTCGAGAAAGCGCCGCTCCAGTTGGCTGCGGTAAGGCGGCTTCTCCAGGGTTAGCGCGGAGAATATCCGCAGCTGAATCTGTGGATCGGCAACCGCGCGGGCGAACAGCGCGTTGGCGATATCGTTCGCCTTGCCGAGCCCGAGCGGCAGGCCGAGGGCTACGTCATGGCCGATTGTGTCCAAGATGAAGCGCGCGAGATCGTCAGCGCTGTGGAAATATCTGGTCAATCGCGGCACCGATGCGCACGGCTGAAGCCGAATCGCGCGGGATCATTCTAGACCGGGTTTGGCGCTGCACGCCACGCGTCGAACAGCTCGCGCTATTCCCAGTAAAAGCGGGCAGACAGCTGGGCCTGAACGCCGCTCTGGCGCGGTGCGGCACCTGCGATGACGCGTTCCCCACGGTCGCTTTCCACCCAGAGAACTTCGCCGGTCAGCCGGACCCAATCCTTGGGCAGCCAACTCACTGCCGCAGTGACGGCATCGCCATTCTCGCTCAGCGCCGGTTCTCCTCCGAAGGTCGTCTGCGTCTGCGTGTGAAACCAGTCGCCGCGCAGCGCGACCCGCCATTCGTCCTGCTCCCAGCCGGCTAGCAGATAGGCAGAGTCGAAGTCAGTCGTGCTGGTGAACCCAGGGAACGGTGCGATGGTTGTGTTGCCGGTCAGGGCCTGAGAAAGGACGGTGAGGCGGTCGTACTTCCAGGACGCACCACCGCCCCAGAAGCGGGTGCGCCACCCGAAGTAATCCTCGTGATGCGCTGCCGGGTCGGCCTCATTGTCGTAGCGCTCGACTTCGATATGCCATGCGCGTGCGTCATCCCACGAGATTCCGGCGTACCAGCCGGCGCGATTGTCGTATTCCGCGAATATCGGCGTCGAATCCGGCGGTTTGTCCCCGAACAGAAGGAGAGTCGCATTCGGCTCCCGCAGGTGATCGAACAAGGACGTCGGCCGGTCGTCCAGAGCCCATCCCCGATCCGCCATGAGAACGCCGGCCGGATCGTTCCAACCGAAGGTCGCGGCAACAAATTCCAATGTGCCTTCATCCGTGCGCCAGTCCATCTGGCCTTCGGCACCGACGGTGCGCAGCTCTTCGCCGAACCAGGAATTGATGGCCGACGGCGTGATCGTCCAATAACTGGACCAGCCGACTTCGGTGTTCTCCAGTGAAAACGGGGCGAAGAACGCGCCAGTCTTGACGGTCCAGCGCCATTGGTTGGTGGAAACTGGCCGATACCGGACGTAGGCCTCCAGCGCATCCACCGCGATACGCTGTTGCGGCGCCGCGCGGACCACGGCAACGGCCATGATCTCCGGCGTGAAGAGGACATAACCCTGCCCTACCGCCGAATTGAACTGGAAATTGGAATCGCCGGCGCCGTATCGCGTTTTGCCCAAGCCACCGTCGAGCCAGCTCTTTTCGTTTGCGGGCGACACCAGCCTCAGGTCGACATAGCCGCTTGTCCCATAGTCGATCTGCGCTGCCGCCATGTTGGGCGCTATCGCCATGATGAACGAGACGAGGACGACGCGCCGCATGCTCAGGCCGCCGCGCTGATTGCAGCGCTCCCGGTGGGCAGTTCGATGCAGACAACGGTGCCGCATGCCACAGCGCTCGTCAGCGTGAGTGTGCCCCCGTGCAGATCGATGATGGCCTTGGCGAAAGGCAACCCCAGACCGGCGCCCTGGTGCTGGCCATCCAAAGCCGACCTGAGCCGGTGAAACGGCCTCACAACACTGGCGAGCATCTCCGGCTCCATGCCGACTCCGCTGTCGGCAATACGGATCATGAGCCGCCCACTCTGAACCATTCCGCTCACGCGAACCTGCCCGCCGGCAGGCGTGAATTTTATGGCATTGTCCATCACGTTGATGAAGGCTTGTCTAAGTTTTGGTGCGTCGGCGTCGAGTTGCGGCCAAGCGGCACTGCTCGGTTCGAAGATGAGTTTCACACCGGATTTCTCGGCGAACGGCTTAAGGGTCAGCACGCTCTCCTGGATCAGCCCCCAGGCAGGCACCATCGATTTGGATAACTTCAGGCGTTCGGCCTCGGCATCGGCAAGATCCAGCATGCGCTCCACGAGGAAAAGGAGGTGGGCTCCGCTCGCCCGGATATCCCGCGCATAATCGCGATAACGCGGCTGGCCCAACGGACCCAGCACCTCGTGATCGATCATTTCGCTGAAGCCGAGAATGGCGTTCAGAGGCGTGCGCAATTCGTGGCTCATATTCGCGAGGAACTGCGATTTGGCGTCGTTCGCCTTCACCGCCTCGCTGCGCGCGACCTCCGCGGATTCGATGGCGTGTTTCAGGGCTGCTTCGCGGTCCGCAATGGAATGCGTCATGTTGGCGAGAGCTGCCGCAAGATGGCCGATCTCATCGTGCTGCGTTTGCCGCGGCGGGTCGGTGTAGTCGCCGGCTGCAATTCGTCGCGCCGCTGCGGCAAGCCCCTCCAAAGGCCTTGAGACGCCGCGGACAATGGCCATTGAACCAGCAACAGCCGCCACCAACGCAAGTCCCAGAATCAGGAGTAAGGGACCGGCAATTCGTCGGTACGCTGCCAGAGCCTGGTCCAGCGGATAACTCAAAACGGCAATGATTGGCGCACTCTGCGGCGCTACCGCGAGCGATTCGGTCATCGTCAAATAATCATGACCACCCGCGGATATCTCTGCGGCGGACCGGAGCGGCTGGAAGCTTTGCGGCAGAGCGGTGCCCTTCAAAGCCTCCCGGCTTTCGGCACCTACGCGCCACACACCCATCGGCGAACGCGTCGCCAAGGCGATGGACGGCGATTCAGCGGAAAGGCTGCGCAGCTTCTCCAGGAACGTGGCATCCACCGGAATGGCCGCCGCGATGAACGCGATGGGCACCGGCGCCCGCACCGGTACCACGACGATCCAGTAGATCCGCCCATCCAGAGTGGCGAGCGCTGTTCCCTTGTCGCGCACAGCCGCATCCTGGATCAATGCCGGGAACGGAAAAGGCCTGCCTTCTTGCGCGGGAGAGGCGGTGTCCGCTGCCACGGCGCCGTTGAGGTCGACCAGCATCATCCGGGTGGCACCGATGCGATCGCCATGATTGCGAAGCGCCGAA
>DASYBT010000118.1:0-3688 GCA_036500585.1 Rhizomicrobium sp.
CTGGCGTGCAGGTGGCGCAGGGGTTCATTCGCGATTCTTCGGGGAATTTCTCGACCTTTGACGCACCAAACGCAGGTACTGCTCCAACGCAGGGGACATACGTCCAGGCGCTGAACGACCGCGGATATGCCGCGGGCTGGGCGCAAGATGAAAATAATGTCTATCGGGCCTTCTTGCGCGCGCCGGACGGAACGATGACTTCCATCGACTTACCTGGCCAAAACAATGCGGATAACGAGGGCTCCTTGGCCTTGTGCATCAATGACAGAGGAGTTGTTGGCGGCAATTTTTATGATGTGAATGACGTCTCGCATGGATTTCTGCGTCGGCTGGACGGCCATGTGACAATCATTGACCTCGCCGGGGCTGCTTTCCAGACGGTCAATGGTGTCAACAGCCACGGCGTGGCGACTGGGACGTATCGGGATTCGGACGGGGCCTCGCACGTCTTTGTTCGTAATAAGATCGGGGAGCTGACAACGATTGATGCGCCAGATGCGGCTCAAATTAGTGGTCGTGGGACCTTTGCAGAAGGCATCAACAAAGATGGCATCGTGGCTGGGTACTACTGGGATTACCAAGACGTTAGACACGGCTTCATCTGGACACCTTAATCTTTGAATTCAGACCACCAACAGCCCGAGAGTCCTGTGGCCCTCGGGCTTTTTGCTGCCGCCGGCATTGGCTTTGATGTTTTTCCGCGGAGCCTGGTCTGCTAGGTTCCCGCGGCAGAAAGGATCATCCGATGGCTACGGGAATCAAGGACAAGGTCGCAATCCTCGGCATGGGCTGCTCGAAATTTGGCGAGCGCTGGGAAGCCGGCGCCGAGGAACTGATGGTCGAGGCCTATCTGGAGGCACTGGCGGATGCCGGCGTCGAGACCAGCCAAATCCAGGCCGCTTGGTTCTCGACAGCGATCGCCGAGCAGCATGTCGGCAATGGCGGCACGCCCTTGTCCGTTGCACTTCGGCTGCCGAATATTCCGGTGACGCGAGTCGAGAATTTCTGCGCCAGCGGATCGGAAGCGTTGCGCGGTGCGGTTTATGCCGTGGCCGCCGGGGCCTGCGACATCGCGCTCGCCCTCGGCGTCGAGAAGCTGAAGGACACGGGCTATGGCGGGCTGCCGCAGCGCGAGAACGGCACGCTCAATCCCTTGTGGAGCGCCAACGGCTCGGCGCCCGGCAATTTCGCGCAGCTCGCCAGCGCCTATCGCGCTAAGCACGGCGTTTCAAAGGATGACCTCAAGCGCGCCATGGCGCATGTGTCGGTGAAGAGTCACGCCAACGGCACCAAGAACGCGAAAGCGCATCTGCGTAAAGCCATCACCGAAGAGATGTGCCTTGGCGCGCCGATGATCGCTGAACCGCTTGGGCTGTTCGATTGCTGCGGCGTATCGGATGGGGCCGCTTGCGCCATCGTGACCACGCCGGAGATCGCCAAGGCGATGGGCAAGAAGGACATCGTCAGCGTCAAGGCGATGCAGCTCTCGCTGTCGAATGGGCTCGAGAGCCAGCACAATTCCTGGGACGGCAGCTACTTCCACACCGCACGCATCGCCTCCAAACGCGCCTATGACGAAGCGGGTATCAAGAACCCGGGCGAGGAAGTCTCCATGATCGAGGTGCACGACTGCTTCTCGATCACCGAGCTTGTGACGATGGAGGATCTCTATCTCTCGAAAGAAGGCGAGGCGTGGAAGGACGTCATGAACGGCGTGTACGATGCCGGCGGTGAAATTCCGTGCCAGATCGACGGCGGACTGAAATGTTTCGGCCATCCGATCGGCGCATCTGGCTTGCGGATGATGTACGAGATGTATCTGCAGCTTCAGGGCAGGGCAGGCGCACGGCAGCTGCCGAATCCCTCCATCGGGCTGACGCACAATCTCGGCGGTGCGCCGATGATGAACGTCTGTTCGGTCGCAATTGTCGGCGCGCTCGGCGCCTAAAGGATTTCGCGATGAGCCTTGCGGGAGCCGAGGTTCGCGGGGTCGAAGCCGATATCAATTACCTTCTGCCGAACGGGCCTGCCATAAACCGCCGCTTCGCAGCGCCCGGCATCGAGGTGAATACCGGGATCTATGCGCCATACCGGATGACGGTGCGCGACGCGCGGCCGAATGCGAACCATTTCACACTGGATCGCCACGGCTTCCAGCTCTTTTCGCACAGAAGCGCGGTCGGCAACTTCTTCGACAACGACGAAGTCGGCCGCGTTTATTCCGGCGAGGTATCCGATGCGATCAAGCAGTTCACCGGCGCGAGCTTCGTGGCCGTGATGGGCTGGATGGTGCGCACCTCAGACGATCTCGCAAAATACAAGCGGCAAACGGGTGGCTACGCGCATCACGGCGGCGTGCAACCGCCGGCCGGCGAAGCCCATGTCGACACGATTCCGGAGAAGGCGTTGCCACAGGCGCAAGCCTTGTACGAGCGGTTGCGGCCGGACGGGCCGGGCTTCCATCGCTTCATCTATTCAAGCTTCTGGCGCACATTTTCCGAGCCGCCGCAGGACTGGCCGCTCGCCGTCTGCGAATGGGCAAGCGTCGGCGCCGACGAGGGCGTGCCGAACGTGCTGGTCATCTGCGACAGGATTCCCGAGGGAGACGCGCTGTTCGCGTCAATTCCCGACGAGGAGTCGAAGCCCACCGCCGCCATCTTCCATCACAATCCGCGGCATCGCTGGTGGTATTTTTCGAACATGAATCGCGACGAAGTGCTGCTGATCAAGTTCCACGATTCCGATCGCAGCCGCGCCTGGCGCGTGCCGCACACCGCCTTCCACGATCCGAGTTTCCCTGAAGCAAAACCCCGCGCCAGTATCGAAGTTCGCTCGGTGGCGTTTTTCGAATAGCGGCTGTCTATCTAGATCGTGCGATCGACCCGTCTGGCGCCTTTGCGCATTTCCTTGCGGAGCATGTCGGTGATCTGCCGCAGGAACGGCTCGCTGAAGGAGCCAAGGGGCTCTGCCTCGAAGTACCAGGACGATTCTTCAATATCGTAGTTGTACTCGTCGACGATCACCCATGCGCGCGGGTACCGCACGAGCTTCGCACGCTGTCGCTCCGTATCCGGCACCTCAATGGCAGTCCGACTCTTCGCAGGCTCGCGGCTCGAGATTGCGACTAGCATCAGATGGTGGATATCTTTCTTCGGGTCGCGCAGGCGCAAGGCGAGACAGACAGGACGAGACTTGCGACCCTCGATTTCGCCTCTCTCGTGCTGATCGGCCCAAAGATAAGGATAAACGACCAGGTCGCCTGTTTGCGGCGGCCTACTCTTTGCCATCGCGACCTTCAGCGATGCGATCCAGACCCTCAAGCAGAAGCGTCTTCAGCTCCGCTGGCGTTTCGCTTGTGCGGTACACCCGGCGGGGATCGGGGTTGCCACGCAATTGTTCGTAGTCCTCGACGGCCATGAGAACGAAGCGGGGCTTGCGGTGCTGCGTAATGGCGACCGGCCCGCGGGCGGCGGCATGCATGACGGTCTTGAGGTCGCGTAGCAACTCGACCGTCGAGAATTGGCGCATCGGTTCCTCCAATAGTCAAAATATACGAACATTTTGCATAAAGCAAAGCGACTGGCAAATTGCGCGAATTTCGGCCATCACCGCCCCATGCAAGGCGAATTCACATGAGCGTTCTCGTCACCGGCGGGGCCGGATACATCGGCAGCCATATGACCTTTGC
>DASYBT010000119.1:0-1652 GCA_036500585.1 Rhizomicrobium sp.
CTTCTTTCTACGCGCCTTACAGCCACTGCACCGTGGCCTATCTCAAGCAGGCCGGTGTCGACGTCGATTTCGTCAAGCTCGCCGACCTTGGGCTGCACGGCAACGGTCATATGATGATGATGGAAAAGAACAGCGACGCGATCGCGCAGGTGATCCTCGACTGGATCGATCGCAGGCTCCCAGAGGCGGCAACCGCGCATTAGCCGTCATCCACCCTAGAGCGGTTCATGGATTGACGGAAGCATATCCGGCATTGGCGAAGTAGTTGATGCATTCGCCAGGTTCGATGGTTTTGACGAGGTCGCCGACGTATCGCCATGCGTCCTCGATAGAGCGCTTTTGAGCAAGCCGCAGCCAGTGCTTGATCTTGGCGAAGGTCTGCTCGATTGGATTGAGGTCGGGCGAGTATGGCGGCAAGTACCAGAGCCTGGCGCCGGCTGCTTTGATGACGCGGCGCAGGGCAGCCGACTTATGGCTGCCGAGGTTGTCCATGATGACGATATCACCGGGCCTGAGGACCGGCAGGAGCTGCTGCTCGACGTAGGCGCGGAAGCACTCGCCGTTGATTGGACCGTCGAAGACGCAAGGCGCCGCGAGCCGGTCGCAGCGCAGTGCGCCGAGGAAGGTCAGCGTCCGCCAATGGCCCTGGGGAGCGAAGCCCCGCAGGCGTTCGCCTTTCGGCCCCCAGCCGCGCAGTGGCGCCATGTTGGTCTTGATCCAGGTCTCATCGATGAAGACCAGCCGCCTCGGATCGAACCTGGCCTGCCATGAGCGCCAGCGGCGGCGCCGGTGCGCGACATCGGCGCGGGCCTGCTCAAGAGCGAACAGTGTTTTTTTTGAAGCGCAAACCTTCGTGCCGCAGGAACATCCAGACCGCATTGTGTGAGACCTTCACGCCGCGGGCCGCCAGTTCGTCCTTCAGCCCGTGCAGTGTGAGATGCGGCGTCTGGCGGATCCGCTCCTGAATGAAGGCACGATGCGGTTCCAGCACCCGCTTACGATGCCCACCCATCTTGCCCGGCGCCACCGAGCCGGTCGCACGATAGCGCTGCGACCACTTCACCACCGATGACACGGCAACACCAAACCGCGCCGCGACTGCCCGGCAACTGCCGCCACCAGCCACCGCCGCAACCACCCGTTCACGCAGATCATTGGAAAGAGGTCGGGTCATCGGATGCTGGCCCCCTATCCAGCCAGCATCTTGAATCAGAAACCGCGATTCGAGGGAATCCCTACCGATTCAGTCAATCCATGAACCGCTCTAGGCGCTTCATTTGAATTCAACGGCCGAACCAGCACCTCCGGTTCGGCGAGTTGCCTTTCGCTCATCCGTTCTGGCCCGGCCTGGTCATTTGTTGGAGGCCTGCACTTCACCCCTCCAGCAGCGAATGGCCGGTCATCTCCGCCGGCTTGGGCAGGCCCATCAGCTCGAGCAGCGTCGGAGCGATGTCGGCAAGGCGGCCTTCGGCGACAAGCGCGCGGTTGCGGGCCCCGAACATGACGAGCGGCACCGGATTGGTGGTGTGCGCGGTGTGCGGTCCTCCGGTTTGCGGATCGCGCATCATCTCGCAATTGCCGTGGTCGGCGGTGGCCAGAAGCGCGCCGCCGGCTTTGGTAATCGCTTCCGCAATGCGGCCGAGGCCGGCGTC
>DASYBT010000120.1:0-22732 GCA_036500585.1 Rhizomicrobium sp.
ACCGCAGTCGACATGATCCGCCGGAGGCCACGGCTCGACCGGCAGACGATCCGGGAGGAGCTGGAGGGCAACCTCTGCCGCTGCACCGGCTACCACAACATCGTCAGCGCCATCGAGGCGGCGGCAAAGCAGATCACGGAAGGTGCGGCGTGATCCCCTACCCGTTCACATATCATCGGCCGAAATCGCTCTCCGAAGCGCAAGGGCTGCTAGCAGCGCAACCGGACGCGAAACTGCTGGCTGGCGGGCAAACGCTCGTCGCGGCGATGAAGCTGCGGCTGGCGAACCCGGCGGCGCTCATCGACATCGGCGGGCTGACTGAGTTGGCCTTCATCCGCGAAAGCGATGGCGGCGTGGTCATCGGCGCCGGCACGAAGCACGCCGATGTTGCTGCCTCCGAGGTCGTGAAGGGCGCCATTCCGGCGCTCGCGTATCTGGCGGAGGAAATCGGCGATCCGGCGGTCCGCCATATGGGCACACTCGGGGGATCCCTCGCCAACAACGATCCGGCGGCGGACTATCCGGCTGCAGTCCTTGGTCTTGGCGCCACCGTGACGACCACACGGCGCAGCATTGCGGCCGACGACTTCTTCAGCGGCATGTTTTCCACCGCTCTCGATGAGAGTGAGATCATCACCGAAGTCGTGTTCCCCCGGCCCGACCGTTCCGGCTATGCCAAGTTCCGCAACCCGGCTTCCCGCTATGCGATGACAGGCGTGTTCGTGGCGCAGATGAACGGCAACGTCCGCGTCGCCGTGACCGGTGCGGCGCCCTGTGTGTTTCGTGTGCCCGAGATGGAGGCAGCACTCGCACGCAACTTTGAACTGGACGCAATCGCGTCCACCGCCATTTCACCGGATGGCCTTAATTCCGACATCCACGCCTCGGCCCCGTACCGCGCACATCTCGTGACTGTGATGGCCAAACGAGCGGTCAAGGCAGCACTCGGCACCGGCCACTGAGCACACGGTCGCTGCCGCGCCGCCAGCGAATGCCACGCGGTCTCGCGCGCGGCTATCCGGTTCAACCGGACCGCAGTAGCGCAGAGCGCCTTCTCCTGCACGAGCATGGCTTTTGATGGCCGGCGATTTGCTCTACTCTTGAAACCATGAGCGAAGATGACGTGCTCACGGCGGCACAAAGCTGGCTCCGCGCCGGACACGGTGTTGCACTTGGCACGGTCGTGACGACCTGGGGCTCCTCGCCACGCCCCACGGGTAGCCAGATCGCCGTCCGCGATGACGGTGCGTTCGTTGGTTCAGTCTCCGGCGGGTGCGTCGAAGGCGCCGTCATTGAGACGGCACGCGAGATCATCCGCAACGGCGGCGTGCGGAAGCTCGAGTTCGGCGTCAGCGATGAGCAAGCGTGGTCCGTCGGATTGGCCTGCGGCGGCCGCATCGAAGTGTTTGTCGAGCCGCTCTCGGCATGAGACGCGAAATACTCGATCACATCCAGGCCGCGCGGCATGCCGGCAAAGCTATTGTGCGGGCGACCGATCTCACATCCGGCGAGGATCGCCTGATCGATCCCGCGGCGGACTTGTGGGCGCTTGGCGTCGCAGCGGCCAAAGCGGCCCGCGCCGATCAGAGTGCAAGCGTGGAGGTGGACGGCCGCAGCTGGTTTCTTTCCGTCTACAATCCGCCGCTCGATCTCGCCATTGTGGGGGCCGTGCACATCGCACAGCCTCTGTCCATCATGGCAACACTGGCAGGGTACCAGGTGCGTGTGATCGATCCGCGCGCCTCTTTCGCGACGCCAGAACGCTTCCCGGGGACCACTCTGACGCACGACTGGCCAGACGAGGCTTTGCCCAAGGGCCCGCTGGGTACGCGCAGCGCCCTGGTGGCACTCACGCACGATCCCAAGATCGACGATCCGGCGCTGACGGCGGCGCTCAAATCCCAATGCTTCTACATCGGCGCGCTCGGCTCGAAGAAGACGCATGCGGGCCGTCGAGAACGGCTCAAGGCAAATGGATTCTCCGAAGCCGATCTCGATCGCATCCACGGCCCGATCGGACTGGCGATCGGCGCTCGCTCACCAGGCGAGATCGCCGTCGCCATTCTGGCGCAGATGACCCAGTTGCTCAGGAAGGAGGCGGGCTAGCTGTGCCCGCCTCGGATCATTTGGCTGCCGATTTGGTGTGGCCAAAGGTCCGTCGCGACGACGTGGCTTCGTCGCGCGTGATCACCCCATCGCCGTTCTTGTCCAGCCGCGCAAATGTTCGCTGCTCGGGCGCCGCGAACTCGGCGAAGGTGATGGTGCCGCTGTGGGCGCGATCCAGCCGGCCAAAGCTGCGGCTGCTCGTCAGTTTCGCGCGATCTTCCAATGTGACGAGGAACTGGTCCCGGTTCAGAAACTTCCCGCCTTTGGCCGCCGAGGCAAATTGTTGCTGTAGTGCCTGATCGAGTTCGGCGCGTGTCACCTTGCCGTCGTGGTTGAGATCGTCGCGGCCGCAGAACGCGCCGGCTCCTCGCGCCCCACCGTGGTGACGGCCAGCCTCCGCGCCGCGCGCCGGCTGATTTCCCTGTCCCCGCGGATGACATGGCAGGAATCCGAGCGACTGCTTGTCGGCCCGCGCGAAGCTGGCGCGGATCGGATTTGCGTACTCGTCGAAGCTCAACTTTCCGTCGCCGTTCCAGTCGGCGCGTTTGAACATCTGATCGCCGTGCTGCTGGAGCGAGCGCGTGCGGTAGCTGGCGAATTGCTGCTCCGTCATCGCCTTGCCGCCGCCTGTTGCCTGCGCGAAATGTTGCTGCACGACCTTGTTGAACTCGTCGCGTGTGATCTTGCCATCGTGGTTCAGATCATACTCGGCGAACAATCGGCTGCCGCCGCGGCGATGGCTTTCAGCGTTCTGAGCACGGGCCGGCGCGCCATGCGGGGCAGCTTTCTGCGGCTGCTGCATGGCAGCTCCCGCGACACCGCCTCCCCCGATGGCGACCGCGGCCAGGACAAGAACGTTGCGTATGGTTGAGTTCATTGAAGGATCCCCCCTTGAATGTCATGTGTTAACTACACGTCCCCTGTCTCAAGGATGTGTCCACGCCGCCGAGAATGGTCGCAATTCCCTGTCGCTCCCTCACTCTGAGCCAACATTTGCGACAATTGAGAATTGCAGAACGCGCACGAACGTCCCATCCTCTGCAGGGATGGAAGAGTAGCCATGGTCAAGGAAGAAGCCAAACCGCATGTCCTGGTGGTGGAGGACGCACGCGACATCCGCGAGCCGCTGGCGCGCTATCTCCGCGAGCACGGCTACCGCACCAGTACGGCGCCGGATGCGCTTGCCGCCAGGAAGGTCATGCGCGGCTCGGCGATCGACCTCCTCGTGCTCGATATCATGATGCCGGGGGAGGACGGCCTCAGTCTTTGCCGGTCCGTCCGGGAGACGTCGCAGATTCCGGTGATCCTGCTGACGGCCCGCGGCGAGGAAGTGGACCGCATCATCGGCCTCGAAATGGGAGCGGACGATTACATCGCGAAGCCTTTCAGCCCCAGGGAGCTGGTCGCGCGTATTGCCGCGGTATTGCGGCGAACCCAGGCACTGCCGCCGCGCCAGAAGCCGCCGGAGGCCGAGCGCATCCGGTTCGGCGAGTGGATGCTCGACACCGGCCAGCGCGAGTTGATCGGCGGCGACGGCGTGGCGACGGCACTCTCCAGCGGCGAATTCAGTCTGCTGCGTGCGCTGATCGAGCGGCCGAAAATTGCGCTCACGCGCAACCAGTTGCTCGATCTCACCAAGGGACGCGATGCCGAACTGTTCGACCGAAGCATCGACAATCACGTCAGCCGGCTGCGTCGCAAGATCGAGCCGGACCCCAAGAACCCGCGCTACATCAAGACCGTGTGGGGCGGCGGCTATCTGTTTGCGGTGGATCCCGTCTTCGAATGAGGGCGCGTGCTTTCCGTCTGTGGCCGCGGACGCTTGCTGCGCAGCTTATCGTGGTAATGGGTGCTGCCGTGCTGGTGTCGAACGCTGCAGTGGCAGTCTGGTTTGGACTTGGACAACAGCAGCTGACCGAAAGCTCCGTCATCGAACGCGTACTCGATCGGGCGGTGTCAGCCTCCACCCTGCTTGCCAGCATTCCGTCGAAACAGCGGCCGACCGGCGCGCATGCCCTGACCACAACCTTGCTCAGCTTTCAAATTCATCGCGGCAAAGCTCCGAGTTGGGAGATGACGGACGCCGAACGCACGCTCGCCTCCCGCATCGATGCAATGCTGCCGAAGGGAAAGTCGGCCCGTTTGGCGCTGGTGAAATTGCGCAAGCCCACAGCCGAGGAGATGAAGCGCGAGCGCACTCCCTCATCGGTGATCGAAATGATGATCCCGCTCGTTCGCGGAACTCAGTTGCTCATTACCTTCTTTCATCCGCCACCGGCGCCATGGCCAATCCAGACCATCGCCGCTGCAGCCGCGGCGATCCTTCTAACGTCCATCGCGGCCGGCCTGGTCGCGCAGCGCGTGGCAAAGCCGTTGTCCAAGCTCGCCGCCGCGGCCACCGAAGTTGCGCGTGGCGGCAAGGCGCCCCGATTGCCGGTTGAGGGGCCGGAAGACGTGCGCCGCGCCGCAACGGCCTTCAATGCCATGATCGATCAGGTCTCGCGCACGATGCAGAGTCAGAGGCAGCTTCTCTCGGCCGTCGGGCACGACCTGCGCACGCCGATCACGGCGATGCGCATCAACACCGAGTTTGTCGAGGACACCGAGACCCGCGAGCGCCTCGAGAAGAACATCGAGGAACTGCAGGAGTTGACGGAAGCCGTCCTGTCGGCCGCCAAAGGCGTCGGCTGGGAGGACATTCGCCGTATCGATCTGTCGGCGCTGGTGGAAAGCCTGTGCACCGACATGGAAGAGATGGGCGCGCCGGTCACCTGGAACGGACACGAGGCGGCCGCGCCGCTCGCCTGCCGGCCGAACGAAATCCGGCGCGCCATCCGAAACCTGATCGAGAACGCCGTCGCTTACGGCCATAAAGCCGATGTGCGCCTGGCGGGCAACGACCACGCCTACGAGGTGGTGGTCAGCGACAGCGGACCGGGCATTCCGGATGCGGATCGCGACCGCGTGTTCGAGCCCTTCGTGCGGCTGGAAAGTTCGCGCTGCACCGAGACGGGAGGAACCGGCCTTGGGCTCACCCTAGTCAAGGCGATCGTCCAGGGGCATGGCGGCACGATCAGGCTGGAGAACCGCACCGAGGGCGGCTTGGCAGCCCGAGTGAGTTTGCCGCGTGAGGTGGCGCTCGCCTAGTCTGTCGCGCATGAAATTCGGACCATGTGCAGTCGAAGAGGCCGAGGGCGCCATCCTCGCCCATGCCGTTCGCACAAGCGCGGGCGTGTTGAAGAAGGGCCACGTTCTGAACGCGGATGACATATTCCTGTTGAAGGACGGTAGATTGCGCAGTGTGATCGCCGCCCGCCTGGAGCCCGACGACGTCCCGGAGGATGCAGCGGCGTCTCGCATCGCGGCAGCGCTTGCCGGTGCCGGCGCGCGCGTCGGTGCCGCATTCACCGGCCGCGCCAACCTGTACGCAACGGCGGACGGCCTCGCGATCATCGACGGATCGCTGGTCAATTCGCTGAACGCCATCGATGAGTCCATCACGGTCGCGACCCTGCCGGAATTCGCGCATGTCGGCAGCCGCCAGATGCTCGCGACGGTGAAGATCATTCCGTTTGCCGCGCCGAAGCTGGCGGTTGAACAGGCGGAGCGATTGCTGAGGGACAAATCTGCGGTATCGTTGGCACCGTTCAGACCCCGACAGGTGGCGTTGATCCTCACACTGCTTCCAGGCACGCGCCCATCGCTGATGGAGAAGACGCGCTCGGCAATCGCCGCGCGCGTGCGAGGCGTCGGCTCCGACTTAGTATTCGAGCGCCAAGTGGAGCATACCGCCGGCGCATTGATGCCGGCGTTAAGTGAGGCGGCGCGCGAAGCCGATCTCATCCTCGTGTTCGGCGCCAGCGCCATCACCGATCGCCGCGACGTGATTCCCGCTGCGATCGAACAGGCTGGTGGCGAGGTTGTGCGCTTTGGCATGCCGGTGGATCCGGGCAATCTGCTGCTTCTCGGCAGACTGGGCGATGCCGATGTTATCGGTCTTCCCGGCTGCGCGCGCTCGCCAAAACTGAACGGATTCGATTTCGTGCTGTGGCGGCTGGCCGCCGGGTTGCCGATCGGACAGCGACAGATCGCCGGCATGGGCGTCGGTGGATTGCTGTCTGAAATCCCGGTGCGGCCGCAGCCGCGCGACGAGCCGCTGAAGGACGTGCCGCGCGCGCCAAACATCGCGGCAATCGTGCTCGCCGCCGGCGCATCATCCCGCATGGGATCCAACAAGCTGCTGGCCGAGATCGATGGCAGTCCGATGGTCCGCCAAGTCGTGCAGCCGGCAAGCGCAAGCGCAGCGGACCGGGTGATCGTGGTGACCGGCCGCGACAGCGAGAAAGTTCGAGTGGCACTTGCGGGGATGGATGTAACGTTTGTCGACAATGCGGAGTATCGGAGCGGCTTGAGCTCGTCGCTGAAGCGCGGGCTTGCTGCAGTGCCGCAGGACTGCGACGGCGCGCTCATCCTGCTCGGCGACATGCCCGGCGTGACTGCCCCGCTCATCGACAAGCTGATCGCCGCCTTCAATCCTGTTGAAGGACGGGCAATCTGCGTCGCCACGCGCCATGGCAAGCGCGGCAATCCGGTGTTGTTCGCGCGGCGGTTCTTTGCCGAGATCTCGGCCATTGAGGGCGATGTCGGCGCGAAGGGATTGCTCGGATCGTATCCTGAGTTGGTGTGTGACGTGGAAGCCGACGATGATGCGCCGCTGATCGACATCGACACGCCGGAAGCGCTGGCGGCGTATCGCGAGCGCAAGACATGAGCGATCCGCTGTATCGCAAGGAGATCCTGCGGCTGGCGGCCGACGCACATGGCGCCGGGCGGCTGGCGCAACCCGATCTGAGCGGCACCGCGCATAACCCCACTTGCGGCGACAAGGTGACGGTCGATCTCGCCGTCGACGACCAGGGCCGCGTCACCGGCATCGCGC
Source organism: Rhizomicrobium sp. (assembly GCA_036500585.1). GTDB lineage: Bacteria > Pseudomonadota > Alphaproteobacteria > Micropepsales > Micropepsaceae > Rhizomicrobium. The sequence continues at coordinate 7,046 of DASYBT010000120.1, forward strand.
AGGAGGCGAAAGCCTGCATTCTGACGCAAGCGTCGGCCTCGATCCTTGGCCAATCGCTACAAGGTGCCGCGCGCGAAGACGTCGAGCAGCTTGCCAATGCTGTTGCGGCGATGCTCGCCAACAATGCCGAGGTGCCACCGCCGCCGTTCGAGTCTTTCGCGGCATTCAGGGGTGCCGTGACCCACCGCAATCGTCATCGCTGCGTGCTGCTTCCCATTCAGGCGGTGCTCGACGCATTCGACAACGAGCCGAACCAGCCCGCGTAAGGGCCGAGGCGAAGGCGCCCGACACTTTGCTCCGTCTTGCCGCAGCCAATATCGGCCACGGCAGCATTTTTCACTTCGGCACCGCCGAATTCGGCCGGCTCTCCACCCATGTTGAAGAGACACAGCAAGCGTTCGTCCGCATACTGACGGATGAACGCCAGGATGGGATGTGGGGCCTCGAGGAACGCGATGTCGCCCCAGCGCAGCGCGGCACTTTCCCTGCGGAACGCAAGCAAGCGCCGCGTGAGCGCCAGTGCAGAACTCGCATCGCTCTCCTGCTCGGACACTGCCGACGCCTTGTGTTTCGGCGACATCGGCAGCCACGGCGTGCCGCTGGTGAAGCCCAAATTCCGCGCGGAAGAATTCCACGGCATCGGCGTGCGGCAGCCGTCGCGGCCTTCGGTGTATGGCCAATACAGATCGCCGACCGGATCGCGGATCTGGTCGCGGCGAATATCCGCTTGCGGCAATCCCAGTTCCTCGCCCTGGTAAAGCAGGATGGTGCCGCGCAAGGACAGCAGCAGCGCCAGCAGCAGCTTCGCCAATCCCGGCGGCGGATTTTCGCCGCCGAAACGCGTCACCGTTCGCGTCACGTCGTGATTGGAGAATGCAATCGATGGCCAGTGGTCGGGATAATTCGCCAGCAAACGGTAGTGGCCGTGGATGAATTCCGGCGAGAGATGGTGTGCGCGCAGCAGCGGGAAACTGTAGCCAGAGTGCAAGCCCTTGTCCGGCGCAGCGAACGCGCCGCAACGCCCCGGGTCTTCCGAGAATTCGCCCATCACAAAACGATCGGGGTAGCGCTCCACCGTGCGGCGGATTTCGTTCAGCGCTTCGATATTGTCCGGCAGGTTGCTGTCGTGATGGTGGTATTGAAGATATGGCGCATGACTCCACAGCCGGTCGTTGCGCGCCGCCATGGGAATCGGATCGTTATCGGCCAAGGTCGTGTCGTGGTAATACGCGTTGGCGACATCGAGCCGGAATCCATCGACGCCGCGCGCCAGCCATCCATCGAGCACAGCCAGCGCCGCCGCCTTGGCGCCGGAATTTCGCCAATTCAGCTTCGGCTGCTGGCGAAGGAACTTGTGGTGATAATACTCGCGCCGCGCAGGCTGGTACGACCAGGCCGGTCCACCGAACGCCGACAGCCAGTTGTTGGGCGCGGTGCCATCCAGCTTCGGCGTGGCCCACACATACCAGTCGGACTTGTCGCCGCGCTGTAGGCTGTCGACGAACCAGGGATGCTCGTCGGAGGTGTGGGCGAGCACCTCGTCGGTCATCACCTTCAGGCCGCGGGCATGCGCCTGCGCGAGGAGATGATCGAAATCGGCTTGGCTTCCGTAATCGGGATGAATGCCGTCGTAATCCGAAACGTCATAGCCCCAGTCGCGATCGGGCGACGGATGGATCGGCGACAGCCATAGGCCATCGATGCCGAGCGACTTCAGGTAATCGAGCTTCGCCGTGACCCCGGGCAGATCGCCCTGCCCGTCGCCGTTCGAGTCGGCGAAGCTGCGGACGTAGACCTGATAGATGGTGGCGCCGCGCCACCAGGGATGCTCGGTCACGCGGGACCGTCCGGGCTTAGAATCGCGTTGGCACTATAGGTGGCCTGCGGCGCTACATCTTGTGTTCTGACGAGAGCCTCGGCAGTCGAATTGCAATTGTGCCACCTATTTTCGCCCATTGCGCCTGTCTCACTCCAATCCACCGGTTCCGGCTCGGCTTGCGGCCCTCGGCGACTGACGGCGCGCAGAGGAGCCGCTAGGCGTGGGGGCGATAGGATGCCGGACCGCAAAAGCTTGATTGTTGAAGTCAAGCTCGCAGCACCCCCCCCGCAGCCCGTATTCGTTTTGCAAAAGCGGCGACCGGGGGTACCCCCCTCCACCATTTGCCGGGTCGGTTGTTTGCCTACGTGCGGAGATCCCAACCACATCTTGTGGCTTTGCCTCGTTCAAAGCATTTGAAATCACGTTGTGCCAGCCATTCCGCATTACCTTCGCCAGTCGAAACCTCCACTCCCGCGCGGACAAGCATCCGCGCTCGCTGCCGCTAGCTGCGTCAGTCCAACGGTCCGCCGAATCGGGCCGCAACCTGCTATGTTGCAGACAAACAACGAACACGTCAAGTGACCGCTGCGCGCAGTTTGTCTATTTCGGCGGCGGGTTGGCGAGCAGATACGGATAGCCGCCGTTGATCTTCTTTTTCTGACCCCAGATCGCCTGATCGAAACCCGCAGGCAGACCAGACTTGAGTTGACCATCAGTGAGACCGGTGATGCCGGGATCATCTTGTGGCGATCCGGCTCCTTGGCTCGGATCGCTGATGCCGCTCGTGTCGAGGTCCCAATAGAGGTTCTGGTTACCACGACCATTTTGAACGTCTGCGCCTAGCACCCCACCGGCGATGGTCCCCCTAACAGACGCGGTTGAATAGCTCATTGCGACGGTAGCGGTCGCCCCGTCCCCCCGATAACCGACAAAAGCGGCTATCCCTCCAGCAGTACCCCCCTGGCTGACGATGGCTCCGGTTGCGTAGGAGTTGCTGATCTGGCCGTCGCGCTGATCCCCAACGATTCCGCCAGCACCGGACGCCGTGACAGGCCCCGTTGCGAAGGATTGGTCTACTGTACCGTAGTAGTTGATTCCAGCGATTCCCCCTCCGACACTGTCGCTATTCACCGCGGCGTCGGAGTGCGAAGTGCGGATCGTTGCATAGTTCCAGCCGACGATTCCGCCTGCGCTGTAGCGTGCGCGCACCTGGCCGCTGGTGGAACAGCCGACTACCATTCCTGCTGCCGAACCCACGATGCCGCCCGCCTCGTCGTATGTCCCCTTAGCTTTGATCAACCCCTGTACGGATGATGACATGATCACGCCTTGGCTTTGCCCGGCGATTCCACCCGCGATGCCGTATTTGCCAGATCCGTAGATTTCGACGTTTTCCAGATGAACGTCGCGAACAATTGCGCGGTCGCCGACCGACAAAAAGAGCCCAGCCGGATTGCGTGATCGTACACGCAGACCCGTAATTTCGTGGCCCAGCCCCTCAAACGTTCCCTCCAAATCAGTGATCGGGGCGCCCTTGTACCTACCATCCGGTGAAGCGTCGTAATCGGATGCAAGTGCAAAGTGGACTGAGGGATGGGCCGCGATTGCACTTGCGAGTCCGGCAACGCTATTCGCCAAAACGTACGACAGGCCGTTGATGATCAGGCTGCTGTTCACATCCCAGAAGGATACGTTGCCCGTGTCGGTAAAAATGAGATCGCCCCCGGTGCTGCCATCATTGGTGACGATGGTCAGACCGGCCGTGCCGGCAACCGTCACAGCCGCCTTCACCGCGACGTTGTAGTTCGCGTCGAGAGTCAGCCGCGAAGAACTGGCCCAGGTCAGCGGCACCTGAATCTCGATGTTCTGAGCGCCGGCGGCCGTTCGGAGCGACACGTCCGAACTTGCCAGCATGTTTTCGAGATCGTTCACGTTGAGCACGGCGTTCGCCGCCGTCGAGGTGCAGACGCCTGCCGTGCAGCTCATGTTGCTCGTGGGATCGGAGGTGATCTGGATCGCCGGAGCCCCGGCCATAGCCGGCATGATCCCCGCCAGCGTCGCCACAAGGACCAGATTCAATTTGACGCGCATGATCTTCCCCCACTCAGTTCGGTTTCACGGCTCGCAGGAATGGATAGCCGTTGTTGATGTCCGTCTTCCTCGTCCAGATTGATCGGTCAAATCCGGGCGGAACCTTCTTCTTCAGCTGCTGGTCCGAAATAGTGTAAATTCCGGCATCGTTTGAGATATTGCCCGCCCCTTGGGAACTGGAGATGCCGCCGCTCGTGTCGAGATCCCAGTAATCGTTCGCCAGGCTGCCGGGACCCGTGTCCTCGCCGATAAACCCGCCGATCTGCTTGTTACCGCTGATGCTGACGCACTGACTGTTCTTGTAGAGGCAAATATTGTCCGAAACATAGGAGTCCTGGATGTTGGATCCCACTCCGACGAGGCCGCCGATCGTATAGCTCTTGGCTGAGAACGTTATGGATTCCAAGGCGTAGGAGTTTGTCATCTGCGCGCCGTCGCCGGAGAGACGCCCCACAAGGCCGCCTGCCAGCATTTCATCCTGAGTCCCGTAAGACCTTATCGTACCGGTCGCGTAGGACTGCTGGATGGTGGTTGCCTCTCCGGCGAGACCTCCGGCAACGGGATTGACGGCGGCTAAAACGTCGACATCGGCGTAAGATGAAACGATGTTGGTGGCGTACCCGACCAGACCTCCAAAGCGTGTAATGCCTCGCCTTCGTTCTGAATTCTGGCCAACGTTCCCCCTTGCCTCAGACCGGATGATTGTCCCGGCGTCGCCTGCGAGCAACCCGACGTCACGGCTGCCTTGGCAGCGGCATCCAACGCCACCCTGAACTGAAGCGTTGATGATCGTTCCGCTGGTGCACCCAACCAATCCTCCGACGCCAGGTCCGGATAGGTCGATCCTGCTGTCAACGGATACATTGGAAAGTCTTATGTCGCGGAAGATGGAGGTCGATGCGCCGGCCGAAAACAGTCCGGCACAGGATGCGGAGTTACGGCGGAGATAGAGGTGGAAATTCGTAATGGTGTTTCCTAGTCCTTCGAACGTACCGGCCAGCTCCGTGTCCACAGGGATACGACCGTAAGGATCGCGGGATGCATCGTAGTTTTGCGCTAGCGCGAAGGCACCACGCGGGTCTTCCCTTACCGCCTTTTTGAGACTCGTCAGGTCATTCACAAGCGTGTAGCTCGTGCCGTTGATGATCAGGCTGCTGGTGGTATCCCAGAAAGATACCGACCCCGTGGGCGTGAAGATGAGATCGCCACCGGTGCTGCCATCGTTGGTGACGATGGTCAGACCCGCCGTGCCGGCAACCGTAACAGCAGCCTTCACTGCGACGTTGTAGTTCGCATCAAGAGTCAGGCGCGATGAGCTTGCCCAACTCAGCGGCACCTGAATCTCGATGTTCTGAGCGCCGGCGGCCGTTCGGAGCGACACGTCCGAACTTGCCAGCATGTCTTCGAGATCGTTCACGTTGAGCACGGCGTTGGCCGCCGTCGAGGTGCAGACGCCGGCCGTGCAGCTCATGTTGCTGGTCGGGTCGGAGGTGATCTGGATGGCCGGAGCCCCGGCCACAGCCGGCATGATGCCGGCCAGCATCGCCGCAAGAATAATGCTCAATCCCGCGCGCATGGAATCCCCCCATCGGTCGCTTTCCGACAGAGTGTAACCGCGCCGCGGACATTTTGAAATCGCCGGCTGCGCGCTGGCTTACATCTCATCCATGCGCGAGACGATCTTGCCGACGAGGCCGTAGGCCTTCGCGTCCTCGGCGCTGAGCCAGTAGTTGCGCTCGGTGTCCTGCACCACCCTCTCGAGAGTCTGGCCGGTCTCCTTGGCGATCTCGCGGTTCAGGCGGTCGCGCATTTTCAGGATCTCTTCCGCCTCGATCGAGATGTCCGACGCTTGCCCGCGCACGCCACCGAGCGGCTGGTGCAGCAGGAAACGGGTGAACGGCAGGCAGTAGCGGTTCTCCCGCGGCGCGCCGAGATAGATGTGTGCGCCGGCGCTAGCCACCCATCCGGTGCCGATGATTTTCACCCGCGGGCCGACGAAGCGGATGACGTCGTGGATGGTGTCGCCGGATTCCACATGGCCGCCCGGCGAGTTCAGCACCAGGCGGATATCGCCCTCGCCTTCGCTCGCCAGCGCCAGCAGCTGCGCGGTGACACGCTCGGCCATCTTCATGTCCACTTCGCCGAAGATGAGCACGGTGCGCGATTTGAACAGCGCCTGCGCGACGGGGGAAATCGGCGGCTCCGGCGCCTTGGTGTCGGGCTTCTCTTCGTCTTCTTCGTCGAGGCGGAAATCGCGGTTTGCCAAGGGGATGCTCCTATGTTCCGGACCTTGATCTAAGCTGCTTCGCGCTCTCGGCCAAGGGGCGGTTGTTTCCACGATCTGGCAGAGGGAATATTCGCCGAAGAGCACCAGCAGCATCCAGGTGTTCGATCCCAAGGGCAATTTTGTGGAGTCGGTTAATGGGCTCGCGGGCGACAACTACTATCCGATCGACCGGATCGCCATAAATCCCAGCGCGCGTACCGGCTTCATCCTAAACGGCAACGACACGACGGAACTCGAGGCTTTTACCTATTGAAGCGGCCTTGCAGGCGGCGTTTCGCGAGCCCTCACCCCTTGCCAGACGAAAGGACGCTCAACCAGAGGTTCACCCGAAAGCGTCCCTTCCGGCCGTAAAGTCTGTGAGCCCGATTATCAAATAAGAACCGCTGGTTGATCCTGATTCTTGTCTGATCGAACTGGCATATGGCCGCGGGTATCATTAAGGTCCTGCCACACAAAAAAGCTGGTGGGGCGTTTCACATGAGTTTGTCGCGTCGGGGCATTTTGGCGGCTGCGCCTGCGCTGGCCGTTGCGGGAGCCGCGCAACCGGGCCTGGCGAAGCGGACATTGTGGATGCCGCCGCGGACCCCGGATGCGCATCCCGCACAGCAATTCCTGCAGCTCCTCATTCATCAGGATGAAGCCCATGGCGAGCCGTTTTCCGCAATGATCTGGGTATCGGGTCCGGACAGCGCGTGGTACGCGGTGAACAGCTTGAGCAAAGGCGAATATCTGACGTCCAATTCCGGCTACAAGAGGCAGGGCTACCGTCTGCGCCGCGTCAGCGCGTTTCAGACGAAAGAAGGCGTGGAGTTCGCTGGGTGCTGGGAAAACGCGAAGGGGCCTGACTGGCATTCGCGCCATAGCATGACCCACGCGGAATTCGTCGATGCCAACACGCAATTCGCGGCGCAGGGCTATCGTCTGGCGCATGTCGATGCGCGCGTCGGTTATGCGGCGATCTGGGAGCGCGGCGACGCTTCGACCCAGCGGGTCCTCGCGGGTCTGCCGACCGCGCAATACATGCAGCAATATTCCGAACTGAATGCGCAGGATTTTCACCCGGTGCGGATTTCCACCGCGGCCGTCGGCAACGACACGCACTATTCGGCAATCTTCGAAAAGAACGACCAGACCGCCTGGCGCGCCTATCACAGCATGGATGCGGCACAATTGGCGCAAGCTTCGTCCAGCATGACGTCGCAAGGTTTTCGCATGACCGACGCAAGCGGCCACATGCTGCACGGAAAGCCGAACTTCACCGGCATCTGGACCCGCGCCTGATCCACCTGGCTAGAGAACCGCTGTTGCGGCCCGCATCGTGTCGCCGATTGCCGCATGGATCACGAGGTCGGCGATGGAGTCCTGCTCCGTCGCTTCACGATTCACGATCACGAGACGTGCACCATTTCGTTTGGCGCGTAGCGGAAACGCCGCCGCCGGATAAACCACCAGCGACGAGCCAAGCACGACGAAGAGGTCGCACGCACGCGTGGCGGCTTCCGCACGCGCCATCTCGGTCTCCGGCATGGCCTGCCCGAAGGAAATCGTCGCAGTCTTCAGCAATCCGCCGCATTGCGCGCAGTCGGGCGGCTCGCCATGCGCTTCGAAGTGCACGCGGATGGGAGCAAGTTCGTGCCGCGCGCCGCATTCGAGGCACATCGCATAGCGCGTGTTGCCGTGCAGCTCGATCACCTTGTCCACCGGCACGCCGGACTGCTGATGCAGATTGTCGATATTCTGCGTGATGACGTGGCTTGCGTTGCCGCTTGCAATCAATCCGGCGATGGCCTTGTGACCGTCATTCGGTTGGGCGGCCGTGAAGGTTTCCTCCATGGCGAAGCGGCGCCGCCACGCTTCGCGCCGCATTTCGGCCGAACGCACGAAATCGTCGAAATCGATGGGCGCCATCCTGGTCCAGATGCCGCCGGGCGAGCGGAAGTCGGGGATGCCCGATTCCGTAGAGATGCCTGCGCCGGTGAAGAAGACGACGCGCGTCGATTCTTTCAGAAGCTCTGCCAACCTGCCGAAGGACATCGCCACGCGAGATTACGCCGTTGCCTCGCCTTGTTAGCACGGCATGATCGTGGAGGCGCAATTCGATCCGGTGATCAAGCAGCCTATGTTAGGCGCAGCACGGGCGGCGCGCGACCCTGAGGATGATCGCCTTTGACGGTTTGGTGAGCGGCCCTGGGCCAAAGCGTGTTTCGCGCCGGAATTCGGACCGCGTTGCAAAAAAGCATAACGTCACCTCGTCGTGTGCGTTCTGCTTCCCCTGCACTCGCGCCTTCACCCACAGCGCCCGACATAAGTTTAATTCATGGCGCCTGTTGTTAATTCTTATTAACCACATTCATTCTCTGAAGTCAAGAAAAATATGTGAATCATGTGACGCCACAAGATCGCGCGCAAGATTCAGAAACGCAGCCACGGCCGTGCGTCCACCGACGCACAATCTGGTTTTTGCGCCCCGCTTGTTCGATCACGAAACGACTAATGCGTGATGCCCTTGCAATCGGCGCTGACCCAGCGGCCTTCGAATGAGGTCGTGTTGGTGAAGGGATGGCCATCGGCCGTGCCGGCGATCGATGTCTTGCCGGCGTAGTGCTCGGGGGAGTCGAACGACACTTGGATATGACCGGCTCCGGTCATCTCGCCCGAACAGGTCATGTCGGCGCTGAAAGAGTTCGGCCCGGTTTGCATGTTCGCCATCTTGCATTCTTTCTGATTGCGCATCGGAGGCGGCCCGTTCGCGTCGACCTCGGCCTGCGTCATGCAGTGCTGCACGGTCATTGTCCCGCCGTTCATCGTCACGCCCTGGGCGCGCATGGCAGCCTGCGCCTCCGGGGGAAGCTTCGACATATCCGGCATTCCAGGCATTCCGGACATGTCCATCGTCACCGTCACATCCCAAAGGCCGGCCTTGCCATGTCCGGCAATCGCCGGCGCCGCGACAATCGTCAGAGCCGCAAGCCCACAACCGACAAAAAGAATACGCTTGGAAATCATCATTCGTTTCTCCCCATTCCGCCGGCAAAAGGCGATTGCGGGGGAAAAATGCCATGGAATCGGCGCGGCTTAAAGTACCGGCCCGCCGAGTTCCCGGACCGCAGCTGCGGAGATAACGCGGCCGATCTCAACAAGAGTGACCGGCGCGCGCCAGGACGGAGGTCTAGTCGGGGTTCGGCCCTTCTTTGGAGTTCTCCAGCACCTTACCGGTCATAGCGTCCACACCGACCTCATAGGTCGTACCCGCGCTTTTGATGTCGAAGGAATACCGCAAGCCACTGCCGCCGCCTTCCCGCTCCAGTTCGCGATCGGTCACTTCTCCCGGTCGGGCCCGGGTGGCGATCGTCGTCGCCTTTGCCATGGTGATCTTTGCGTTCTTTTCCAGCTCGTGACCGCTGTACGAGGATGGCGCGGCTATCGATGCCGTTGCTGTCAGAGCAGTCATGAGAACCGCGGGGGTCGCTAGCAAAATATCTTTCATCCATCTCTCCCAGGATTGCCCCGCTCGTTGCACCTGAACATTACATTGCGGCGACATGTAGGCATGCCAGATTCTTGGCACCATGGATTCAGGGCGGTGCTACGGATTCGCCGGGATGCTGTCCCGGCCGTTGCGGGATCAGAAGTATGAGGACGACGATCAGAACGGCAATCGCCGCCGAGGCCAATGGCCGGCTGAGCGCCAGTCCGCCATGGGACAGCGGCTTGTCGAAGAAATCGCCGAGCGTGGCGCCGAGCGGCCGCGTCAGGATGAATGCGGCCCAGAACAGCAACACCCGGGAGATGTGCGTCCAGAAATACAGCGCCGCGATGATGAGAAGCGCACCGCCAAAAACCACCGCGCCGAGTTCATAGCCAAGACCCATGCCCGGCGGGTCTTCGTCCGGCGCTGCGGCCACCCAATCGCCGAGCGCCGTGCCCAAGGTTTGCGAGAACGTGATCGTTGCCCAGTAGAACACTTCCACCCGGGGGCGGCTGACCGTTTCAACCGCCACGGTGCCTTCCGTCCAGTACCAAACTGCGAGGCATATCAGCACGCAGGCGAGCAGCACCGTCGAACCGCCGGCGTAGCCGATGCCAAGCGAGCGGTCCGCGAAGTCCGCCATCGTGGTGCCGGCCGTGGTCGAGGCGATGATTGTCGCCCAATAGAGAAACGGATGAAATCTGCTCGCTCTAATCTGCAAGATCACGAACACAACGAGCGCTACGGCGAAGATCGCCGTGCCAACAAGATAACCGAGATTCATCGTCATGGTGACAGTGTCGCCACCGGTCTCGCCCAGCGTGGTCGCCAGGACTTTGATGATCCAGAAGCCGAGCGTGACGGCGGGAACTTTGCTCAATACGGCTTTGTCGTTCACGGGAACCTCGATGTCAGAAGGTGAAAAGGACGGCGGAGTACCAGGTAAGCTGATTGGTGCTATTCGCATTCTGAATGCCACGACCGGCATACGCCAGCAGATGATAATTGTCGCTCAGGTCGTAGATGCCGCCCAACCCGACGCTGGTGTTGTCGCGGCCATCTTTCGTATCGGGGGTCTGGTGGTACATCTCGACCCCAAGGTGGAAGTCATCCGTCAGCTTGCGCAGCAGCACCGCGCCGCCGATGCAGAAATTGCGCGAGTCGCCGCTCCGGTTGAGCTCACATCCGCCACCACCGAACGCGGACCAGTCGCCCCAATCCTTCTCGATCCAGATCGGCAGCAAGAACGACGCGTGGCGGTCGCCAGCCAGCGATGAGCCGGCGGGGAGGAAGACGCGCGGGAACACCGCCACATCCACGCCGACATCCTCCTGATGGAGGAATTTGTACTTGGCCGCGAACTCGATGTTGCCAAGGCCGGCGCTGCCGATGCCGGCGAAGGCACCCTGCCCGGCTGGCGAGCTAAAGCCGACCGGAAGCACGGCGGTGAGCTGCAGATCGGGCGCGCCGCCATAGTTGAAATCGACTCCCGCCTCGCCGCCGCTGCCATCGCGCGTCGAACTTCCCGTGGCGAAGGCATAAATCTCGTAGTGGCCTGTGTCGGTGGGTTGCGGATCGTCCAGCACGAAGGGCGGACCGGCCAGCGCTGGGCCTGCGGCAAATAGCGCTGCGGCCGCAAATCCGTTCCTCACCATCTTTGGGGCAATCTTCATTTGCACGGTGGATCAGATGGCGTGAGTGTGGTTCAGAGTGTGCTTCAGAGATAATGAACCTAGAACAGGATCGACCGCAGATGAACCTCAAGACCGTTGCCGCATGCATTGTTCTGGTTTCGGCTATCATGCCCGCTCTGCCCAGTGCGGCAGCCGAACCCACTCCTGCCTACAAGATCGCCAAGACCATTCCGCTCGGACCCGGCGAGCGCTGGGATTACGCCACCTTCGATCCCTCGTCGGGCCGCGTTTATGTCGCGCATGGCGATCATGTGACAGTGGTGGACAGCACGAGCGGTAAGGTTGTGGGTAGCGTCGGTCCGCTTCCCGGCGGCACGCATGGCATCGCCATCTCGACGGACAACGGCATCGGCTACACGGATGACGGTAAGGCGGGCATCGCGGCCGCATTCGATCTCAAGACGTTGAAGATTACCAGGCAAATCCCGACGGCACCGGATGCCGACGGCATCGTGCGCGATCCGGTCACCGGCCACATCTTCGTGATCAATGGCGACAGCGGCTCGATTACCGTCATCGACCCCAAGACGAACGCGGCAATTGCCACCATCAAGATCGGCGCCGGGCTGGAGGCCGGGGTGATGGACGGCAACGGCAAGTTCTTCGTCGACGGCGCGGAGCAGCACGACATCATCGCCATCGACACCAAGACGAACACGGTGGTGGCGCACTATCCGATGCCGGGTTGCGAGCGTCCGCACGGCATTGCGGTGGATGCGGCCACGCGCCGCGTGTTCGCGAGCTGCGTCAACAAGGTGATGACTATTGTGGATGCCGACAAGGGTACGGTTGTCGCCACCCTGCCGATCGGACAGGGCAGCGACGGCGCGACGTTCGATCCCAAGCGCAAGCTGGCCATCAGCTCCAACGGCGAGGGCACGTTGAGCGTTATTCAAGAGAAGGACGCGAACCACTTCGTGGCGCTGCCCGATGTGCCGACGGTTCGAAGCGCGCGCACCATCGCGATCGATCCAGCGAGCGGGCGGCTGTTCCTGCCGGCGGCGGACATTACCAAAATCGATCCGCCGACGGAGAAAGGCGGTCGGCCGCACGTCACCTTCGCTCCGGGCTCAGCCAAACTGCTGGTGCTCGAACCGGCGGAGTAGCCGGGCTGCTTGGCGCGTTGCCGGATCACCGCGAACCTCAAGATGGATTGGACGCGGCAAGCACGCGGCGTTATCAGGGCTACGCATGAACCTGCCGCCCGGATCGCCTGATGCTTGCTCGAAATCCGCAGTTTGCCGAAGCCCGTGCGCGCCCCGCCGTGGGTTGGTGGCTCGTCGTCTTGGCGCTGATGATCGGCGCCATGGTGGTGATCGGCGGTCTGACGCGGCTCACCGGTTCGGGGCTTTCGATCACGGAATGGGACCCCATCCTCGGCGCCATCCCACCGCTCTCGCCCGCGGACTGGACGGACGCGTTCCACAAATACCAGCACATCCCGCAATACATCCGCGAGCATCAGGGGATGACGCTTGGCGAGTTCAAGGGCATTTACTGGTGGGAATGGACGCACCGGCTGCTGGGACGAACCATCGGCGTCGTGTTCCTTGTGCCGTTCCTGTTTTTCGTTTGGCGCCGATGGATCACGCGTCGGGAAATTCCGCGCATGATCGTGTTGTTCCTGCTCGGCGGGCTTCAGGGCTTCGTCGGCTGGTGGATGGTGGAAAGCGGACTCGAAACGCGCGTGTCGGTGTCGCAATACCGGCTGGCGATACACCTTGGCGTGGCGCTGATCCTCTTCGCCGCCATTCTGTGGACCGCACTTCAATATCTGCACCCTCCCCTTGAGGGAGGGTCGAAGCGCGCAGCGCTTCGGGGAGGGGTTGGGCAATCACCCCCCACCGATATTTCGCTACGCGAAATATCTGCCTCCCCCTCAAGGGGGGAGGCCAGTTTGGCCTTGGGGTTTTTGCTCCTCGTCTACATCCAAATGCTGCTCGGGGCGCTGGTGGCGGGATTGCACGCCGGACTGATCTACAACACCTGGCCGTCGATGGATGGACGCTTCGCGCCCGAGCATCCGTTCTTCTCGCAGCCGTGGTGGATCAATTTCTTCGAGAATGCCGGGCTTGCGCAGTTCGATCACCGCATCGGCGCCTACATTGTCGCGATTGCCGCGATCGGTGTGTTCGTCTCAGCACTGCGCGCGCGCCTGTCCGGCCCTGCCCTCGCCAGCGCGTATGCCATCCTGATCGTGACGTTTGTGCAGATTGCACTTGGCATCGTCACCTTGCTGAATCAGGCGCCCATTCCTTTGTCAGCACTGCACCAAACAACCGCGCTGCTGCTCCTCTCCGCCGCGCTCTGGCATGCGTTCGAATTTACGCACGCCCTGCGTCCAATTGCCCCCTAGCTGAACGTCACTCCAATCCAGAGTGCCAACGCCAGCATTGTGGCGAGCGCAAAGAGTGTGGACCAATATTCTCTCGGACGAAGGTGCCGATCCACAATCTCGAGTGGCCTGTGGTAGGCCAAGTCGAAAGCGCGGCCCTTCCAAAGCGAGAAGACGATTATCAGAGCCACGAGCACCGCCGGCAGAAAAACGAAAACTCGCATCATCATACAGCCAGGGCCTGGTCGAGGTCGGCGATGATATCGGAGGCGTCTTCGATGCCGACCGAAAGCCGCACCACGTCATCGCCGACGCCGGCCGCTTCGCGCTGCTCAGCCTCGAGCTGGCGATGCGTGGTCGAGGCCGGGTGGATGATGAGGCTCTTCGTGTCGCCGACATTGGCGAGATGGCTGAACAGCTTCACATTGTTGACGAGTGAGATGCCGGCGTCGTACCCGCCCTTAACGCCGAAGGTGAACACCGCGCCCGCACCCTTGGGGCAATAGGTGCGGTGCAGGTTGTAGGAAGGATTATCCTCCAGCCCCGCGTAGTTCACCCACGCGACCTTGTCGTGCCCCTGCAGCCAGCGCGCCACCGCCAGCGCATTGTCGCAATGCTTCTGCATGCGCAAGGGAAGCGTTTCGATTCCCGTAAGCACGAGGAAGGCGTTCATCGGCGACAGCGCCGGCCCGAGATCGCGCAGGCCCAGCACGCGGCAGGCCGTTGCGTAGGCAAGATCGCCGAACGTCTCCCACAACCGGATGCCATGATAGGACGGGCACGGTTCGGAAAGCGTCGGGAATTTGCCGTTGCCCCAATCGAACTTGCCGCCATCGACAATCACACCGCAGATTGAGTTGCCGTGGCCGCCAAGGAATTTCGTGGCCGAGTGCACCACGATATCCGCGCCCCACTCGAACGGCCGGATGAGATAGGGCGTGGCAAAGGTGCTGTCGACGATCAGCGGCACGCCGGCGGAATGGGCGATGGCGGCAATCGCCTCGATATCCACCACCAGGCCGCCCGGATTGGCGATGGATTCGATGAACACCGCGCGGGTTTTGTCAGAAAGCGCCGCGCGGAACTGTTCCGGCTCGCGCGCATCGGCCCACTTCACATGCCAGTCGAACTTCGCGAAGCCCTGGCTGAACTGGTTGATCGAGCCGCCATAGAGCTGGCGCGCAGCGACGATCTCCGCCCCGGGCTCCATCAAGGTGTGCAGCGCGATGAGTTGCGCCGCGTGGCCCGAGCCCACGGCCAAAGCAGAGCGGCCGCCTTCCAGCGCCGCCACACGCTCCTCGAGCACCGAGTTCGTCGGGTTCATGATGCGCGAGTAGATATTGCCGAACACCTGAAGGTTGAACAGCGCCGCGGCGTGGTCGGCATCCTCGAACACGAACGAGGTGGTCTGGTAGATCGGCGTGGCGCGCGCGCCGGTGGCGGGATCGGGATAGGCGCCGGCGTGCACCGCCAGGGTGTTGAAGCCGTAGTCGCTCATGCCTGCCTCCGGATGTGCCGCCGCAATCCGGCAGTCTTACCGGCAATTGCGACGTTTAATCCAGATGTCAGTGATGCTGGGCGGCCTGCTGTTTGGCGCGCGCGGCGGCTTCGGCTTTCTCCTGCTTCTCCTTCTCGTGCGCCATGTGATGGCCGATGGCGCAACCGGCCATGGCGCCGAGGATGGTGTGGCGATGCATGTAGTGCCCGGCGACGCCGCCGACGACGGCGCCTTTCAGGCAGCCCTTGGCTTCGGCGGCTGACGTTCCGGCAATGGCCAGCGATGCGGCGACTGCTAGTGCGGTGAACACGTGTTTCATGGTTCCTCTCCCGTGAATGTTCCTCAGAAGTAGGAACGCTTCGCCGGAAAGGAAGACGCCGGGTCCTCCCCGGCGAAGCGGGGGAGTGGCGAGCGAACGAAGTGAGCGAGACGGAGGGGGCGAACGCAACGTCCGCCCCCTCCACCATGCTCCGCATGGTCCCCCTCCCCCGCTA
>DASYBT010000121.1:0-34028 GCA_036500585.1 Rhizomicrobium sp.
GGCGCAGAGCGGAAATAGAAGATCTCGCCCACTTCATACCGGGTATGTAGACTACTACATCAGCAGGTCGCGGTCGGATTTGCCGGCGGCACGCGCGGCTTCGTACTCCTTCTCCATCGCATCGAAGGCTTTGCGGCGCGGGCCCATATAGCCGAACAGGAATCCCGCCACCCGACGCATCTGGATTTCTTCCGAGCCTTCGGTGATGCGGTAGCGCCGGTGATGCCGGTAGATGTGCTCGAACGGTTTGTGGCGCGAATAGCCGATGCCGCCGTGCACCTGCATGGCGCGATCCGCCGCTTCGCAGCAGAGCCGGTTCGCCCAGTAATTGCACATCGACACCTTGTCGGAGAGATGGATGGCGATGTCCTTCGCACCCATCCGATCCATCTCCCATGCCGTCTTGCGGATGAGCTGGCGCAGCATCTCGGCCTGCGTCGCCAGTTCCACCAGCGGCCACTGGATGGCCTGGTTGTTCGCCAGCGGCTCGCCGAACGGGCGACGCAGGCGCGCGTGCTTCACGCTTTCCTCGATGCAGTAGACGGCGGCGCCGAGCGAGCTCGCCGCCTGGCGAATGCGGTTCTCGTGCACGAACAGTTGCGCCACCGCGAGGCCGCCTTCCAGCGGCCCCAGCACGGTGGAATCCGGCACCCATACATCGGTGAAACTGACGCGCGGATGATCCGTCGGCATGTTAAACGTCCACAGATATTCCTCGATCTTCACGCCGGGATCGCTGGCCGGCACGAGCAAACAGGTGATGCCGCTCGCATCGCCATCGGCACCGCTTGTGCGCGCGAACACGGCGCAGTGCGTCGCCATGTGCATGCCGGTGGTCCACATCTTCTCGCCATTGATGCGCCAGCCTTCTTTACCGTCGCGCGTCTCGCGAACGCCGCGCGTTTCCATGTGCGTGGCATCGGAGCCGTGGTTCGGTTCCGTGAGTCCGAACGTGATGCGTACCGAGCCGTCGAGGCTGCCCGGCAGATAGTCGCGCTTCTGCTCCGGCGTGCCGAAATGCCAGAGCATGAGTGCCAGGGGGTGATTGGCGACGATGGAATGCTCCGTCTGCAGATCGTTGTGCAGGCCGAGGCCTTTCGCCGCGAGATGCTCGCGGATCACCGCCATCCACAAATTCGATCCGCCCTTGCCGCCGATCTCCTTCGGCAGCGCGAAACGCAAATGACCGGCCTTGTCGGCGCGGCGCTTCGCTTCGCGCATCAGCGCTTCCCATTCGCGGCGCGGCAGGCCGCCGGCGTCCCAATCGGTGCGGGCGTGCTCGCGCCGGTGATCGAAGAAGCGGATGTTGTCGTCCTGCTGTTCGAGCGGCGCGATCTCGCACGCGATGAAATCGTCGATCTCGGCGAGATAAGCGACAAGCGGCTCCGGCAGCGAAAAATCCATGACAGCACCCCTTCAGCGGATTCGGTAGCGTTCTAGTGAGGATTGGACATGTCGATTTTTCGCCGCGCCGGCTTAGGTGGGGGAACGCCGTCCGGCCAGATGGTATGTTCGAACGTCGGCATCAGATGGCACTTCGTATACATGTCCTCGATCGCGATATCGCCCAAGAACTCCAATTCTACAAAGCCGCCGTTGTCCCGTTGTCCGGGTGGGGTCTCATTCGTGTACGCGTAGTTGCCGTCGAAAATGCCGTCATGAAGGCCGATCCCGCCGGTGAATATTCTGCCCTTACGTCGGAACTTGTACTCGACGACGTATTCCTCGCTTCCCACGGCGTACACGTCAACCGACAGCAAGCCGGCGCGCGATCTTACCATGTCGTAGACGCAGGTTACGACGCCCCGCATTGCAGGGCGAATGTTCGTCGCGGACGCACATGAAGACGCAATGAGAACCGCGCCAAGTGTTGCCATGCACAAACGGGCTGTTCGCGCTGTCATCGGCGGTTCTATTCCTTTGGCGGATTGGCGAGCCGGCGATAGGCGGCGTAGTTCGGCTGGTCGACCGCGAGCTTGGCACGCGTCGTCGTCCACAGATGCTCGGCGAGGCCCGGCGTTTCCGTGCGAATCTCGCCGTTCTCGATGGCAGCGCATAGTTCCGCGTTGAGCTGCGCCAGGTCGCCGTCGTGATGCAGCAGAGTGATCAGGCGCGCGCGCTCTTCTTCGTCCGAGGCAGCGGCGAGCGCAATCTGCCGCTGCACCAGATCGACGGCATTGGCGGCGACGCGCAGCATGAAGGCGGAGCGGCCGCTCATCTGCGGCAGCAACTCCTCGCGCATCAGCCGGGCGATGGCGGCGAGGATTTCATCCGGCGGCGGCTTGTCCTGCATCCTCTAGCTCCGCGCCAAAATATAATTGAGGAGATCGATCTCTGTCTCCGAAGCGCGGCGGGCGATCATGGCACGTTCGATGGACGGATCGAGTCCGCTTGAGAACACCGGCGCCATGCCGGAGCACATCAGGCCCCAGTTCAGCGACCCGAACACTTCCCAGTATGCCAGATGTTCGCGCGATGGCGCCGCGCCGCCGCCAGCCGCATAACCCGCCAGCAGATCTTCGCGCGTGCCGAAGCCGCCGGCCGGCTTGTCGATCTCGCCGAACCGCCACGAGCCCACGCACATCCAGCCGAGGTCTTCGATCGGGTCACCGATGCGCGCGAGCTCCCAGTCGAGCACGGCGCGCAAACCATCCGGGCCGACGATCAGATTGCCGTTGCGGAAATCGCCATGCACCAGGCGCAGACACTCCGGCTCCGGCGGAATGCGCTCGCGCAGCCACTCGAACGCCAGCGAGAACACCGGGCGCGGCACACCGTCCGTCTTGTAGCGGCGGAACAGCTCGTCGAAGCGAACGCGCGGCGGCCAGCGCTTCAGCATCGTCAGCCGCTGCGTGGGAATCGTATGAATGCGCGCCGCCGTCTCGCCGCAAGCGTGGGCCAGCGTCTTGCGCGCCTCGGCGAATTTCGGGTCGCGCGCAATTTTGCCGCCAAGCGTTTCGCCGTCGATGAATTGCGCGATGAACCCTTCGCCCATGTCGTCCGACGGCTGCAGCACGTACTCGATCTTCGGCACCGGCACGCCGGCATCGTGCGCCAGCCCGATCAGCAGCGCCTCGTTGGCAAGCCCGATCGCCTGCCGCTCCTCTCCCTGAAACGCGCGCGGTGCACGGCGCAAAATCAGCGGCGTTGCCCTGTCGCCATACAGCGCCTCGAAGAACCACGTCTCCTGCGTGGCGCCGCCGGAGAGCCGCCGCAGATTGCAGATCGCGCTGGTGCCCGGCATCGCGCGCGCAAGAGCCTCCGCCAGTTTCGATTTCAGTTCCGCGGCATCGCTCACGGTCAGTACCGCAAGAAGTGCCGCCGTTCGAGCAGCCAGGACTGTTCGTCGTGCGACGCCGCGGCATCGAGGTCATCCGGCGTGGCGGCGGAATCATCCACCCATTCGCGCAACGGTGGGCCGCCATTGATCACGTCGATGGCGAGCTTGCCGTGCTCGTATTCATAGGCGAAATCGCGCCACAGCGGATAATCCGGGTAGAGGCGGCGGATGGCCTTGAAGACCAGCGCCTGGATGCGCCACGGCCGGAACAGCGCGTGGTTGTAGGCGGGACCTTCGGTGTGAATCTGCAGTCCGTTGCACAGCTTGCCGGCGTGCTTGTGGAAGGTCGGCGCGAACCAACATTCGCGGAGGATACAGCCGCGCAGCCAGTCCGGCGCCAGCGACTGCATCTCGCGCAACACGTTGCCTGCATCGATATCCGGCGCGCCGAACAGTTCGAGCGGGCGGGTGGTGCCGCGTCCTTCGGACAAGGTGGTGCCTTCCAGCATCACGGTGCCGGCATAGGCGCGCGCCATGAACAGGTTCGGCGCGTTGGGGCTTGGGTTCACCCACACGCGCTCGCCGAGCGGCCAGCCGTAGCCGGGGGCTGCTTCCGGATGCCAGCCTTCCATTTCCACGATTCGATAATCGACATCGAGCTTCAGGGTGGCGATGAACCACAGCCCGAGCTCGCCCATCGTCAAGCCGTGCCGCATCGGCAAGGGCCCGGCGCCGACGAAGCTCTCCCATCCGTCTTGCAGCCTGAATCCGCCAACGGGGCGGCCAGCAGGATTGGGCCGATCCAGCACCCACACCGATTTGCCGTGCTGCGCAGCCGCTTCCAGCATGTAACGCAAGGTGGTGATGAAGGTGTAGATGCGGCAGCCGAGATCCTGCAGATCGATCAGCACGGTATCGAAGGTGCTCAGCATCTGGCCGTTCGGCCGGCGCACGGCACCGTAGAGACTGAACACCGGAATGCCGTGCACCGGATCGGTGTAGTCGTCCGACTCCACCATGTTGTCCTGCTTGTCGCCGCGCATGCCGTGCTGCGGACCGAACGCGGCCGTGAGCCGGATATCGCCGCAGGCTGCCAGCGCGTCGATGGCGTGCGTCAGATCGGCCGTCACCGATGCAGGATGAGCGACCAGCGCCACGCGCTTGCCGGCGAGCGGTGCGCGCAACGCGGGATCGGCGATGAGGCGGTCGAGCCCGAATTTCATGAAGGCGAAGGTCGGGCAAGTTCCGCGACAAAGCAATCCGGATGATGGAAATCCGGTTTGCCGGGCGGATGCGCCAGCGCCCAGTAGGACTTGCGGCCCGAGGCTTCCTCGATCACCGCGGAAAGCGCGAGCCGCCACGGCGCATCGGCCTTCGATGGAATTGCGATGGTGGCGCGCAACTCCAATTCACGTTCGCCCACCTGAATCGCAATGGCTGGCGGGCTCGTGTCAGCGTTCTTCAGGCCTTGGCGGTATTCGTCAAAGACGTAAGCCGCCCATTGCGTCGATGGCGAAAAATTATACTCGCAATAGCCGCCACCGCCCCCGCGGACGAACGCCTCGAAGCAGGTATGCTGCCACAGTCCATCAGCACGTTCCGGCGAAGGGATTGATGGCAGAAGCAGCGCACCGATGTCGCCGGTCACACGATAATTCAACATCAGCGACGCTGGATCGGTGCGCTCGGCCTGCATGTCTATGCTTATCACCGCATCGCAGCGGCAGTCCGGATGCAGGCGCAAAGACAAACGCATTCACGGACGGTGGCACATTCGCCTGCATCCGTCATCGCCCAGTCGCTGTCGCGCGACCGGGTGATGACGGATCGAGGGATTAGAACTTCTGCGACCAGGTGATCGCAATGGTGCGCGGCCGCTCGGGCAGGATGTAGGTCTGCGGGCCGCAGGTGCCGGGCGTGCACTCGGCGTAGCGGCCAAGCTCGGCACGCGCATCGAAGGCATTCAGCAGCGACAGATCGAGAGTCCAGTTGCTGCCGCTGATGCCGGCGACAAGGTCCGACGTGGTGAACGCCGGCTCCTTGCCGAGGAGCGCGCGTTCGGCGAGGCGCAGGTCCGCCCAGCGGCCGCTTTCATGCACCAGCGAACCCTGCAGATGGGCAAACCAGTCGCCCCCCACGTTCCACTCGTACCGCGCCGTACCATTCATCTTCCACATCGGCGTGATGGGCAGCTGCGTTCCGGCCGGCGCCTGCACCGCATTGGTTGCACAATCGCCGCCGCAATAGGGGGTGGTCAGCTCGGCATCGGTGTAGGCGCCGGAGCCGGTCAAGGTGAGATTGTCGATCGGCAGCCACTGGAATTCCGCTTCGGCGCCTTTCACGCGCGCCTGCCCGGCATTCTTGATGATGGTGACGGAGTTCGGCCCCAGGAACGGGAACTGAAACTGGTTCCAGTTCTCCAGGTAGAAGTCGCCGTTGAAGCGCAGCCGATTGTCGTTCCAGCTCGTCTTCCAGCCGATCTCGTAATTGTCGAGCGTGTCCGATGTGTACGGCCCGACGCCGGGAATATCGGTGCGGCGGTTGACGCCGCCCGGACGGAAGCCGGTCGAGTAGGTCGCATACAGCATGTGATCGTCGTCGACCTGCCAGGTGAGATTCACCTTGTGAGTCTCGCCGGTTTCCTTCACTTCGGCGTCGAGGTCCGAGCATGGCCCGCGGTCGATGGTCGGGAATTTCGGATTGCAGCGCGCCTCGGCGCTCTGGAATCCGAAGAAGCCCTGCAGCGAATTGTCTGCCTTGAACACGCGAATGCCGCCCGTGAGCGTGAGGCCGGGGACGATGTCGTACGAGACCTCTCCGAACGCGGCATAGTCGCGGTCGATGCGCAACTCGTCCGTCAGCCACCAGGTGTTCGCCCACCCGTCAACAGATTCTTGCGGACCAAGGCCATTGATGAGGTAATCCTGCAGGATGTGATGCGATTGGCGCTCGTAGAACACGCCGGCGACGAAACGGAGGCGATCGTCCGATGGCGACGAGATGCGAAGCTCCTGGCTGTCCTTGGTGAACATGTCCTTGCCGAGAATATATTGGGTCGGGTCGGCGACAGGTTTGCCGTTGGCGTCGACCCAGGATTGTGCGTAGCTGGGGAACAGCGTCTCGTAGAAGAAAGTGTAGTCGGAGTAGTCGGCCTGCGCGTTGATGATGCGGTTCATGTAGCCGCCGGCATAGGTCAGGTTCAGGTCGCCGATCTTGCCCTGCACCGTCAGCGCCGCCTGGTACCATTTGTCCTTCGAATATTCCGGCACGAAATGGCTGACCTCGAGATCGCCCAGCGGCCGGCTGTAGCCGTAATCGCCATTCTCGTTATAGGCGAACACGCCGTTGGTGCGCTCATACTCCGCCATCAGGCTCGGCGTGATCGTCCAGTTGTCGTCGAGCTCGATGCCGAGCGCGGCGCGCGCGCCGTATTTGTCGACGGTGTTGTAGTTGTTCTTGGCAACGTCCGAATTGTCGATGGTGATCGGCGGAATGACGGGGTCGCCCGGCGGGGGCTCCGGATCGCCGGGATAGGTGCGGGTGTTGCGGACGTTGTCGATGTAGCCGGCGTCGCGCTCATCCCACGCCACGATGCGCACCGCCATATGGTCGTTGATCGGCTCATTGATGAAGCCGTTCAGGATGTAACCGACGCCGCCATGATCGACGGCGTTCGCCTCCACCTGGTAGCCGGCTTCGAAATTGCTGGGGTCGGGCTTGTTGGTGATGATGCGGATGACGCCGGATTCCGCGCTGGCGCCATAGAGCGTGCCCTGCGGGCCGGAGAGCGCCTCGACCCGCGAGATATCGTAGGTCGGGATGTCGAGCGTGCCGTTGATGGTCGTGATCGGCTGTTCGTCCAGATACACGCCGACTGTCGGCAGCGGGCCCGAGTGGTTGCCGTTCTGGTCGCTGGCGATGCCGCGCATGGTGATGTTGTCGAAACTCGGGCCGCCGTTGCTGCCCTGTCCGCTCTCGGCGAACGTCACGCTTGGCATGTAGAGCTGGAAATCGGTGAAGTTGTTGAGGTGCAGGTCCTGCAGCTTCTGGCTGGTGATCGCCTGCACGTTCATCGGAACCTTCTGCAGGTCCTCCGAGCGCTTCTCGGCGGTGACGACCACCGTTTCGAGCCCCTGGTCCGCGGCGCGCGCGACCGGAACGCCCGACAGCATCGTCGAAGCCAGCAGCATCGGCGCCAGCAGTGGCCGAATGGACGTGCGGCAATTGCGGTGATTCTGCCCCATGAATGCCCCCTGCAAATCGCGACCGGCCCCGACAAGAGCCCACCCTCGAGTCGCGATTTGAAGTCAGCCGCAAGGCGCCGTCAATGACACTTCGGCAACAGGCGCGCGCGGATTTCAGCCCAGTTGCGGCGGCACGTCCGGATAGGCATCCAGCACCGGCCCCAGCGCGTCTTTCAACTCGGAAAGCCACGGCTCGAAGTTGCGCCATTGTTCAACGCTGTCAGCATAGATCGGGCGGCGGACCTGCTCGGAGCTGGCCGTGCGCACCGCACGTTCGTTTTCGTGGAACGACAGGCAGGCGGGTTCGAACGCCAATCCGCAATAATCCAGCAGCGCGCGGATCTCGCCTTCCGGATCGCCGATCATGCGCTCGTAGAAGACGCGGTGGACCGCCCCCGGCACGACGCGATCGAAATGCGCCATGAGGCCGACGTAATCGGCGTAATAGCGGCCGAGGTCGGACAGGCTGTAGGTATGGCCCTGGCCGCGGGCGAAATGCTGCTTGAAATTCGAAAAGCAACAGCCGAGCGGATGCCGTCTTGCGTCGATGATTTTCGCCTTCGGCAGGATGAGCTTGATGAATCCCGCATGGGCCCAATTGGCCGGCATCTTGTCGACGAAGTACGGCGCCCCTCGCTTCCGCTGCACGCGTGTGCGGGCCAGATATTCCTCACCCAGCGCTGCACATTCGCTTGCGGACAAACTCTTCAGGCATTCCGGGTACGCGCTCGCATCCTTCTTCTTCTTGCGTCCGCCGAGGCGCCGCGCCATCGCCGCGATGTCGGACAACTCCATGGTGCCTTCAACCTGGCTGTGGCTCGACAGAATCTGTTCGATCAGGGTCGAGCCGGCACGCGTCAGTCCGACAATGAAGATGGGATCGGGCGCCAAGCAACCATAGCCGCCGCGTGCGGCAAAGAATTCTCGCGTGAAGGTCTCTTTGGCGCGCCGCACATGTTCGGTTGTGTCGCTGGCCTCGTAGCCAAGCAAGGGCCGGCGGATCGCGTTGCCTTTTTCATATTCGGCGAAGGCGCCGGTGTAGTCGCGCGCATCCTCCAGCGCCTTGCCGAGCGCAAAATGCAGATGGACGCGGTCTTCCGGCGCAAGATCGTCGCGCGCGAGCTGCGCGCGCATGGCATCGAGATCGGCCAGTTCGAAGCGGAAGGTCTTGAGGTTGGCAAGGCTCCAGTAGGCATCGCCAAAGCTCGGCAGCAGCGTGATCGCTCTGCGATAGGCGGCGATGCCGTCCGCACTACGGCCAAGTGTCTTCAGCGCATGTCCGTAGCTGAGCCACGCTTTGGGCTGATCGGGAAATTCCTTCAGCAGCGCCTCGTACGCCGCGATGGCTTTGCCATACTCCCCGACATTTCCCAGTGCCGCTGCATGCAGCGCGCGATAGCCGGGATTGCGCGCATCGTGCTTCAGCAATTGCGTGGTTTGCAGGAGCGCCGCTTCCGTCTTGTTCTGCTTGTAAAGCACGACGGCATAATTGTGCCGCGCCTCGATGAAGCTGGGCGCCAGCTCCAGCGCGCGCGCCAGGAGTGCCTCGGCATCTTCGTAGCGGCCGAGCCGCGCGCCGGTTTCGGCCAGCATGCGGATGGCGGCGATGTCGGTTGGGTTGGCGCGGAGGAAATCGCGCAGCAGCCGCTCGGCGATGGCGAGCTTGCCGTCGCATAGCGCAGCCGCCGCTTCCAGCAAGCGCGGATCGTTGACCGAGGCTTGCAGATGGCGCGCATAGGCCTGATCGGCGGCCGCGGCGTGTCCGAGGAGCGACAGTGCGTCGCCCAGCATGCGCCAGGCCTGCGGGTGCTTCGGCTGGCGTTGCACGAGACGCTTCAGTGCCGCAGCCGCTTCCTTCGTTCGGCCGAGAGCACCGAGCGCCGATCCCAGGATCAGCAATCCCTGCGGCTCGTCCGGCACGACTCTCAGGATTTCGCCTGCCTGTTCCGCCGCGAGCGCCGGATCGCGGGCGAGCAGCCTCCCGGCATGCGCCAATGCCGAAGCCACGCTTCCCGCTTTTTCCTGAACCGAACTCAAATCCGCCCTCTGGCCTATCGATTCACAAAGCATCGCTGGCGTGCCTGCCTGACGCAATGCCCTGCTATTCCTGCTCGAACAGCCGCAGCGGTTTCGACATGGCAATCGCAGGTCCGAAGCGAGTTTCCGCGCGTCTCTGCTCGACGAAGCCGCACTTTTCATAGAAGCCCAGCGCCTGCGGATTGGCGATCACATGGAGTGCTGGCCCACCAATCGCGCGCGCCATCCGCTCAGCCTGTTCCACCAAAAGGCGGCCGATCCACTTCCCCCAATGCGCCGGTTCAACGAACAAGCCATCAAGCTCGGCCTCGCCGTCCGCCCGCGGCAGCACGACCACAAAGCCGGTGATTTCACCATTCACCTCCGCAACTGCGACACGGCCGTCCGCAATCTGCGCCTCCGGCAGCGCAATCGCATCTGGATGCGCCAGCAGCGCTTCCCGGTACTCCTCCCAAGCGAGCGACGCCCGCCGCTGCAGGTCCTCTAGCGCTCCCCGCTCCTCAACCCGAGCTGGGCGAATTTGGATGGCTGCTGGCATCTCCCCTCGGCATGCTGATTTGCTGAATATTGTGTGCTATATATCGCCCATGAGCGTCGAAGAACTGGAAAAAGAAATCACGAAACTCTCTTCGGACGAGCGCGCCCGGCTGCTTCATCTCCTGGAAGAACTGGATGCCGCCGAGGTCGACGCCGCATTGGAGCGCGACATTCGTGCGGGAAAATTCGACGAAATGGCCGAACAGGCTCTCGCCGATCACGCCGCCGGAAAGACGAAGCCACTCTGATCAGATCGCCCGCTCGTACTTGCCGTGCGGCCCGATCGCGAACCATACAAGGCCATCGGACGCCTCTACTGCCAAGGCGCGATAATGAATGCCGACCCTGGCACTCCAATACCGTCCTACCGTCTTGAAATGCAGCGATGGATGCTGCGGGTTTCGCTTGAGTAGCGCAAAATTCTTGTCGGCGAGCGTCCGAACGTCTTTCGGCAGCGCGCCGTAATCTTTCCAGAAGGAAGGGTGCGTGAAGTGATTCACGATGCGACACTGCCGACAAGTGTTCTCTGAAGTCAGTGAAGTATAGCCGCCAGGCGGGTTCAATGCACCGTCGGAGGAAGAAACGTCAGATGGCCTGTAAGCCGGGTTCTGTGCCTTCACTTGCGTGAAGCGATGGCCATTCCTCTGGGATGTGCGTTACCGCACACCTCGCGCGACCCACCCGGACGGCGATCCGGAAACCGATCACCTGCCGTCCCTATTTGGTCTTGCTCCCGGTGGGGCTTGCCGTGCCACTCCCGTTGCCGGGAACGCGGTGCGCTCTTACCGCACCATTTCAACCTTGCCGCGGCTTTAGGCCGGTAGGCGGTGTCATTTCTGTGGCGCTGTCCCTCAGGTCACCCTGGGCGGATGTTATCCGTCACCGTGCTTTCGTGGAGCCCGGACTTTCCTCCCCGCCACCAAATTCAGACCGGTTCTTCGAAACTCGACCGATCGGTCTCAAGTTAGTGGCGGGGCGGCCATCCGGCCATCTGACGCTCTAGTATCCGGGAACTCGACTGGATCGGTCAAGACGCGGGGAACGGGCGCGCGGCGCAGCGGTTCAGACTGCATGGATCCCAACCTCCCCAAGCTGGTCGAGAAGTCCGAGCATCTGGTCGAGAAATCGGACCGGCGGACCGAGCTTGCCGCCGACCGCACCGTCCTCGCAGCCGAGCGCACCTATGCCGCCTGGATGCGCACGGGACTTGGATCACTGGCCAGCGGCGTCGGCACCAAGGCGCTGCTCACGGGCATCATTCCGGACTGGCTGGTGCTGGCGGCGGGCACGATCCTGGTGCTGTTCAGCGGATTCTGTTTCGCCGCCGCGGTGTGGCGCGAGCTGGCTCCCGGCGCGCCGCCGCCCAAGCCGGATACGCCGCGCATCCCGCGGCCGCTGCTCTACACCATCAACGGCTTCCTCATTCTGGTCGATCTCGCGACGTTGCTCGGCATCTGGTTTGCGCGCGTGCCAGTCCACCGTTGAGGGCGCCGGAACGGTTCACCGCCGCCGCAGTTCCCAAGCAAAAGCCGATCGGCTACAGTGGCGTCCCTGGACGGGAGTGGACATGCGCATCGTGTTGATCGCCACCGCAGCACTTTTGGCCGCACCGGCGTTGGCGCAGCCAATCGTGGACCCTTCGGCCCCATGGCAGGACCGCATGAATGTGTGTGTCGCCGAGTGGAACGGCGCCACGCCCGCGCAGCGCGGCACCATGACCTACCGTCAGTTCACGACGAAATGCGTCGGTGGCCAAACCGCGCTGCCCATCAAGACGAACGCCGTCTGCTCCGACGGCAATATCACCCCCGCGACCTCACCAGACGGCGCCTGCGCCGATGATGGCGGCGTCGCGCGGTGGCTGGAATAGAAGGCGTTATCGACTGAGCCGGAATATCGTGCCCCCGTTCGGATTGGCACCATTGTTCTCAGTTGTGCCGATCAGTTTGCCGGAACCGTCGATGATCAAACCCTCAGCTGGGTTTGCTCCATCTGCGCATCCAGAAGAGCAGAAGCTGTGGAGCACCGTTTCTTTGCTACCCTTCAGCTTGAATACGGCACCTTCGTTCGCCGAGCCGCCAATGAAAGTGGAACCGTAAAGAACTCCGTCCGCATCCATAACGACGCCACCCCAGGCGTAGGCGCCGTCTGCACAATCACTCTCAGTGCAGAAGTGATAAAGCGTCGTCTCCTGGGAATTGCCACCATCCGGCACCAACTTGTAAACGAACCCTCCGTCTGAATCAGCCGCGGTACCATAGATCTGGCCGGTCGAATCCATAATCAGGGTACCGTACGGATGCTGCGTGCCGTCGAAATTGTACAGCACCGATTCCTCATACTGGTGACCTTTTTGACGTAGTTCGAAGAGGGCACCACCGTTCTGAGAACCGCCGGATTGTGCGGCGCCGTATATATTGCCCGCTCCATCCACAATCAGACGTCCGTTTGGAGTTGCACCGTCATTGCACGCACTCTGCGAGCAGAAACTATAGAGCACTTTCAGCTTGCCGCCTCTCGATGACGGCGTGAATTGATAAATCGCGCCTCCGGAGTAATTGATATTGCCCCCGTCATACGTCGTGCCGAATAGCGGCGAGCGTCCATCGTAAGGAGTGCCGTCCGCGGCACCGGCATATGTGAGCCCGGCGACCGGATTGCCTCCATCAGAGCAATCTGTCGAGCAGAATGTGTACAGGATGCGCAACTTCCACTTTGTCCGGTCAGCATTGGGACTGAGCTTGAAGATCACGCCGCCCGCGTACGCATCGCTGCCGGTATTGGTCACGCCGTACAGCGCTCCGTTTGTGTCGACCACAAGATTGCCTACCGGCGTGGACGGGCCGTTACAGTCGTAGCCGCAAAAAGTGTAAAGCGTGTGCAGAGTTCTATCGCCGCCGCTTAACTCGAAGATGGTACCGTCTCCGCTGGTACCTCCCTGATTCGTGCTACCAACAACATTGCCGTCGACCTCGATCAGCAGAGGCGCTTCAGGTTGTTGACCGTCCACACACTCGGACTTTGTACAGAAAGAATATAGTGTCTTGAACTTGGCTGCCGCCCAAGCATGGGGCGCAGACAGCGCCGTTATGGCCGCAACCGCCATGATGAATGCGTAGAGAATGCATCGCGGCGACAGGCGCCGCGTGACAAGATCAGAAAACATCGATTGCCCCTCTTGTGCCCCTGCGAAGGAACTCAAAATAGCAGGTCTACCAATGGTTGCAATCGCAATTGGATGTTTTACAGGTGCGGCTCCACCGCGCTCATCAAATGATCAGGGCAGGGAAGCGCTTGGCAGCCGATCGTTAAGGTACCCGCTCCTTGCGCGGCAGGGTTCGTGTGCTTGCCGCGTCTGGGACGCTAGTGGCGGCGAGCTCCAGTGCCTCTACTGTACTAATTGGAACTACACGCTCGGGCGCTTGCGATCGAGCGAGAGATAGCGCGAGCGGTTGACGTTCACGTCGTTGGGAATCCAGCCGCGCACCTCATTGGAGACGAGATTCCGCGACACGCCGAAATAAACCGGCGCCAGCGGCGCGTCGTCCAGCAAGGTCTGCTCGGCCTGGCCAAGCAGCTGAGCGCGCCGCGCCGGATCGCGCTCGTTGTCCGATTTGTCGACCAGCCCATCGAAGGCGGCGCTCTCGTATCGCCCGACATTCATGTCGCCGGCATTGCGCTCCCAGATGAAGAGATAGTTCTTGGCGTCGCGGTAGTCGGCGTACCAGCCCGCCCATGCCACGCCGAAATTCTGTTTGCGCAGCAGGTTGTAATGGACCTGACTCTCGGCCGGCATGAGATGCACTTCGGCGCCGATGTCCTTCCACATTTCCTGAAGTCCAACCGCGACGAGACGCGCATCGGTCTGGTTTTGGAAATTGTAATCGAAGACTAGTGGATTTGAGCGGCTGAATCCGGCCTGCCTCAGCAGGTCGCGCGCGTGTGCGATGCGTGCCGCCATCGTCATATTGCGGAATCGAAGACTTGCCTTGCCCGGGTAGCCCGGCATGTCGGGCGGGATGTAGGCGTAAGCCGGTTGCTCACCTGCGCGCATCACGCGGCGCGCAATGACTTCGCGGTCGATCGCCAGCGACAGCGCATTGCGCACACGCAGATCGTCGAACGGTTTGCGCGTCAGGTTGAACTGCACGTATTGCGTCAGGATGAACGGGGCGATGCGCAGAACGCTCGGCAGGTTCGCCTTCAGCCAGTCGATCTCCTGCGAGGGAATGCTGTTGGTAATGTCGAATTCCCCGGCGCGGAACCGCTTCAGCGCGGCGGCGTAGTCCTGCGTCGGATAGAACACGACGTTTTCCAGCCGCACATTCTTTGCGTCATAGAAGGTATGGTTCTTTGCCAAGGTGATGTGATCGTTCGGCACCCATTCCTTGAGCGCGAATGGTCCGTTGCCCGCGGTGTGAGCGGGGAGGATCCAGGCATCGCCGTAGCGCTCCACGATGTGGCGCGGAAGGGGGAAGGCGGCAACATTGGTCAGCAATTGCGCGATGTAGGGCACCTGGAATTCGAATGCGATCTCCAGTGTCTGACTATCGATGGCGCGCACGCCCAGCTGATCGCCATGCGCGCCGCCGCCATTCACCTTCCGCGCATTGCGGATGGGATACATGATGGATGCGTATTGCGATGCTGTCTTCGGATCGAGCACGCGGCGGAATGCGAACACGAAATCGTCCGCCGTCACGCGCTTGCCGTCGGACCAGCGGTGATCGCGCAGCTTGAATCGATAGGTCAGTCCGTCGCCGCTGGCAGAATAGCTCTCTGCCGCGCCGTAAGTGGGATCGCCGGCGATATCCTCGGTCATCAGGCCAAGGAACATGTCGCCGATGATGTTGCTCTCCCACCCGCCGCCGGCGCCCTTGTGCGGATCGAGCGAGTCGGGCTCGGCGCCGTTGCCGCGATTGAGCGTGTGCGGATTGCCGACATGCGGCTGCATGAACGTGGTGTTGCGCAGCCCGAACGCCGTGCCGGCAATGGCAGCGGCAGCCCCCGTTCCCATGACGGCCCTTCGGGTAATCAATTTGCGACCCGATCCGGTCATTCAACCCCCAGGCGCGACATCGCGCGCCTCTCGCTTGCAAATTGGCGATGCTCTACTGTCGTCGCAATCGACGCAGTATTAGGCCAGAGTTGGATAAACGAGATATGAACCGCCATCCGTTGTTGAAGACCATCATTCTTACCGCCGGGTTAATGTGCTGTGGCGCTGCCATGGCGGCGTCGCGGGACGATGTCATCGAAGCGATGGGCAAATGCGCCGCCGTTGCCGACGACAAGGCGCGGCTTGCCTGTTACGACGCGCTGGCGCCGCGCGTGCGCGACGCGATGGCCACGCCGCCCACCAGCCTCGACCACGAACCGACCAAGCAGGAGCAGGAATCCTGGTTCGGATTCGACATCGGTAGCCTGTTCGGCGGCGGCAGCACGGCCCCCACAACCCCGGAGCAATTCGGCAAGGAGCGGACCCAGGAGGCCGACCAGGCGCGCCAGCATGAAGAGATCGACGGCATCAGCGCCGGGGTGACGGAGGTCGCCTTCACGCCGTTCGGGCAGTTCATTCTGTTCCTCGACAATGGCCAGGTTTGGCGGCAGATCCCGGGCGACGCCGATCGCGCGCATTTCAAGTCGAAGGCGGCCGACAACGAGGTGACAATCACGCGCGGCCTGCTGGGCAGCTACAACATCACGATCAACGACTCGGCCAAGCTGTACAAGGTTACGCGTGTGAAATGAGCTCTCGGCCGCGTGCGGGGGGCGCAGGCATCGGTGGGGGCGCCGGACTGATAATCGGGTCGTGCTCGGCGACGAAATGGCCGGGCGTTACTTCGATCAGCTCAGGCCGGTATTGCTCGGCCTCGGGATCGTCGATCATCCGCGATTTCAGGAAGGTCAGCGGCGCGCGGCTGTCGAGCGGCGAGGGGAGTTCGCTCGAAAGCGCGATGCGCGTCTTGGCGCGCTCGGCCTTCGGGTCCGGCAGCGGCGCGGCGGAGATCAGCGCGCGCGTGTAGGGATGGCGCGGATCTTCGTACACCGCGTGGCGGTCGCCGAGCTCCACCACGCGTCCCATGTACAGCACCATGACGCGGTGGGCGAGGTGGCGCATCACCGACAGATCGTGGCTGATGAAGATCAGCGACATGGCGAATTCCGCCTGCAGCGACAGGATCAGATCGACGATCTGCGACTGGATCGAAACATCCAGTGCGCTCACCGCTTCGTCGCAGATGATCAGCTTGGGCCGGACGATCATGGCGCGAGCAATTCCGACGCGCTGGTTTTGCCCGCCGGAAAATTCGTGCGGATAGCGGTTGACCAGAATGGAATCGAGGCCCACCCGCTCCATCATGTGGCGGACCTGGGCGCGAACCTGCTCGTTGGTCAGCGTGGGGTTCAACGTCCGAAGCGGCTCGGCGATGGACTCGCCCACGGTCATGCGCGGATCGAGGCTAGCCAGCGGGTCCTGGAACACGATCTGGAATTCCTTGCGCAGCTTGCGGATGGCCGGATCGGTGATCCGGTCAAGATCGCGGCCGCACCACACCACCCGGCCGATCGTCTTCGGCAGGAGTTTCAGAACTGCACGCGCCAAGGTCGATTTGCCGCAGCCGGACTCGCCTACGATGCCGAGCGTCTCGCCTTCGCGCAGCGAAAAGCTCACGCCGTCGACCGCGCGCAGGAACTTGGTCTGGCGAAAAGGGAACGCGCCGATCTTGATGGGAAAGTGGACGTTCAGATCCTCGACGTCGAGAAGCGGCCGTTCCGCTCCGATGGTCGACAAGGCAGCCAGCGACGGGTGGCCGGGACGGCTCGCCTTGTCGATCCGCGGCATCGCATCGAGCAGCGCTGTCGTGTAGGCGTTCTGCGGACGATAGAAGACGTCGTCGACCGCTCCCTGTTCGACGATGTGCCCGTCGCGCATCACCTGAATGGTGTCGGCCATGCCGGCGATCACGCCCATGTCGTGCGACACAACCACGATGGCCGTCTGCAGTTCCTTCTTGAGGTCGCGCATGAGATCGAGGATCTGCGCCTGTACCGTTACGTCCAGCGCGCTGGTCGGCTCGTCGGCGATCAGGAGGTCGGGACCGCAGGCGATCGCCATCGCAATCATAACCCTTTGGCGCATGCCGCCCGATAGCTGATGCGGAAACTGGTCCATCCGCTTCTCGGCCTCGGGAATGCGCACCAGATCGAGAACTTCCAGCGTTCGCCGGCGGGCTTCGGCGTGGGGCACATGCTGGTGAATTCGCAAGGACTCGATGATCTGCGCGCCGATCGTCATATGCGGCGTCAGCGAGGTAAGCGGATCCTGAAACACCATGGTGATCTTGGAACCGCGCAGGCGATTGAGCTCCTGCTGCGGCAGGCCGAGGATTTCCTGTCCGCGAAACTTGACGCTTCCCGTTGCCCGGCCGTTGGAGGCGAGCAGGCCGTCGATCGCGAGGAACGCCTGGGTCTTGCCGGAACCGGATTCCCCGACCACGCCGAGACATTCGCCTGCACAAACGTCGAAACTCAAATTCTTGACGGCATGCACCTCGCCGTCCGCCGTCGAGAAGCGGACATCGAGATCGCGCACCTGCAGGATCGGCTCCGCCATGTGTCAGCGATCCTTCGGGTCCAGTGCATCGCGCAGGCCGTCGCCGATGAAGTTGAACGAGAACAAGGTCACGGCCATGAAGGCGGCGGGGAACAGCAGCGCCCACGGGGCCGTCTCCATCTGGTTCGCGCCGTCGTAGATCAGCACGCCCCAAGATGTCATCGGCTCCTGCACGCCCAGTCCGAGGAAGGAGAGGAAGGTCTCCGCCAGGATCACGGTGGGAATCGTCAGGGTGACATAGACCACGACGGGGCCGAGCACATTGGGAATGATATGGCGCCGGATGATGGTGGAGACACCGACACCGGCGGCGCGCGCCGCCTCGATGAATTCCTTCTGCTTGATCGAAAGCGTCTGGCCCCTGACGATGCGCGACATGGTCAGCCACTCCACCGCGCCGATGGCGATGAACAGAAGCAGGAAATTGCGGCTGAACACCACCATCAGGATGATCACGAGAAAGATGTACGGCAGCGAATACAGCACATCGACAATCCGCATCATGACCTCGTCCACCTGACCACCGATGAAGCCAGCGATGGCGCCATAGGTGACGCCGATGAGAAGGCTGATGATTGTCGCGGCGAGCCCGATCGACAGCGACATCCGCGCGCCATACAGCACGCGAATGAAGAGGTCGCGGCCGAGCGCGTCGGTTCCGAAGATGTGCAGGCCATGCGCGGTGCAGGCAGAGAAGCCCGGCCACCACGCGGGCGCGCAGTTCACCAGGTCGTAGTCCGTCGCCGAGTAGTCGTAGGGCCATATCAGGGGAACGAATGCCGCCAGCAGCGTAAGTGCGCCGAGAATGATCATGCTGATCACGGCGGGCCTGTTCTGCAGCAGCCGCCGGCGGGCATCGATCCACAGGCTGCGGCCTTCGACCGACTGGGCGCGCTCGATCAGCGAGGCGCGCGCGGCAAGGGTCGCCTCGAGGCTCATCGTTCGTACCTCACGCGCGGATCGAGCGCGGCATAGATGAGGTCGGCTGCGAGGTTGAGCAGGATGATGAAGGCCGCGTAGCAGATGACCACGCCCATCACGAGCGTGTAGTCGCGGTCGAGCGCGCCTTGCACGAAGTAGCGTCCGATGCCGGGAATGCCGAAGATCGTCTCCACCACGAGCGATCCGGTCAGCAGCCCGGCAATGGCAGGACCGAGATAGCTCACCAGCGGCAGGAGTCCCGCCCGCAACGCGTGCCGGAACACGACCTGGCGGTTCGGCAAGCCCTTGGCGCGCGCCGTGCGCACATAATTCGAGCGCAGCACTTCAACCATGCTGCCGCGGACCAGGCGGGCGATAATGGCGATCTGCGGCAGCGCCAGAACCGTCACGGGCAGGATCAGGTTGGGCAGCGCGCCGCCGTTCCAGCCGCCGACCGGCAAGGTGAGATCGAGCCCGAACAGCCTCAGACCATAGATGCCGCAGATCAGGGTGAGAACCGGTGCGGTGACGAAGGTGGGAATCGTAATGCCGACCATGGCAAGCGACATCACCCCGAAATCGACGGCGCCGTTCTGGTTCAGCGCAGCCACGGTGCCCAACGTCACACCCAGCAGGATGGCCAGCACGATCGCACTGAAGCCAAGCTCCGCACTCACGGGAAGGCCGACGCCGATCAACTCGCCGACCGAGAAATCCTTGTTCTTGTACGAGGGGCCGAGATCGCCGTGCACCAACCGGTCGATGTAGACGGCGTATTGCTCGTACACCGGCTTGTCGAGATTGTAGGCCGCCTGGATGTTGTGCTCGATTTCCGGCGGCAGGCGGCGTGCATCATCGAACGGGCCGCCGGGAGCGACCCGCATCATGAAGAACGCGACAGTGACGATGATGAGCATGGTCGGGATGGCGCCCAGGCCACGCCGGATCGCATAGGAGATCATCGAAAGGCGGCTAGCCCCCCTTGCATGGAGTTCTCGAACGAGTGACGCGAGCCCCAACCTCGGCGACGGCACGATTATGAGCGCCACACCCGATAATGCCGGGTTAAGAGATAGAGAGACGGCCGGGCCCGCCGCCCCTCAATGGCGCGACGGCAGGTCCAATTCCTTGACAAAAGGTTCGAACACCCGCGCCTCGATCAGCCCGCGCACGGCGGCGATGGCGGGTGCCATCTCGCGGTCCTGTTCGAAGGGCGGCACCTGCTCGCGGATCGCGGCGTGCGCCTGTTCGAGAGTTGCCGAACTCTTCAGCGGGCGATGGAATTCGATGGCTTCGGCGCCAGCCATCAGCGCGATGGCGAGGATGGACGCGGTGTTGGCATTCATCGCGCCGAGCCTGCGGGCGGCGAACGTCGCCATGGAGACGAAATCTTCCTGGTTCGCCGACGTCGGCAGGGAATCTACCGATGCCGGATGGGCGAGCGACTTGTTTTCCGACGCCAGCGCCGCCGCCGTCACATGGGCGATCATGAATCCGGAATTCAGGCCGCTGTGGCGCGCCAGGAACGGGGGCAGTCCGCTCAATGAGGAATCGATCAACAGCGCGATCTGCCGTTCCGCGAGCGCGCCGGTCTCGGCAATGGCGAGCGCGAGCGTGTCGGCGGCGATGGCCACCGGCTCGGCGTGGAAATTTCCGCCGGATAATACCGCGCCATCCTCGAACACCAGCGGATTGTCCGTCGCCGCATTCGCCTCGATGGCAAGCACGCCGGCGACATGGCGGATCGTGTCGAGACAAGGCCCCAGCACCTGCGGCTGGCAGCGGATGGAATAGGGGTCCTGCACGCGCTCGCAGGCGAGATGCGACTGCCGGATCTGGCTGCCGGCCATCAGGCCGCGCAAGGTCGCCGCCGCCTCGATCTGCCCCTCCTGCCCGCGCGCGGCATGGATGCGCGGATCGAACGGCGTGTCGCTGCCCTTGATCCCGTCGGTCGCCAGCGCGCCGGCGATGAACGCCGCCTCGAGATTGGATTCCGCGGCGAACAGATTGTGCAGCGCCAGTGCGGTCGAGACTTGCGTGCCGTTGAGCAGCGCCAGTCCCTCCTTGGCCTCGAGCTCGATTGGCCCAAGTCCCGCGCGGCGTAGCGCGTCGCGGCCCGTCAGGCTTTCGCCCTTGTAGGTGGCGCGCCCTTCGCCGATCAGGACGGACGCAACATGCGCCAGCGGCGCGAGATCGCCGGAAGCGCCCACCGAGCCCTGCGCCGGAATCTCCGGCAGCAGGTTGTTTTGCAAAAAATCGAGGAGGCGCTCGACAACCACGCGACGCACGCCGGAAAACCCGCGCGCCAGGCTCGCGATCTTCAACGCCAACGTGAGCCGCACAATCGGGCGGCCGAGCGGCTCGCCGACACCGGCGGAGTGGGAGAGCACCAGATTGCGCTGCAGGGTTTTCAGATCGTCCGCAGCGATACGCGTGCCCGCCAGCTTTCCGAATCCCGTGTTGACGCCATAGATGATGCGGTCGGACGCAAGTGCCGCCTCCACCAGTGCGCGCGACCGCTCGATCGCCGGCCAGGCCTCGTCCGCCAGCGCGAGCGGGCCGGCGCCGTCCGCGATCCGGCGCCAGAACGCCAAGGTGCTCTTGCCGGGATGAAGCGTGAGCGCGGCCATGCCTGAGGGAATCCGATGTTGCGCCGGCGTTTTGGCGTGCCGCTTCCCTGACCGCAAGCTCGCGCTCGGCCTGCGCCGTCAGCGCCTTCGTGGTCCGGCGCCAGTCGGCAATCGCCTTCCGGAGCGCGTGGCATTCCTGAGTGAAGCGGCCATGCTTCAGCCGATTCCGGTTGCCGGGCGGCGCCCCTATGCGTGGATGCCAGACATCCTCCGGGCGCAACATCTTGATCGTTGAAGTCACCCTTGCAGCACCCCTCCCCCCGGCGGCGCGTATTCGACCAGCACGCGGTGGCGCGTCTCGTCGGGCGCCAGCCCGCGCAGGCGGCCGACCACCTTGGCGACTCCGGCACTCGACTTCATCAGCGAGGCGATGCGGTCGGCAAAATTCAGGCACGCCTGCACGTCGCTGTCGTAGCGGCCGATGTACTGGGCCAGGTGGTCGATCAGCCCGGCACACGAGGCGAGCTGCCGCTCCAGCATCTCCTCCGACGGGCCCTGGGGGATGACGAACGGAATCGCCTCTTTCCACGGACGCGAGTGGGACGTGACGGAAGCCTGTGTCAGCTGCTCGAGCGCTGCAGCATGGTCGCTGGCTGCGGCCTCGTTTTTCTGCGGGATGTTTTCGTCGGCGGTTTCGGTTGCAGCTCGCTCAGGCGCTGCCGCAATTGCCGTCTCAGCCAAGGGCTCAACCCGCGCATGCGCGGGATGTTCGGCCTTGCCGGCCTCAACGATCGCGGCGCGACGCGCCAGGCGAAATGCCATCGCCTGCTCCTGGGGCA
This sequence comes from Rhizomicrobium sp., assembly GCA_036500585.1. Classification (GTDB taxonomy): domain Bacteria; phylum Pseudomonadota; class Alphaproteobacteria; order Micropepsales; family Micropepsaceae; genus Rhizomicrobium. Next base: position 22,047 of record DASYBT010000121.1, read on the forward strand.
GGTCCAGTGGCGTGGCGATTTCGTGGAGCTCGCGCTCTGTCTTGCCGGCGAAAACATGGGCCCATTGGGCCGGGGTCGAGTCGGACATCTTCGTTTCTCCTTTGTGCGCAAGAATAGGAATATTACGACGATGAAGTCAAGATGATCCGATCTATTATCTACTAACTGTCGAACAAATGGGAATAAGACCATCACATTTCCAAGCTTTCTGCCCACCACGTCGAGAATAAGGGCTGGCATTGAGCGGCCGGGCCGCGTGGCGTCAGAGCGGATTGGAGGGACGAAAGTCCGGTATATCATGGCGCAAACGCCACCGGGATGCGTTGCCGGATACCGGAAACCGCCGGGAATTAGGAGGAAGTGGTGGGGACTGAGACAGCGGTATCGGCCAGCTTCCGCCATGCCGCCGCAACATCATGGAATGACCGCCTTGCTATCGGGTCTGCAATCTCACGGGCCAGGTTTTCGACTTCCTCTGCCTGTCTGAGATAGTAATCGCGTCGTTCGCGGAACCGTTGGAAGCAGAGATTCAAGGTCGCCCCATCAAGACCATCGCCAGGTGTGAATACCGCCAGCCTCACGTCGAGGGGCAAGACTGGCGGCAACGCCTACCACAAGGAGGCCGCCCTTATGGCAGCTCCGGCGCGCGTCCGCATTGAGGTGGATCAACCCGGATAGTGGTGGGGGCGGACTCCCGAATGAACGGTGCGTCCGCCGAACCTCCTCAATACATGAAGGTCAGATAGCCTGCCGCGTCGCCGGCGGCGTTGCTGGATGAATTGCAAACCTGAATATGTGTCGAAGCGGCCGACTCGACATCTACATACCCGCCGCCGTCCAGGTACATGAGACGGTAGCCGACGCCGCCCGCGTAGGCGAAGCCGGTTTCGAGGCCGTGATATCCATCGTAGCCTGACCAATACAATATTTGGTTAGCCCCAGTGCCGGTCCGAATGAGTGTCACCTGTCCAGTGCCGCGATCCCCCCCGTTGATTTGCGCTCCCAAGATCAAGACCGGCTTGTTGTTCGCCGGTATCGCAATGGGTTTGGTACAGGTGCCCGGCGCTTGATTGTAGCCAATTGTGGTCTCATCGGCTTGCGCCCAAGCGGTCATTGCCAAAGTCCAGGCCACGACGGCCAGCGTCATCTTCGTGCGTGTCATGGATTTTCCCCCACAATTGCGCAACAGGAACATCCCTGTTGCCGTATGGGGAGCGTACCACAAGGCACAGGGCGTTTCGCGCGGGCGTGGAGGAGAGGGCAGCCGCGTCGGGGTGGGCCGCCCTCTCCGTATGACGCTATTTGGCGGAGGAGCCGCGAGCGTCAGCCACGCTCAACCAAACTAACCTGTGTTAATTTCGTTCCGGACCACAATCCTCGTCGCTGCTGCAGCGGGCACGATCAAAAGATCGGCGGCAGTTTTCCTGCAACAACAACAGGTTGAACCTTCGGCCCGACGAAGAAATGCCGTTGGCGTTTGCGTCGCGCTGTGTCAACAATAGTGCTGCACGGCGCCTGAGTTGGGGTGGCGGACCGGGCGTGTGGCGGTGGGGGTTTCATGGTCCCGGTGGTAGCGTATGCGCGCGCGGCGTTTGCCGTGCGCCGTCTTTCCAGTTCGCGAAGCGCTCTGAGAGCACTGTTGCTTGCCGGCGCGGCGAGCCTCGCGCTCCTGCCGCAGCAGGCGTCGGCGGACTGGACCAACAATTGCGGGAGCAGCGATAACGCGCCCCCCGCATTAGGCATACAGTGCGGTTGGGACAGCAGCGCCACCGGGTATTTGAGTTCGGCCTTTGGCTCCCTTTACGCCACCGCGAGCGGCGACTCCAGCTCGGCCTTTGGCTTAGACAGCACGGCGAGCGGCGACTACAGCACGGCCCTTGGCACCGAGAGCCACGCGACCGGCAATTTCGCTGTTGCGAGCGGCTACACGTCCGACGCGGCTGGGCAGCAGTCCATCGCCATCGGCAGTGGCGACAACACTTCGACGGCCGGCGCCAAGAGCTACAATTCCGGCGACATCGCCATGGGCACCAACAGCATCGCGGGTTTGAGCAGCGGCAGCGCCGCCACCAACGCGACCGCCATCGGCTATGGCGCAAGCGCAACCGGAGCCAACGGTGTGGCGCTGGGAGAGGGATCGTTTTCAAGCGATGGCAACGTGTCGGTGGGCTCGTCCGGCAGCACGCGCAAGATCGAATATCTATCAGCCGGCGATTTGTCGTCCGGCTCGACCGATGCGGTGAACGGCGGCCAGCTCTATTCCACCAATCAGGCGATCAGCAACGCCGGACTGACGCCCACGGGGACAAGCTACTTCCAGGACAATTCCACTGGCACCTTCGCGACGGCGTCTGGCACCGAGGCGATCGCTAGCGGTGCCTCGAGCACCGCTGCCGGCAATTACAGCGCCGCGTATGGCTACAATGCCAATGCGGCGGGCGCGAACTCCATCGCCATCGGCAGTGGCGACAACTCTTCGACATTCGGTGCCAGAAGCTACAATTCCGGCGACATCGCCATCGGCACGAGCAGCGTCGCGGGGGTGAGCGGGGGCGTCACAGCCAACGATACGGCGGTCGGCTATGGTGCGCAGGCGAGTGGCGGGTTCAGCGAGGCCTATGGCTACAACAGCTTGGCGAATAGCTATGGCGGCGCCGCTTACGGCGCCAGCAGCAAGGCAGAGGCCCAATATGCTTCAGCGTTCGGCGACGGCGCCACAGCGAGCGGCACCGAGAGCACGGCCACCGGCGCCCAAAGCACGGCGAGCGGCTTCACCAGCACGGCAAGCGGCTTCGACAGCAACGCAAGTGGCGATGACAGCGCCGCCTTTGGTCTGGGCAGCCAAGCGACGAAGACGGAATCGTCCGCATTCGGCGACGCGGCGAGTGCCACCGCGGCGGATGCGACCGCGCTGGGAAAAGGCGCATCTGCTTCCGGGGCGAACGGCGTTGCGCTCGGCTACGGCTCGACATCGGCCGACGGCAATGTGTCGGTCGGCCACTCCGGCAGCACGCGCAAGATCGAATATGTGAGCGCGGGCGATTTGTCGTCCGGCTCGACGGATGCGGTGGACGGCGGCCAGCTGTACACGACCAATTCGAACGTCAGCACCTTGCAAACTGACATGACCGGCGTTCAGTCGGACATCAGCAACGCCGGCCTTTTGCCCACCGGCATCAATTATTTCGAGGACAATTCAAGCGGCCCCGGGGCCAGTGCCACCGGTACCGAAGCGATCGCCAGTGGCTCCTCGAGCAGCGCCGGCGGCAATTACAGTGCCGCCTATGGCTACTCGGCCAATGCGGCAGGCGCAAACTCCATCGCCATCGGCAGCGGCCTGTCGGGAGGGGGCTCGGCACCGCAGGCGTACGGTCTTGGTGACATCGCCATCGGGACCGGCAGCGTCGCGGGAGCGAGCGGCGATTCTTCAATCATCGAAGACACCGCCGTCGGCACGGGTGCGAACGCGACCGGCGGCTACAGCACGGCACTGGGCGATTCGACGCTGGCCAGCGGATCAAGCAGCACCGCGGTCGGCGATCTGGCGCAAGCGACCGATGGCGGCGCCACCGCTGCCGGCTATAGCAGCAAAGCTTCCGGCCAGCAAAGCTCCGCATACGGACATTCCAGCCAGGCGACGGCGGACCACTCCTCCGCCTATGGCGATTTCAGCCATGCGTACGGCGACAGCAGCTCCGCGTTCGGCGAAAGCAGCACGGCTTACAATACGGGTGATGTCGCGGTCGGCAACGGCAGCATCGCCGGATTTGACAGCACCAGCGGCAGTTACAACAACCAGGTGGATGATACTGCGGTTGGCAACAGCGCGCAGGCCACCGGCGGATATGGCGCTGCGCTCGGCAGCGACGCCAACGCCGCGGGTGCCAACTCGGTGGCCATTGGTGGCGGCGACAATGGCAGCAACGGCAACGGCGCAATCGCGTACAATCAGGGCGGTGTCGCCATCGGCACCGGCAGCACCGCTGGGGTGAGCGGCGGCAGCGGATTCAACGACACCGCCGTGGGCAACAGCGCGAGCGCGATCGGCAGCGAGAGCTCCGCGTTTGGCGAGCATAGCAATGCTTCCGGCGAATTCAGCTCGGCGATCGGCGACTTCGCCAGCGCGACCGGCTCCAGCAGCACCGCGATGGGCGATCTCGCGGAGGCATCCAACGGCGGCGCCACTGCCGTCGGCGCCAGCAGTAAGGCGAGCGGGCAGCAAAGCTCGGCCTATGGTCATTCCAGTAGCGCGACGGCGGACCACGCCTCCGCCTATGGCGATTTCAGCCATGCGTACGGCGACAGCAGTTCCGCCTTTGGCGAAAGCAGCACGGCCTACAATGCGGGCGATGTGGCCATGGGCAACGGCAGCGTCGCCGGTTCATCCACCGACACGACCAACGCGTACAACACTGCCGTGGGCAATGACGCGCAGGCGACGGGCAGCTACAGTTCGGCGTTCGGCGACGGAGCGCTGGCGAGCGGCCTCTACAGCTCCTCCGTAGGCGAATCGAGCAAGGCGACGGGCACGTACGCCTCCGCCCTGGGATATTTCAGTGACGCCGGCGGCAACTACGGCGCGGCCTATGGCGACTTCGCGAACGCAGGCGGCGAATCCAGCTCGGCCTTTGGCGACAGCAGCACGGCCAGCAATGATCAGGCCTCGGCATTTGGCGCGAGCAGCGGCGCCAGCGGCCTCTACAGCTCCGCATTCGGCGCCAGCAGTAATGCTGGGGCGGACTATGCGACAGCGGTCGGCGGCGCGAGCTCGGCCGGCGGGCTCTACAGCTCCGCGATCGGCGCTTTCAGCAACGCGAGCGGCGCCAACTCCGTCGCCATTGGCGGCGCCGACGACAGTGCGATCCTGGCGGCGACAGCCATCAATAACGGCGATGTTGCCATTGGAGCGAACAGCAAGGCCGGATCGTTCGGCGACAGCACGCTCACCGAAAACACCGCCGTCGGCTACGGCGCGCAGGCGACCGGCGGCAATTCGCTGGCGCTGGGCGAAAGCGCATCCGCCTCTGCAGACGGCGGCGTGGCGCTGGGTGCGGGTTCGGTCTCGACCGACGGGAACGTGTCCGTCGGTTCGGTCGGCAACGAACGGAAGATCGAGAATGTGGCGGCCGGCGATCTCACCTCCACCTCGACCGATGCGGTGAACGGCAGCCAACTCTACACCACCAACCAGAACGTCAGCAGCGTTCAATCGGACATCAGCGACGCGGGGCTGTCGTCCACAGGCACCACCTATTTCCAGGACAATTCCACCGGCGCGGGCGCCAGCGCCGCGGGCACGGAAGCGGTGGCGAGCGGCTCAACCAGCAGCGCCTCGGGGGATTACAGCGCAGCCTATGGCTACGGCGCGACCGCGTACACTGCAGGCGACACCGCGCTCGGCGCCGGCAGCGTGGCGGGCAGTCCAGGCGATTCCTTCATTCCCGATGACGGCACGGCTGTCGGCTACAACTCGCAGGCAACCGGCGGCTATGCGTCTTCGTTGGGTGCGAACAGCGAGGCACTTGGTCTGGACAGCACCGCGCTCGGCCAGGCGAGCGTCGCGCGGGCCGACTACAGTTTCGCCGGCGGTGCGTTCAGCGCGGCGAACGGCGACGGCTCTGTCGCGATCGGCGGTGCCGACGGCAGCGTCTCCAACGGGGCGATCGCCGACGGAAATGAGTCCATCGCCATCGGCGGTGCCAACGGCGTGTCCGGCGAGAACGGCGCGCATGCAATCGATCCGTTCGACATCGCCATTGGCACCGGCAGCGTCGCCGGAGACCCGAGCGGTTGCGGCTGCGGCGACGATGTTGCCCTCGGCGACATGGCACAGGCCACCGGCGGCTTCAGCACCGCCACGGGCGCGTTCAGCTCGGCAAGCGGCGCGAATGCCACTGCAATGGGCTATCAGAGCGAAGCCGATGGAGATCTGAGCACGGCCGTTGGCGCCGGCGCTCTCGCAGCCGCGCCCGGCGCGACCGCAATGGGCGTGTCGAGCCTCGCCGGCGGATTCGGCTCTTCCGCCTTCGGACCGGGCGCCGTGGCTGTCGGGGCCAGCAGCGTCGCCATGGGCGACACCAGCGCGGCGCTGGGCGATTACAGCATGGCGCAAGGCTTCGACAGCTTGGCGACGCAGACGGGCAGCACCGCGGTCGGTTCGCAGAGCCAGGCGACCGGCCTTGCCGCATCCGCATTCGGCAACGGAAGTACCGCCAACGGCACGCGCAGCCTGGCCGCAGGCTATCTCAGTGAAGCGGATGGCAATCTCAGCAGCGCAGTCGGTCCACTCAGCCAGGCGAGCCAAAAGTTCGGCTCCGCATTCGGATACAACAGCGTGGCCGACGCCAAGGGCGCTCTCGCGCTTGGTGCGGACAGCACGGCAAGCGGGAACAGCGCGGTCGCGGAAGGCGAAGGCAGCACTGCAAGCGGCACGCTGGCGCTCGCCGAGGGCGCCAACAGCAGTGCCGGCGGGCTGCGCAGCGTTGCCGAGGGCGCCAGCAGCAGCGCCGGCGGCGATTATGCCGTTGCGCAGGGCTATCTCAGCGACGCCAGCGGCATCCACAGCACCGCCGACGGCGCCTACAGTCTGGCAGACGGACGGGCTGCCGCAGCGTTCGGCTACGGTTCGGCGGCGGATGCCAACAACAGCATGGCGCTCGGCGCGAACGCACAGGCGACCGCCTATAATTCTGTGGCGCTGGGAGCAGGCTCCATCGCCGATACGGCGAACACGGTGTCGGTTGGATCGCCGGGGCATGAGCGGAAGATCGTCAATGTTGCCGATGGTGACGTTGCGGCGAACAGCACGGATGCCGTCAATGGCGGCGAACTATTCGACATGATGGCGGCGGTCCACGCGGTCGCGCCGTTCTCATTCGGCTCCTACGTGCCGGCGGCGCCGGGCATCGGCGACAATGGCGGCGTGACGATGGGCAACAATGCCGCGGCCGGCGGCAGCAATTCGGTCGCGGTCGGCACCAATGCGAATGCGCCAGCCACCGGCGGTGTCGCCATCGGCAACGGTGCATCGGCGACGGCGGAGAATTCCGTGGCGCTCGGCTCCGGCTCGGTTGCCAACCAGGCGAACACGGTTTCGGTCGGTTCGGACGGCAGCGCGCGCCGCATCACCAACGTTGCGGCGGGCACTGATCCCACCGACGCGGTGAACCTCGGCCAGCTCGACAGCACCCTGTCGCAGGCCAACAAGCGGGCCGACGGCGGCACGGCAGCGGCGCTGGCCGTCGCCGGCATTCCGCAGGCCTTCTCGCCGGGCCATTTCATGATCGGCGCTGGCTTCGGAAGCTGGCGCGGCAGTGAAGGCATGGCGGTGGGCGGGTCTGCGCTGCTCAACGACAACCACACGGCGCTGAAAGCGGGTGCAACCTTCGACAGCCACGGCGGGGCGGGCGTCAGCGTCGGCGCGGGATATCAGTTCTGACATGAACCCTAAGAACAGAACCCTTTATCTGGGAGTGGCAGCCGTGATCATCGTTGCGGGGGCGATTGCCTTGGGCATGGCGCTGGAGAGCCGCGTCGCCCAGACCGACGGTCCCGCGGAGTCATCCGCCAAGACGGCTGCCGGGGGCCAGCAGGCAGCGCCGCCGATCGGCCACATGCAGCTCGAGGCGCAATATGCCGGGCCGTTGCGCGATACGCTCATCCAGCGCTGGCGCGATCCGAGCGACGGCACCATCTGCTACATCTATCTGCCGGTTATCGTGCAGCACGGAGCCGGCCCCGCCAATCTCGTGCAGTACGGATCCAACAATATCGGCTCGCTGAGCTGTTTGCGCCCGCACTAGACGGAAGTTCGCCAGAACGCTCAGTCGCGGAGCGGCACAGAACCGCCAACGCCCGCAGCCTGTCCGACCATCCCGGCTCGTCAGTGCTGCACCGGCTTCAGCCGCAAATCCGGATGCAGCGAGGCGTAGGACGGTGGCTGCGTTTGCCTGCGGAATTTGTACGCCGCGTTGTTGCCGCCATTGAGCGCATAGGCATACAGGCTTCCATCGTACGAGGTGAAATACAGCATGCCGTCGGAAATGGTGGGCGAAGAATAGACGACTCCGCCAGTCGCAGCGGTCCACAGCGGCGCACACGTGGCAGTGCCGCAGCCGCCAGCATTGAAGGCTTCCATGTCGTATCCGTCGGTGCCGACATAGACAACGCCATTCGCCACCGCGGGGCCGCTGTATCCTCCTCCCGTCAGCGTGCCGGTCCACAGGGTGGCGCCGTCGCTCGCTCGCAGTGCATAGAGCTTTTGGTCGTATGACATGATGTAGACAACTCCGTTCGCCACGGCGGGGCTGGAGCTGGCAAGGCTGCCCGTGGTCACCGCCCATTTCTGCAGGCCCGTCTTGGCGTTCAGAGCGTAGATCTTGTGATCGTTCGAGCTGAAATAAACCACGCCGCCCGCAACGGCAGGACCTGAGACAATCTGACCGGACGTTGTGAACCCCCATACCTGGGCGCCGGTTGTGGCGTCGAATGCGTACAACTCGCCGTCGAGGGAGCCGATATAGACCATCCCGTCGGCGACAGCCGGCGAGGAAAACGTAATGATACCTCCGGTCAACGCAGCTGACGCCCACGCGGCCGTTCCGTCGGCTGCCTTGAACGCGTACAGCCTCGCGTCCTCGGATCCGACATAGACGATACCGTTGGCAACGACCGGCGAGGAGTCGATGGCTCCGCCGGTTGTTGCCGGCGACGTCCACGCCGACGCGCCGGTCCCGGCCTTGAAGGCGTACAGCTTGCCATCCTCAGACCCGACATACACGGTGGTGGAGGAGATGGCCGGAGAAGAGAAGATGGCGCCACCGGTCGATTTCTTCCACGCGACGGCACCGGTCGAATTGAAGGCGTAGAGGTTGTGATCGGACGATCCGACGAAGACGTAGGGATTATAGGGGATCGCGACCTGGGCCACCGCCGGAGACGAAAAAACAAGATTTCCCGTTGCCGCGCTCCAGGCGACATCGAGGCTGGCGACGTTGGAGGCATCGATCGTGTTTTCATAACTGTTGCGGCGTTGCCCCCGCTCGTTGAAGCCGTGCGAGTTCCACCGCGTGTGCACGAGGAAGACGGTCTGCGCGGCAATGCCGTCTTTGCGGCCGATTGCGGTGACCCAATGCGTTCCCGGCGGCGCGCTCGCCGGAACGCCCAGCGTATGCGCACTGAAGTTGCCCGACGAGTCGGTGACGACGAGCATCTCGTCGGCCGTGTCGAAATACACGTCGACGGCTTCGTTGAAGCCAAAGCCCGTGCCGCTGACCTGAGTGGTGCCCTGAGGATGGTTGAGGGTGGGTGACAAGGTCACCGTGGGCGTGGCGGCAAGCGCGGCCGAACCGGCAAGCGCGAGAGCGAGCGGCGCCAGGCGCGCCGCCCTAAGGCGAAATTGCATGAAAAATCCCCGAACTCGCGCCCGCTTCGCTGCCCCGACGACGGCGAATGACGACCGCGGGGGCCTCACTAGCATAGGCCCGGACGACTGGCTACAGCCCCGCGGCCGGTCGGCAAACCATGCCGCCGATCGCGCATATGCAGCTCGAGGCGCAATATGCCGGACCGTTGCGCGACACGCTCATCCAGCGCTGGCGGGATCCGAGCGACGGCACCATCTGCTACATCTATCTGCCGATCATCGTGCAGCACGCGGCAGGGCCGGCCAATCTTGTGCAATACGGGTCGAACAACATCGGCTCGCTAAGCTGCCTTCGCCCGCACTAGCGGATCAGTTCGCTTTCCTCGGCAGCACAGCGGGGCCATATGGTCCGCTCAGCAGTGTTGCCGGAATGCACGCGCGCCGCGTCGGTTGTGGCTTTGAGGCGAGAGGTATTAACCTCCGATTAACAGGTTCCCTCAGTGAGAAAGGATTAAGCACGGCACGCTAATGTCACCGCAGCCCAGTGTGTGCCGAAGGCCACATTCAAGAGAAGTGCGGGATCGATGGAGCTGCAGTCTGCTGCTGCCAGGGAAGAGGATCGCGATCCTGCGCGCGCAATCCTGATTGCCGACTTGTCGGGGACAATTGCCGAAATTGTCGACAAGCAGGGCGAGATCAAGCTCGCACACCCCCTCGAGCCCGGCGACCAGTTGTTTGATCTCGTTCACCCGCGGGATATCGAGCCGCTCTTGCTGAACCGCGATTGGTGCCAGAACCATGTCGGCCGAAATGTAAGCGTTCGGGCACGGTTCAGCCGCGGTGCCGAGTGGTGGATTCCGGTGGTGGTGACCATCCAGGGCATGGAAGACCAACACACCAGGTTCACGCTCGAGCGGGACGACGCGGCCGCCGCAAGAAGTGCAGAGCGCCAGATGCGCCAAGCCGTCGATTATTCTTTGGATGGGATCATCGTAAGCAGCCTTTCCAAATGCCTGTACGTCAACACGGCCTGCGCTCACATGCAGGGATACGCCAGTGTCGAAGAACTGATCGCCTCGGGCCGTACCAAACTCAGCGACGGCGTCCACCCAGACGATCTTCCCTTGGTCATGGAGGAAGTGCGAAAGCGCATCTCAGGCGAAAAGAAAATCTCCCAATATGAAGTCCGGTTGATGCGACGAGACGGCACCTATCTGTGGGTCGAAGCCCGTGCCGCCTTGGTGCGATGGAGCGGAGAGTTTGCGTCGCTTTCCTGGTTCAGCGACATCAGCCGGCGCAAAGCAGACGAAGCCAGTCTGATCGAGCATCGCGATGCGGCCGAACGCGCCAATCGTGCCAAGTCGGAATTTCTCGCCAATATGAGCCACGAGCTGCGAACGCCGCTGAATGCCATTGTGGGGTTTTCCGAGATGATCGCCCAGAAGATGCTAGGGCCGGTCAGTACCAGATATGTCGAGTATGCCACCGACATTCACAACAGCGGCCTGTACCTCCTGGAACTCATCAACGGCGTGCTGGACCTCTCCAAGCTTGACGCCGGTAAGCTGGAACTCGATGAAAGCGATCTGGATATCCGCCAACTCGTCGGCGATTGCATCCGGGTGATCCGGCCGAGCGCGAGTTCGGCCAAGATCGCACTTGTCGATGAAGTGCCGTTGGGCCTTCCGCTCTTGAGAGCCGACCCGCGTGCCCTCAAGCAAGTCCTGCTCAATTTCCTGTCGAATGCCGTCAAGTTCACCCACGACGGCGGCACCGTGACCATACGGGCCGAATGCGTTCACAACGAACTGCGATTGCGTGTGAACGACACCGGGATCGGCATGAACCAAGCCGACATCGAGGTTGCGCTGGAGCCATTCGGACAGGTGCGCAACGATCCCCTGGTTGCACGCGAACACAAGGGAACAGGCCTGGGACTCCCGATATCACTTCAACTGATGAAGCTGCATGGCGGCGACATCACCATCAACAGCAAACCAAACGTCGGCACGACGATTACCGCGCATCTTCCCGCTTCGCGCTTCGTTGCAGCCGCGGCCGAGCAGGTTGCTTAAACGCCAACTCGTGATGTTCGCCGGGTATCCGCCGCCGCCTTCTAGAATCGGACGATGATCCGCCTGGCGCAGCGGCTCAGGCCTTTCGTTCAAAGTGCATCTTGAGCCGAAAGGTGTTCATGCATCGCGCACCTATTCTTCGACCCTTCGGCGAACCTTCGTGACCGTTGCATGGAAATTTGTTCTCGTAGTCATACGGCAATTCGCTGCCCGACCAGGGAATGAGTGCCTCGAATCGAAGACCACCTTGATGGCAACGCCGATTGGTGCATCCAATCACCGGTGGGGGCGGATAGTTCTCATTGAAGAATGCGCTTCGATAGCCCGGCGCAGCTTCACCCCACACAGCATCTCCCTGATCCACCGTTATCGTGAAGCTGCCAATATGCGGAAAAGCTTCCGCAAAGGTCGCCGTCGCTTCACCCAGAAATGGCCTCGTCTTCATTGCTTAAATCCGACTCACCTCAGATGCTTGGAACATCTCATGTCAGGTGACGTGATGTCATCGGGGAAGGCTTCTACAGGAAATTTCACGCGGAGACG
>DASYBT010000122.1:0-6298 GCA_036500585.1 Rhizomicrobium sp.
TAATCCGGACCGTCTCGATGGCCTTTGCTGGGTCAAGAAACACATCGTCGGGAGGATTGTCATAGCGCCAGACAGTAGCAAACGCCGTAAACTCCATAATCGCCAATGGAGTCGGCGGAAGTGCTTCTCCGGCTTTAGCCAGCAACTTCACGAGATCTTTCAAATTGTGAGTCCAGGGATAGGAAATGCGGTGCTCCGCCAATAAAGCCTTTAGCAGCTTCTCTACAGCTTGCTGCGCATGAAATCCAAACAGCGTCCGCGGTAGCTCCGCAAGAACTATCGCTTGTTCATCCTCGGCTGATTTTTTCAACAGCATCTGTGTCTGCGCGTCCATCTCCGCCTTTCCGGTACAGCACCACGCCCTCCTTGGCAATCGAATGGTGAACGCTATTAATCGAAGTCGCCAGCCACAAGTGCTTAGGCTCGTCGATGACCAGCATGTCCACCGGCATCTCTAAGTCGTCGAAGAGGGTCCACAACTTGGTTGTTGGTCGAAGCGGAGAGTTCGGGTCAAAGATCACCGCGATATCCAGATCGCTGTCGGGCCGCTGCGTTCCCTTGGCCCGGGAGCCGAAGGCGACGATCCTGAGGGGATCGATTGCCGCCACGAGACGCTGTACAGCAGTACACACCTCTTCGGGCGTTACGCGTGACCGGATTGGCGAGAAGGTTCTGGCCGTGCCCATGCAGAAACCCCGTATCGCCCCAGTATCCCACCCCCCAACCCCATTTGAAAGCAAAACCGAAACGCGGTATTCTGGTATCGCAGACGAGTTTATCCAGGCCTGTTCCGTGAGCAACCGGCGGCCTCGGAGAGATGAGTGGGCTAACAGCCCACTTTTTATTTGGCCGCAAACTCCGCCAACAAACTCAGCAGATCTCGTCCACATGGATTGGCCATGGCTTTGAACCTTGATGAAATTCGCACCGCCGCGCAGCGCGTCGCCGCCTCGCACGGCCTCGACGTGGTCGATGTTGACTACCGCGCCGGGAAGCCTCGCGCTTTGTGCGTCTATATCGAGAAGAACGAGAAGCAGCGCTCCAAACCCGCGACCAACAGCGAGGAGCCGCACGGCCCCGCAGCGACGAATATAGCCCAGCTCTCCGGGGTTACGCATGACGATTGCACGACATTCAGCCGCGATTTCGGAACCTTGCTCGACGTGGAAGATCTGATCCCCGGCGCGGAGTACACACTGGAGGTTTCGTCGCCGGGTCTTGATCGCAGGCTGCGCACGCTGGCTGATTTCCAGCGCTTCGCGGGCAGCCTGGTGAAGGTACAGACCTTTGAGCCAGTCGCAGGCAACCGGCATTGGCAGGGAAGGCTCACACAGGTGAACACCCAGACCGTTACGCTCGACCTTAGCGCCCTGAAACAAAAGGGCAAAAGCAAGAAAGCCGCTGCAAAAGCGAATCAGGAAAACGTGGAGATCGCGTTCGCCAATATCGAAAAGGCCAACCTGATTCCGGAATTTTAATTTTGAACCCGGCCGCAGCGTCGGAAAATACTTGAGAGAAAAACTATGGCAAGCCCGCTTTACCAGACCATCGAAGTATTAAGCCGCGACAAAGGCATTGAGCCCGAGATCGTCGTCGGAGCCGTCGAGGACGCCATCGCCCTCGCAACGCGCAAGTATTACAAGACGCAGGAAAACATGCGCGCCGAGCTGGACAAGGAAACCGGCGAGATTCGCGCCTATGTTTACAAGACCGTCGTCGAGACGCCGGAGCTGATCGAAGACCCGGTGAACCAGATCACGCTCGAAGAGGCGCGCGAGCTCGCGCCTGAAGTCGAGATCGGCGGCGAGATTCGCTACTACAAGCCGACGGACGTGCTGGGGCGCATCGCTGCGCAGATGGCCAAGCAGGTGATCTTCCAGAAGGTGCGGGAGGCCGAGCGCGATACCGTATTCAACGAATACAACCATCGAGTAAATGAGGTCCTGAACGCGACGGTCAAGCGCATTGAGCCGCAGGACGTGATTTTTGATCTGGGCAAGGCCGAAGCCCGCATGCCGCGCCGCGAACAGTCGCGCCTCGAGCAGTTTGCCGTGGGCGAGCGCGTACGCGTGGTGCTGCTGCGCGTGGACCGCGCCGCCAAGGGGCCGCAGGTCATCGTTTCGCGCGCCGCGCCCGAACTGGTCCAGAACCTGTTCCAAAGCGAAGTGCCCGAAATCTACGACAGCACCGTCACCATCCGCGCCATCGCACGCGAGGCGGGCGAGCGCACCAAGATCGCCGTGATGTCGCGCGACAAGGACGTCGACCCGGTCGGCGCATGCGTCGGTATGAAGGGCATGCGCGTGCAATCGATTATCCGCGAGCTGCGCGGCGAGAAGATCGACATCATCGAGTTCAGCGAGGAGATTACGACCTTCGCCGAAAAGGCGTTGCAACCGGCCAAGGTAAGCCGCGTGAGCATCACCGATCTGAGCGAGAAGCAGCTTGAGGTGATCGTCGATGATACTCAGCTCTCGCTGGCCATCGGCAAGAAAGGTCAGAACGTGCGGCTGGCGGCCAAGCTCCTCGGGTGGAAGATCGACATCAAGAGCGAAGAGGAGAAGCGGCAGGAGGTCGAGCAGCAAATGCAGGGCTTTGGCGCGGCGACGACTACCGCCATCGAGCAGGTCAGCGAGCTGGGCGAGGGCATCATCCAGAAGCTGGTCGCCGCAGGCATCACGACCGTCGAGGCACTGGCCGATATGACGCCCGAGCAACTCGAAGAGATTCCAGGCATCGGGGAAAAGACCCTCGAAAAGATCAGCACCGCTGTTCGCCACTACTTCGGCCAGTACGAACCGGGCGAGGAGCGCCCAGTCCTGGTTGCCAGCGCCGATGACGCTGCTGAAAAGGCGGCATCGGACGCGAGCCTGGAAGAGGAAGAGGATGCGCTCAAGCTCGATCTGACCCAGGAAGGCGAAGAGCCGCCCGCGGAAGACGGGACGGGCCTGATCAACGACGATGTGGCCGAGGGGCAGATCGAAGAGATGACGGAAATCGGGGAAGACATCGAAGACGAGGGCGCGGAGCCGGTTGTTCCTGGACGGCAGGACACGAGCGAAAAGCTCGAAGAGAACGCGGTTAAGGACACCGATCTGGCCGAAACCGGCGAGCTTGGCGAAGAGAAAGACCGGGAACCGGAGGGCGGCGCGTAAAAATGCGCCCGTCCAAACCACATAGGCACGCGATACGCCGCGCAAAAGGCGGCTTTTCGGGCCATAATAGAAGAGGCATAACCCACTGCCGGGAGTTCGCAATGAGCAGCTAGCAGGCAACGGTCAGGGTACAAAGGGGCGGATGAGTAAAGTTCGAATCAACGATTTAGCACGTGAGCTGGAAGTCAAGAGCAAAGCGATTCTTGATGTTCTCGAGGTTGTCGGTGTTACCGAGAAGAAGACGCACTCCAGTTCGCTTGAAGAAGATGAGGCCGAGCGTGTGCGCGTTCAGCTCCAGCGCGGCAAGTCCGGACTGTCCGGCGCCTCGCGCGTCGAAGCTGCGCCCAGACCCAAGATCGATCTCTCCAAAGTTTCCAAGCCCGGCGATGTGCTGAAGGCCATCCTGCAGAAGAAGGAGCAGGAGTCGGCTGCGCCGCCGGCGCATGCCGCGGTTCCCGCACCGGCAAAGCCGGCCGTTGCCGCCGCGTCGCCTGTTCACGCCGCTGTGCCTGCACCGGCAGCAGCTCCAGCGTCTCTTGCTGCCGAAGCCGCCAAGCCTGCGCCGCGCAGAATCGTTCCGCAGCCACGTGCTGCCGCACCCATCGTTGCGCCGCCAACGCCGCAGACTCCGGCTATCGCCGCGAAGCCGCCCGCCGGTCCGGTTGTAGTAAAGCCGCCCGTCGGCTCGCCCGCGCCAGCATCCGCCGAGGCGCGTCCCGCCGTCGCAGCTGCAGCACCGTCTGGCCCCGTTGTTGCGAAGGCTCCTGCTGCCGCGCATGCGCCGACATCTGTTGCGCCGCCAGCCGCCGCTCCGGTGGCCGCACATGCACAGGAAGCGTCCGCTGCCGCCGTTTCTGCTGTCCCCGAACCATCCGTGCCGCGTCGCGTGATTATGCCGCAGACCGGCCCGCGCCCTGTTTACACTGCTCCTCCGCCGCTACCGGTCTCGCAGCGCCCGAACCCCGGTGGAACAGGAACAGGCTCGCCCGCCGGTGGCATCCAGCGCGGACGCCCCATCTTCGATCGCCGTCCCGCAGGCCCCGGAGCCCCAGGTAATTTCCAGCGCCCGCAAAACGGCCCTTCCGGAGGTCCCGGAGCGCGCCGCCCCATGCATCCCACGCGCAGCGCACCAAGCGGAGCGCCCGCAGGCGCGCGTCCCGGCTTCGGCCAGCGTCCAGGGATGGGCGCACGCCCCGGCTTCGGCCAGCGCCCCGGCCCCGGCGGAGCGCCCGGACTCATGCCCCCTCCCGGCGAAGCGCCGCGTCCGCAGCGCCCCGGCCCCAATTCGCGGCGCGGACGGCAGCAGTATCCGAAGACTAAAGAAGGCCCGATGAAGGGTTTTGCGCCGCCGTCGCGATTCGGCGGAGCGCAGGTTCCCGCAGAGCCGCTGCCCATCACGCGCACCATTACAGTGACGGAAGGCATCAGCGTAAAAGATCTTGCCGAAAAGCTCGAGGTGCGCGGCAAGGACCTGATCGCGTCGCTGCTTATGCGTGGCGTGTTTGTCACTGTCAACCAGTCGCTCGACGCCGAACTGGTCAAAGATGTCGCGCACCAGTTCGGGGCCGACACCCAGGTCATCACATTCGAGGACCAGATGGCGAACGAAGCCATCGAAAATCTTCTCTCGCAGGAAAACCCTGACGAGCATGAGGTCACGCGTCCACCCGTCGTCACCGTTATGGGCCACGTCGATCACGGCAAAACGTCACTGCTCGACGCCATCCGCGAAACCGATGTTGCCGGCGGCGAAGCCGGAGGCATTACGCAACACATCGGAGCCTACAAGGTCCGCATCAGCAAACCCGATTCACCCGCCTTCGGCCGCGAAATCGTCTTCCTCGACACGCCGGGCCATGAGGCCTTCACGCGCATGCGTGCGCGCGGCGCGAAGGTCACGGACATCGTGATCATCGTCGTCGCTGCCGACGACGGCGTCATGCCGCAGACCGTCGAAGCGATTGACCACGCCCGCGCAGCCAACGTGCCCATCATTGTGGCCGTCAACAAAATCGATAAGCCGGACGCGCAGCCGGACCGCGTGAAGCAGCAACTCGGCGATCGCGGCCTTGTTCCAGAAGCCTGGGGCGGCAACACCGTCTTCGTTGATGTCTCGGCAAAGAAGCGCACCAACCTCGACCTGCTGCTCGAAATGGTCTGCCTGGTCGCCGATCTCGGTAACCTGAAGGCCACGCCCGGCCGCTCCGCCGTCGGAACCGTCATTGAAGCGCGCCTCGACCGCGGACGCGGCGCCGTCGCGTCAGTCCTCGTGCAGAATGGAACCCTCCGTAATCAGGACAGCTTCATCATCGGCAATACCTTCGGCAAAATCCGCGCCATGTTCGACGACCGTGGGCGCGCCATCGACGAGGCTGGGCCGTCCACTCCAGTCGAGATCGTTGGCCTCGAAGGCATGCCCGATGCGGGCGACACGTTCCTTGTGACCGCCGACCGCGACAAGGCAAAGAACATCGCGCAGTACCGCAAGATGAAGGAGCGTGAGGCGCAGCTCGCCAAGTCTTCGCGCGTGTCTCTCGAAGGCCTCGCCGAGCAGATCAAGCAGGCAGGCGTCAAGGAACTGCCGCTCATCCTCAAGGGCGATGTGCAGGGCTCCGTCCAGGTGCTCGCCGACTCGCTCCAGAAGATGTCGACCGAGAAAGTTCGCATCAAGGTCATTCACTCCGGCGTCGGCGCGATTACCGAGAGCGATGTGCTCTTGGCCTCGGCCTCCAACGCCATCATCATCGGCTTCAACGTGCGGCCGGAGCGCAAGGCCGCCGATCTGGCCGAGCAGGACGGCGTCGAGATTCGGCTGCACTCGATCATCTACGAGTTGCAGGACGAGATTCGCAAAGCCATGCTGGGGCTGCTCGAGCCCGTCTTCAAGGAGAACTACCTCGGCCGCGCCGAAGTCCTCAACGTCTTCAAAATCCCGAAGGTCGGAACCATCGCCGGATGCCGCGTTACCGATGGCGTTCTGCGCCGCGATTCCGAGATCCGCCTGATGCGCGACGGCGAGCAAGTCTACAAAGGCAAGCTCACCTCGCTCAAGCGCTTCAAAGATGACGCGCGTGAAGTCACCAACGGAATGGAGTGCGGCGTCGGCCTCAGCTTCAGCGATATCCAGGTTGGGGACGCGGTCG
>DASYBT010000123.1:0-29503 GCA_036500585.1 Rhizomicrobium sp.
CTGACGAACGCGTCTAGTCGGGGAGAACATGGCCGGGCGACGTCGGGGCGCCCGGCCATTCTTCTTTTTGCGCTATGCCGCCGGCTTATCCTGCAGCCGCTGCAGCAGATGACCGGCATGGGCGTTGCCGGCATCGAAATGCACCGCGCCGGCGAAATCGGAGATTTTCGACCAGTATTCCGCCACCGTATCGGCCGTCGCGTCGTGGCCGAGATTGACGCCGGCCGATTCCATGATCTGCGCCGATGAGAACACGCCGGCGCCGGCCGAGATAATCGCGCCGGTGGGAGCCTCATCGCTCGCCAGGAACACCACCGCCGGCGTGACATATTCCGGCTTGATCATTTCGAGGATGTTGGGCGGCAGCAGGTTTTCGGTCATGCGCGTGGCGGCCACCGGGCAGATCGCGTTGACCTTGACGTTGTCCTTGGCGCCTTCCAACTTCAGCGAGTTCATGAAGCCGACAAGGCCGAGCTTGGCCGTGCCGTAATTGGTCTGGCCGAAATTGCCGTAAAGGCCGGTCGACGATGTGGTCACCACGATGCGGCCATATTGCTGATCGCGCATGATCTGCCAGATCGCCTTGGCAGGCTTCACGGTGCCCATCACGTGAACCGCCATGACGGCGTCGAAATCCTTGAGCTCCATTTTGGCGAAACTCTTGTCGCGCAGGATTCCGGCATTGGCGATCAGCACGTCGATGCGGCCGTACGCATCCATCGCCTGCTTCACCATGTTGGCCACGCCCGTATCGTCGGTGACAGAGGAGCCGTTGGCGAGCGCCGTTCCGCCGGCGTCCTTGATCTCCTTCACCACCGCGTCCGCCGCGGCCGAACCGCCGCCGGTGCCGTCCACCGCGCCCCCGAGATCGTTGACGACGACTTTGGCGCCGCGACGGGCGAATTCCAGTGCGTGGCAACGGCCGAGCCCGCCGCCGGCGCCCGTGACGATGACAACCTTGCCGTCGAAGCGAATGGTCATGATTACCTCCTCAATGTCGCTGCCGGCTTCTTAGCAGAACGGGGCCGTGGTTGCGCAAGTTTCTACGGCCGGATTGCGGCAGCCCGGACCGTCCTTAGTATGGGCGCATGAGTCGATTGCAGAATTTTGAGCGCGCAATTCTGGATGTCCGCAAGCTCGCCGATTACTGCCTCAATCCGGCGCATCCACGCGGACGGCACAAGGCGCGGGTGTTCCGCCAGGCGCTTGGCATCGAACGGATGTACAGTCCTTGGCTCCGTGAGGCGATCTTGGCCGGCCTTGCTACCGCAGAGGCGGAGCAACAGATCTCGGATGAGTTCGGATCGCGATGGCGCGTTGATATTCCGATTGCGCGACAAGGCAAGCAGGCTGTGATAGCATCCATCTGGATAATTCGAGCCGGAGAGACAGCTCCGCGGTTCGTAACGTGTTGGATTGTGTGATGACGAGCGTAAAGAAAAACCCGGTCCTGCTTGACGTCGTAGCCCTTCTCGTCGATCGGCCCGAAAACGAACTCGCGCGCGGTCAGGTGGGAACGGTTGTCGAGAAGCTCGACGAACGTCACGTGCTGGTGGAATTCAGCGACGATCAGGGCCGCGCATATGCCCTCGTTCCATGCGCCGCGTCAGATTTGATGGTTCTGCATTACCTTCCACAGGCTGCTTAGATCAGGCGCGCCGTACAGCCGTTCCCTTTGCAGACAACCAATGCCGCTTCAGCCAATTGCCGGCGGGGACTTCGACCCAATAATAGAGCGCCGCGCCCCATGCGACGCAGCAGAGAAGCAGCACGACGGGCTCAAGGATATGGATCGCCTCGGTCCACGATGGCGCCGGGTTCGGATACACGCGGGCTTCGAACACGCGCAAGAGCTGCAGGAATGTGGTCTGTCCCATGTAGATAGCGAACGACCATTCGCCGAGCAGCCGGAACAGCGGCGTCTGCAACACCCAGGCGAGCGCGCCACGGTCGAATGCCAGCACGAACAGCAGTGTCATCAGCGGCGGCACCACCCAATAGTCCTTCGGCGTGTGCGACCAGCCGGTGTGATAGATCGCGTAAAGAAAGGTCGCGAACACGAGCGCTTGCGCCAGCGAATGCCAGTGCGTGGAAAGCGCATGGCCCAATGGCTTCAGCTCGCGATAGAGGACGGCAAGCCCGACGCCGATACCGAAATCGGCGATGCCGCGCAGGATGCCCCAGTCGTAGGTGATGTCGAGGCCGACGTGCGGCGACCAGTGGATCAGCCACCACAGAATCGCAGAGCCCGCGAGCACGAGCAGCACACCGCGCCACCACGTCCCACGCGCGATCCACAGATAGCCGGGGAAGATTAGGCACAGGAACCACAGCACACTCAGGAACCACGACACGCCGTTCCACGACAGCCGCGGAAACAGATGCCACGCCTGCACCAGGAACAGGTTGCCGATGAAGCTCCAGAAGCTTGTGTAGGGATGATAGGCGGGCAGGTCGTAGATCGAGGTGTAGCCGCCTATCGCCGCGAGCCAGCGGAAGAAAATCACCATCGCCAGCATGACGAGCAAAGTCGCCAGATGCAGCGGATAGAGCCGCGCCAGGCGCGCCTTGAGAAATTCCGTGTAGCGAAACGCGCGCGGCGCATAGACGTGAATCAAAATGAATCCGCTGAGCGCGAAGAAGAACTCAACCCACAGATAGCCTTTGGCGACGAACACATCGAACAGGCGCACATGCTGATATCCGTGCGCCTCGTGATAGTGGTAAAGGACGAGCAGCAGCGGCGGCAGCGCGCGAGCGCCGGCCAACGCACGAATCTCTTCCGCTCTTGCCGTTGCCGCTCGAGGTTTCGAATCTGCTGTCATGATGCCCCCGGCGTGATCCTACCGCCGATTCGGGGGCTGGCCGACACCGCCTCCTATCCTCGGAAGGCGTTGAAAGAAGTCGTTGGCAAAGCGTTTTGATAAGAAGGCCTCCCAATCCCGTGCAAAGTTGCGCAGCAAGTTCGCGAAGTCGGACTGCCCGGCTTCCAGTCAGTGATTCCATGCCGATCCGCGGGAAGGCAAAACGACAATCGGCGATGGTTTTTGATCGCTCGCGAAAGTTGCAAGCTACTAAGCCTTACCATCGAGACCACCTGTCGCGCGCTGACCGAGTTCAGGAACAACGGTATCATGCGGTGTTGGGCCGCAGAGCGATCGATATCCGCAACCGCGAAGCGCTGGAAGCGATCGCCGGAGCCGACGAGGACTAGCTGCCGCCCCAGTAGCGCACCCTGCCCACGTCAACGTGGACAAAGTTGGACGTCGGATAATAGCCGACGCCGCCGGCGCGCATGGCCACGGCGGCGCTATGCAGCCGATCCAGCGCCACATCGCCGAGGCGAATGTCCATCGCCATTCCCTTCATATGAAGGCTGTGGGCGGCGACCCCGGCGCTACGTTCATGCATCGCCGCGTTGGTCGCCGGCGAACGATAGCCGGAGATCACCTGCACCTCGACGGCGCTGCCAACCTGCCGATGAAGCAACGTCACCAGATCGAGCAGCTTGGGCTCGATCACATGGACTTCGTTGTTGCGGTAGTCGCGCAGGAGATGATTGATCGCCTGCAGCGCGTCCGGCACATACGCATTGTCCACCCAGTAGTCGATCTTCGCGCGCTCACCGGTATGCAGATTGTTCAGCGCCAGCGCTCTGACGTTCGTCTTGCCGATACTGGCGATCGCCGGGCTTGCAACGCCCGCACACGCAACCGCTCCTGCCGCGCCAAGAATCTGGCGCCGTTGCCAAACTTTTCTCATCGTATCAACGCCCATTGTTAGCCGAGCGCGCTAGGCGCCCGGTCGACACCAACAAATGGATCGCGTCGATCCCCGCTGGGCGCTGCCGGCCTACCGGCCAGCAGCGTCTCATCCCGCCCGTAGACGTCCGGTCGAAACTCGACCGTACTCGACCGTACCGTCCTCATCGGCGATCACTGTCCGATACAGGATACATCGGAATAGGTTTGTCAACCGTAATGCTCTGCGTCTGGCCTATTGCGATTTGCGTCGCGGATTCTGTCAAGTTCCGCTTGGGCGTCTCTGCAATGCCTTGGATCGGGACCGAGGGTGGCTGGGAAGAACGAGAGGGCAGGTATTAAATGATGTTTGTCTTCCAATTCACGAAACGGCAACCCTCGCCGATGCTCTGGAGCAGCAGCACCTTGCGGCCTTCGCAAACGATGACCCAAGCGGCGGGCATCAGCGGGTCCGCTGTCATTTCTCCATGAGGACGGGAGGGGTCGGTGTTCGCAAGAGCGTGGCGTGTGAAGCACCCGAATACGAACTCATAGGCGCGGCTATGGCCGTAGCCGCCCGTCACAACGAGCCGCGCATGCAAATTCCGAAAGACTCAGGAAGCACAGGCCTCCTTTTCCAGAATGACCGGGCCTCGACCGGCTCCGCCGAATGTCATAGCCTCGCAAAGGCGCTTGCGAGGAGATGCTTTGGCGCGCAAAGGCGAAATGCGCCACTCACCCTGGAGCACAAGGCGAAGGGTCCTTGCGCCGGCTGTTGCGGCTGTCTGGCTGACTGCCTGCGGAAAAGGTGCGCCGGAAGCACCGCCGAAACCGCATGTCAGCGTCGCCTATCCCATCGTCAAAAAGGTAATCGACTGGGACGATTTCGTCGGCCGCTTCCAGGCTGTTCAGGACGTAGCGGTGACGCCGCGCGTCTCGGGTGCTATCGCAACGGTGCTGTTCCGCAACGGGCAAGACGTCAAAGCCGGGCAGCCGCTCTTCATCATCGATCCACGGCCGTTCCGCGCCGCGTATCTGCAGGCGGTCGCCAACCTCGACAACGCGAAAGCAACCTTGGCAGACGCGATCGCCAACTTGAAGCGGGGAAAACTACTCCTCGCCGCCGATGCGCTCGCCCGCGAGCAGTATGATGCGCGCGTCGCGGCAGAACAGACGGCCGTAGCGCAGGTGGAAGCGGCGAAAGCCGCGGTCGAAAGCGCGCGCCTCAATGTCGAATTCACCACCGTTAAGTCGCCCGTGGACGGGCGCACCTCCGACCGCAAGGTGAGCATCGGCGACATCGTCACGGCCAACACGACCGCGCTCACGAGCGTGGTGACGCTCGATCCCATCTGGTTCAACTTCGAGGGTGCCGAGAGCTTTCTTCTGAAATACCAGCGCGAGGAAAAAATGGGGCGGCGCCCGTCGTCTCGCGTGTCTCCCAATCCGTTGGAAATCCAATTAGCGGATGAAAGCGGCTATCCGCATCGCGGCTGGATGGTGTTTGTCGACAACGCCATCGATCCGCAGTCCGGCACCATCCGCGCCAAGGCCGAATTTCACAACGCCGACCACTTCATCACGCCAGGCATGTTCGGCCGGGCGCGGCTGCTGGCGTCGGACGCCTACCAGGCGATGCTGGTTCCGGATGAATCCATCATCACCGATCAGGCTCGCCGGCTGGTGTTTGTGGTGGACGGCAACGGCAAGGTGGCGGCGCACGAAGTCGAGACCGGGCCGCTCGTCATCGGGCTGCGCGTGATCCGCAGCGGTCTGAAGGCGAGCGACAGGGTCGTGCTCGACGGCTTGGCGAGCCTTCGTCCTGGCGTGCAGGTGGACGCGACGCTGACGAAGCTGATGCCGCGCGCGGCCGATACGGCGCCACAATCAGAGCCGTTCACGGCCCCTCCGTCGTCGCAAGCAACGCCACGGTAGGCGAGCGATGCGGCTGCCGCACTTCTTTATCGACCGGCCGATCTTCGCGGCGGTGGTGGCGATTTTGATCGTGCTGTTCGGCGCGGTCAGCTATCCGGGATTGCCGGTGGCGCAATATCCCGAGATCGCGCCACCCACGGTCACCATCACGGCGAGCTATCCAGGTGCGACTGCGGAGACCATGGCCGAGACGGTCGCAACGCCGCTCGAGGAGCAGATCAACGGCGTCGAAAACATGTTGTACATGTCGTCGTCCTCGACGGGCGATGGCGCGCTCACCATCACGGTCACCTTCGCTCCGGGCTCGGACATCAACGAGGACCAGGTGCTGGTGCAAAACCGGGTGGCCACGGCGACGCCGCGGCTTCCAGATGAAGTCCGCCTGATCGGCGTCGTGGTAGCGAAAAGTTCGCCCGACCTGCTGCTTGTCGCCACGCTGGTGTCGCCAGACCACAGCCTGCCGCAACAATATCTTTCAAACTACGCCACCTTGCAGCTGGTGGATCGCCTTTCCCGCGTGCATGGCGTCGGCAATGTGCGCGTCATCGGCGCCCGCGACTACAGTATGCGCATCTGGATCGATCCCGACCGGGCGGAAGAGCTCAACCTCACCGTCGACGAGATCGTTGCCGCGGTCCAGGCGCAAAATGCGCAGGTCACGGCGGGTGCGGTCGGACAGGCGCCGTTCAACCGCGGCGGCACCGCATTCCAGCTCGGCATCCAGGCGAAAGGGCGCCTGACATCGCCCGAGGAATTTCGCGACATTATCCTCAAGACCGACAATCAGGGCCGGCTCACGCGGCTGCGCGATGTGGCCCGGGTCGAGCTTGGCGCCCAGGATTACAGCATCAACGCCTACTACTCCGGCAACCCCACGGTCGGCATCGGAATCTTTCAGCTGCCCGGCTCCAATGCGCTCAGCACCGCGCAGGCCGTGCTGGCGCAGCTGGCTGATGCCTCGAAAACCTTCCCGCCCGGCATGATGTACCAGGTGCCGTACAATCCGACCGAATACATCGCGAAATCGATCTCGGCCGTCGAACGCACGCTGTTCGAAGCCATCGTGCTGGTTGCGCTGGTGGTGCTGCTGTTTCTGCAGAGCTGGCGGGCGGCGCTGGTGCCGATCATCGCCATTCCGGTTTCGATCGTCGGCTCACTTGCGGCATTGTCCGCGTTCGGTTTCTCGCTCAACAACCTTTCGCTGTTCGGCATGGTGCTGGCGATCGGCATTGTGGTCGATGACGCCATTGTTGTGGTCGAAAACATCGAACGGGTGATGCGCGACGAGGGGCTTTCCCCACGCGAAGCCGCGCACCGCACCATGGATGAGGTGTCCGGCGCTTTAATCGCCATCGCGCTGGTGCTGATGGGCGTGTTCATCCCGACCGCGCTCATCCCCGGCATCTCCGGCGCGTTCTACAAGCAGTTTGCGCTCACCATCGTTGCGGCGACGGCCATCTCGTGCTGGGTGTCATTGACCCTTTCACCCGCGCTTGCCGCGCTCATCCTGAAACCGCATGTGAGCGAGGAACCGGGCCGCAAACCCTCGCTTCTCGCGCGCTTCTCGCGCGGCTTCAACACCGGCTTCGCCAATCTTTCGACGCGCTATGGCGTCTTCACCGCGCGCGCCATCCGCGCGCTGGCAATCGTCGGCGTTGCCTATGTGGTGTTGATCGTCCTTGCAGTTTGGCGGCTCTACGCGACGCCGGTCGGTTTTATACCGGCGCAGGACCAAGGCTATCTGATCGGCGTCATACAGATGCCGCCGGGTGCGTCGCTGCAGCGCACCGACGAAGTTCTTAGGCAAGCACAGCAGATCGCACTGAAAAACCCGGGCACGCTGGGAACCGTGGCGTTTGCCGGGTTCGACGGCGCGACGTTCACCAACGCGCCGAACGCGGCAGCCATGTTCGTGCCGCTGAAGGAAAGCGGCAAGCGCGAGAGCGCGCTCAAGATAAGTGCAGAACTGCAACGGGCGCTTTCCGCCATCACCGCCGGCACGATCTTCATCGTGCCGCCGCCACCCGTGCGCGGCATCGGCACCGGCGGCGGCTACAAGATGATCGTGGAGGACAGGAACGGTCCGGACTGGCGCGCGCTCGAAGACGTGAGCCAGCGGCTGATCGCAGCGGCGAACCGGGCGCCGGGCCTTCAGCGTGTCTTCACCACCTTCAGCACGCACACGCCGCGGCTTTATGCCGACATCGACCGCGAGCGCGCCGAGCAGCTGGGTGTGCCTGTGCAGAATGTCTTTTCCACCCTCGGCACCTATCTGGGCTCGACCTACATCAACGATTTCAATCTGCTGGGCCGCACCTGGCGGGTCACGGCGCAGGCCGATGCACCGCACCGGTCCGAGACGGGGGACGTCGGGCGGCTGAAGACGCGCTCGGCCTCCGGCGCGATGGTGCCGCTCGACGCGGTGATGACGCTCAAGAACGACAGCGGCCCGTGGCGCGCGGTTCGCTACAACCTCTATCCTTCCGTGGAGGTGCAGGGAGACACCGCGCCCGGCTATTCGAGCGGACAATCGCTTGCGACCATGGAACGGCTGGCTGCGAATATTCTGCCGCAGGGCTTCGCCACCGAATGGACGGAATTGGCGTTTCAGCAGAAGCAGGCCGGCAACACCGGCATCCTGGTGTTCGGACTTTCGGTGGTGTTCATTTTCCTGCTCCTGGCCGCCAATTATGAAAGCCTCGTGCTGCCGCTGGCGGTCATCCTGATCGTGCCGATGTGCTTGCTGGCGGCGATGCTCGGCGTGAATCTTCTGGGCCGCGACAACAATATCCTGACGCAGATTGGTCTTGTCGTGCTGGTGGGGCTTGCGGCGAAAAACGCGATCCTAATCGTGGAGTTCGCCAAGCGCGGCGAGGAAGAGGACAAGCTCGACAAATACGGTGCCGCAGAATTGGCCGCGCGACAGCGCCTGCGGCCAATCCTGATGACGTCGGTGGCTTTCATTCTCGGCACCTTGCCGCTGGTGATCGACACGGGACCGGGATCCGAAATGCGCCAGGCGCTCGGCATTGCCGTTTTTTTTGGAATGATCGGTGTGACGGCATTCGGCCTCCTTTTCACGCCTAGCTTCTATGTCCTCTCGCGCGAATTCGGCCGCTGGGCTGCGGAACGGCTGCCTGCAGAACTCCGCAAGCTTCGCCTGCCTCGGTTGCGCCGCTCCGGATAGTGCAAACGAAGGATTGCCGTTGCGTGATAAGATGAATTGGGCTGCAGAACAGGAGGCTTCCATGATTCGCAAGGCACGAGCTCAGTGGCACGGAACCGGACGCGACGGCTCGGGCACGCTCTCGACGGATTCCGGCGTGCTCAACAACTCGCCCTATTCATTCCGCACACGGATGGAAAACGAGAAGGGGACGAATCCCGAGGAGCTGATCGCCGCGGCGCACGCCGGATGCTTTACCATGGCGCTGGCCTTCGGGCTGCAGATGGCCGGCTATACGCCGACAGAGCTCACTACCGAAGCGGCGGTGACGCTCGACCGCGAAGGGCAGGGCTATCGGATCAGCCGGTCCGCGCTCACCTTGCGCGCGTCCGTCCCCAATCTATCGAATGAGGAATTCACGCGCCTTGCGCAAGATGCCGAGAAGAACTGCCCCGTCTCGAAACTCCTCAATGCGGAGATCACGCTCGACGCCAAGCTCGAATGAGGAAGCACCGGCCAACGTGGCCATCGGCGTCGGCGGGCTTGCGCCGGTGACCGCTGAAACCTGGCGGACAGGGTGGGATTCGAACCCACGAACGGCTCATCACCGTTACGCACTTTCCAGGCGCGCGCCTTCAGCCTCTCGGCCACCTGTCCCAGGAAGGCGGGGGACCATAGCCGGATTTCGCCGGGCGGCAAGGCCCCGGAACTTGCTTTCGCCGCCGCCCGCACTTATTTTCCCGCGCCTTTCGGGCAGTCGTAGCTCAGCTGGTTAGAGCGCCGGATTGTGGATCCGGAGGTCGGTGGTTCGATCCCACCCGACTGTACCACTCCAATTCTGCCGAACTGTGAATCGTAGAACCTGGCGCGAAAACCGCCGCACTGCGCGGTAATTTTGTGCGCCGGCCATTCTCTGCTGCTCTCGAAGAGACTCAGATCAGGGAACATTCCGCCTCTTTCAGCGCCCGTCTCTACCTCCAGAGCGGAGACCTACACTTCGGCGCCCAAGCAAGAGTCGGAGTTTGTGCGGCAACCTGATCGGCGAGCAGTATCAAGTATAAGGACTGCGGCTTTGCGTTTGAGCGCGCTCTCGCGCGCGTTGAGCGGCGTCCATGTCAGGAGAAATTTGATGTTTCGCCGCCGGGCTCCGCCGTCAGACCGCAAACTCCCATTCCGCGCTCAAGTGAAGGTCGTGGGTTTGCGGAGCACCAGTCTTCGAGAATCAAACCTTTCCTCGCGGGTGCACATTGACACGGAAAACAGAGGGAAGGTTCGCGCGCGGCGCTCTCGGCGGGCAATGGTGGTGATCGAATACCCTAGATTTACCTGCTTTGCTGGTCATTTTTGAGTGTTCGAGATGCGCCAAATAACAGGGAACGGCTGCTTCTTCCGAAACCATCGGTACTTACGTCGAACTTCATCATCAAAGGACTGTTTGCTTTTGCTTTTCGGTCTATGGTAGCATCCTTGCATCAGTTCAGTGTTGTTTCTTGCTCGGCAGGGGCAATGCATTCAGCGCGCGATGTCAACTTGAGTTGGGCGCGCGCGACAGGGGCCACAGGCCGAGCGCACAAATTGTTCCGAAGAGCCGGCTGTGATGCAAGGTGCATTGCGTGCATTGCTCAAGGATAAGCGCTTGCTTGGAGCAAGTCTGCCATGGGCCAATTGTCGACGGCACATGATCCCTGCAGCCCACGCAACGGCGTTACATCCACGCACGCAGTGCAGCCGCGATGATTGGCCGGTCCGCCGAATTCAGTGCCGCCCTCCAGCTCATCGCGAAGGTCGCGCGCAATGACGCGCCTGTGCTCATCGAGGGCGAGACCGGCACCGGCAAGGAATTGGCGGCGCGCGCCCTGCACTATGGCGGCGCTCGGCGCGATCATCCATTCATTCCGCTGAATTGCGGGGCCCTTCCTGACACGCTGATGGAGAACGAGTTGTTCGGCCATCGCAAAGGCGCCTATACGGACGCCAAGTCGGAGCAGGCTGGGGTCGTCGCGCATGCAGACCACGGAACGCTCTTTCTCGACGAGATCGATGCACTCACACCCAAGGCGCAAATTGTATTTCTCCGCTTCCTGCAGGATCAGCAATACCGCCCGCTCGGCTCCGGCGAGGCACGGTCAGCCGATGTGCGCATTGTCGCCGCCAGCAATGCAGACCTCGAAGCGCTGACACGGCGCGGCGATTTTCGCTTGGATCTGCTCTATCGCCTCAAGGTCATGCATATCGTGCTGCCGCCGTTGCGCGAGCGCCGCGGGGATATCGCCCTGCTGGCAGAACATTTCCTTGTTCGCTGTGTCGCGCGATTCAAGTCGGGCGAGAAGCGGTTGACGCCGGGCTCGTTGCAGCGAATGGAACGCTACGACTGGCCCGGCAATGTGCGCGAACTGGAGAATTTTATCTGTCGCGAATATCTTCTCGCTGACGACGGTGTCATCGACGCGGCGATGCCGGGCTTACGCCGCGAGCCGCCCAAATTGCCGCGAACGGACAATGCGCAACTCAGTTTCAAGCAGGCCAAGAACCGCGCCATAGCCGAGTTCGAACGCCACTATGTTGCTGACATATTGGCAGTCGCGGCCGGCAACGTCACGAAGGCCGCTAGCCTCGTGGGGAAGGAGCGGCGTTCCTTCGGCCGCCTTCTCAAGAAGCACGATATCGACAAGTCCACCTATTCGCGCTAGCGCACGCGCGCAACAAGCGTGCGCTTCTCTTCAAGATGTCCTCGTGCAGTTGCGGGTTGTTTTCGACCCGGGCATGGGTCTGTGCGAAAACCTGCAGCGATCATCGAAAAGGACGCCCGATCCCCTCGTGCGGCGGGGCAGAAGAGTCCCGCTCGAGCGCGCGGCGGTGCAGTACATGCATTGCAAATCCGGGCTTTTTCTCTTCTGCAAAAACTGGCCCGTGACTTGCTCAGTTGGGTTCGGCGAAACGCAACACCTGTCAATGGAGACCGGTGTGGAGGGTGGTGGCGACGTGAGCGCGCGCGTGCGCGCCGCGATACTCGATTACCTGGTGCACAACGACGATGCCGCGGACACCGTGCGAGGAGTCATGAATTGGTGGCTTCCGCCTGAGGATCGCGGCATCGACAGCGAGACCGTGGAGCGCGTGCTCGAAGAGCTCGCGGCTGGAGGCTTTGTCAGCGTGACCCGCCTTGCCGACGGGACCGTGTTTTACCGTCGGCTCGCCAAGTCTTGAGGGCCGCATCGCAGATTTGATTGAGGCTTCCGGAGGCTTTCGCTTCCGCAACAGGGAAGGGGATAGAAGATGCCAGTCGCCGTTACGTATCCCGGCGTATATGTCGAGGAATTGCCCAGTGGCGTGCACACGATCGTCGGCGTCGCCACCTCCATCGCGGCGTTCGTAGGCCGAGCCTGGTCGGGCCCAGTCGATAGCGCGACGACGATCTACAGCTACGCTGATTACGCCCGCATCTTTGGCGGGCTGTGGCGCGACAGCACCATGAGCTATGCCGTGCAGCAATTCTTCCAGAATGGCGGTGCGCAGGCGATTATCGTGCGCGTCGCCACGCGCAGCGGCGGCTCGGCCGCCGCGGCTGCCACCTACACGATCGGCGGCGTTGTGTTCGAGGCGGCGTGGCCCGGGAGCTGGGGCAGTAACCTCGTCCTCACCATTGATCATAACACCAAGGACACGTCCGATGTTTCGCTGTTCAACCTGACTATCGTCGATGGGACCAATCCGGACGGCTCGAAGGTGTTGAGCGACGCAATGAAGCGCGGCGGCAGCGGCATGCGCGAGACGTTCTATAATGTCTCCGCCGATCCCTCCGATCCGCGTTTCGTTGCCACGATCCTGGAGCAGCAGTCGCAACTGCTGCGGGTGCAGAGCGGCCTTCCCACAGCGAGTCCCTACACGGCGCCCGCGGCCGGCAATGCCGGCGGCAGCTATGGCGCGCCGACCGCGAACGGCTCGGACGGCACCACGATCGGCGCGACCGAAGTGTCGGCCCCCGCCAACGCGACGGCCGGCACCGGCCTGTGGGCGCTCGACCAGGCCGACATCTTCAACTTGCTGGTCATTCCCCCCTTCACGTCCAGCACGACGGACAACGGCTCGGCGACCTGGGCAGCGGCGGCGCAGTACTGCCACGACCACCGCGCCGTGCTGCTGGTCGACGCACCGTCTGACTGGAACCCGGCGAACACGCTCGATCCGTCCACGCTGGGCGCCGGTGCATATGCCAGCTACGCCGCAGTCTATTTCCCGCGCCTCCTGGCGCCAGACGAGAACGGCAATCTGCAGGCCTATGCGCCGGCCGGCAGCGTCGCCGGCGTCTTTGCGCGTACCGACGTGGCGCGCGGCGTATGGAAGGCACCGGCCGGCACGCAGGCATCGCTTCAAGGCACCTCGGGCTTCCAGATCAACGGCCAGCAGGCCAATCTGACCGACAGCCTGATTGGCGCGCTCAATCCTTTGGGCATCAACTGCCTGCGCAACCTGCCCATCCTCGGTCCGGTCGTATGGGGAGCGCGTACGCTGGACGGTGCCGACATCAAGTCGTCGGACTGGAAATACGTGCCGGTACGGCGCCTTGCGCTTTACATCGAGGAGAGCCTGTTCCGCTCGCTCTCCTGGGTCGTGTTCGAGCCCAATGACGAGCCGCTCTGGTCCTCGATCCGGCTCGATGTCGGCGCCTTCATGCAGGGGCTGTTCCGCCAGGGCGCTTTCCAGGGCCAGGCGGCCAAGGACGCCTATTTCGTCAAATGCGACAAGGACACCACGACGCAGAACGACATCAATCTGGGCGTCGTGAACATCGTGGTGGGCTTCGCACCGGTCAAGCCGGCCGAGTTCGTGGTCATCCAGATCCAGCAGATGGCTGGACAGATCCAGACGTAAGCGAGGGGAAGTCATGGCTCAGTTCACCGCAAATCGCTTCGACCCCTACAAGAACTTCAAGTTCCGGATGAAGTGGGATGGGGTCTATGTCGCCGGCATCAGTAAAGTGACGGGGCTGAAGCGCACCACCGAAGTGGTCAAGCACCGCGAAGGTGGCGACCCGTCGTCCAGCCGCAAGTCGCCCGGCCGCACCGAATACGACGCCATCACGCTGGAGCGCGGCGTGACCCACGACGTCGCGTTCGAGCAATGGGCGAACAAGGTGTGGAACTACGGTGCGGGTCTCGGCATGGAGGTCTCGCTCAAGGACTTCCGCAAGGACTTGTACCTGGAGTTCTACAACGAGGCGGGCCAGCTCGCGATTGGCTACAAGATCTACCGCTGCTGGGTGTCGGAGTGGCAGTCGATGCCCGACCTCGACGCCAATGCCAACGCCGTGGCGATCCAGCACATCAAGCTCGAAAACGAGGGCTGGGAACGCGACTACGAAGTGCCCGAGCCGACGGAGCCCAGCTTCACGGAGCCGCCAGGATAATGCGCTATGCGCGTACCCCAAGCCTCCGAGTTGCTTGACATCTGGGAACTGGCTCAGCGTCTGCCGTCGCCGGCACGCATGCTGAACCTGCTCGCTGCGGCGTTCCCCGAGCGGTCAGCCTCTGAACTGGGCGCGCTTCCGCTCGGCCGCCGCAACGGCGTGCTGCTCGACCTGCGCGAGCGCTTGTTCGGCACCGCGCTTGCGGTCGTGACGCGCTGCCCGGCCTGCGGCACCGATCTGGAGCTCGCGCTCTCGACCGCCGACGTCCGCGCGGAGCCTCCCGACACAGCGCCGCTCCGCGCGGAGGCTGGTGGTTATCGCGCGCGCTTCCGCTTGCCGGGAAGCAATGATCTGCTCGCGATCATGACAGAGCGCCCGCAAGCCGCCGCGCAGCGCCTGCTCGCGCGCTGTGTGCTGGAAAGCCAAGGTCCGGACGGGCAGGCAGTACCGCCCGACGCGCTGCCGGCCACCCTCGTCGCCGCGATCGATGCGCAAATGGCCGCCGCCGATCCGCAAGCCGAGATCCGGCTGGAGACCGCATGCCTGTCTTGCGCGCATGTCTGGCACCCGCTGTTCGACATCGCCGACTATCTCTGGCAGGAGCTGCACGCTTGGGCGAAGGACGTGCTGCGCAGCGTGCATGCACTGGCGCGCGCCTATGGCTGGCGGGAGGCCGAGGTCCTGGCACTCAGCCCCACGCGCCGGAGCATCTATCTGCAGCTGGCGCGCGCATGAGCGACCCCGCGCCGCGCATGAGTTTCCTGGGCGGCCTCGTCGACCGCGCCTTCGGCCTCGAGCCCGCCTTGCAACCGCGCAAGGCTTCGCTGTTCGAGCCGCGAGCCGCCGCCGCCGCCGCCGTCGAGCCTTTCGGCGAAAGCACTGCGGACGAGTTCTCCGCGCCCGCCGCAGCGCCTTCGTACGCCGACACGCCGCCCGCCGATTACCCTGCGCCGCGCATGCCGACCGCGCTGCAGGCCGCCATCGAAATCCCGCTGCAAGCCAAACCGCGCGCCGCGCTCATTGCCGAGCCGGTGCCGCACGAAGTCGCCTCGCGCACCGAACTCGCCGCTCCACGAGCCACTAAACCGGCGCTGCTGCCGCTCACCCTGCCGCCGCACGTTGTCACCAACACCGAGACCTTCATGCACCGCGAAGAGGTCAGTCACAGTGTCGATCACGTTGTCGAGCGCTCGGTCGAGCACATCCGTGAGGTCATACGGGCTGCCGACGACGCGCCACCGCGCCGCGCCCGCGAGTCCCGCGCCGAATTCATCGCCGAACCGGTCAAGCCGCGCCGCGAGGATCCCGCGCCGGTCACCGCCACGCTCCTCGCCCGGCCGGTAGCGCAGGATCTCGTCGCACCGCGCGCCGAAACCCTCAGCCGTCCGGCTCCGATCGCCACCATGCTCGAGGGGCCGGCGCCGCAAGGCCCGGTCGTGAACGTCACTATCGGCCGCGTCGAAGTGCGGGCCCATTCCGCGCCAGGCCGCCCGAGCACCGACCGACGTGGCGCCAAGCCGATGAGCCTCGACGAGTATCTGAAGCGGCGGAGCGGGCCATGAGCAATTCTCTCGCCATCGCCGCCGCCACCGCCACGCTGCGCAATCTCTTGCAGACGCAAGTGCCGCTGATCGACATCAGCCTGTCAGATCTCGACGTCACCAACCAGCCGCTCGATCTCGCGCGCAAGCACGTCACCAAGTCGCAGCTCAATATCTTCCTCTACCAGACCGTTATCAACGCCGGCTGGCGTAACCTGCAGATGCCCGGGCAGCTCCGTCCCGGCGAGAGCGGCGTGCCGCCGTTGCCCATCAATCTGCATTACCTGATCACCGCCTACGGCCGCGGCGACGACGCCGACGGTGTTAATCACCAAGTGCTTGGCGCGGCGATGAGCGTGCTGCACGACACCCCCGTGCTCGACCGCGCCGCTATTGCCGCTGCGCTCGCGAAGAACGACCTCGGCGCGCAGTTCGAATCGTTGCGCATCACCCCCCTCGCGACCACGGTCGACGAAATCTCCAAGCTCTGGATGGTGTTCCAGACGCAATACCGCATCTCTGCCGCCTATGAGGTCACCGTCCTCCTGATCGACAGCCTGCAGCAGGCGCGCTCGCCGCTTCCCGTGCTGCAACGGGGCCAAGGCGACAAGGGCGTTACCTCGATCGCCAGCGCGCTCCCCGTCCTCACCGGTATCGTGATGCCGCGCTCGCAATTCGCCGCCCGGCTCGGCGAGAACATCACGCTGCAAGGAAAGGCGCTCACCACAAACAATACGTCCGTGCGTTTCAGCAGCCAGCGGCTCGACACCCAGCTCGAGCTCACGCCGACTGCCGCCGCCGAAGGGGGCAGTCTCGCCGTCCACATCCCGAGCAAGGCCGAAGACATAAATGTGCTCGAGAACTGGACGCCCGGCCAATACACGGTCGGCTTGGTGCTGCGCCTGCCCGGGGTGCCGGAGCTGGTGAGCAACGAGGCCGCCTTCGCCCTCGCGCCCCAGATCACCATCCAGCCGCCGCTCAGCGTCACCAAAGGCACGGTCAACCTCAGCATAGATTGCGAGCCGCGCCTGACCGGCGATCAGCGCGTGCTGCTCCTGTTCGGCGACCGCCAGATCAAGCCAGCTTCGATCAACACGCCCGCCATGCCGGCACCGTCGACGGTGACCTTCTCGATCCCCAATGTCGACGTCGGCTCCTATGTCGTGCGCCTGCGCGTCGATGGAGTGGACAGCATCCCGGTGATCTATGGCGGCACACCGTCGCTGCCGGCTTTCGACAGCAGCCAGACCGTGACGGTGACGCCGTGACCGAGCTGGAGCAGTGGCTCAGCGCCAATGGTCGCTTCCTCGCCACGCAGCTCGAGGCGCTGCGCGCCCGGCTTGAGCGCCAAGCCGGCACCGAGACAGAGGCGACATCCGCGCCGCGCGAAGTGGCACTCCAGCCGTCCGAACTGACCAGGCCGAAGTCCTGGCGCTCTCGAATGTTTGCGCCGCGTGCGGGGGAGGTCGCCGCGCCGCCCGTGCTGCTCGCCCCGCCGCCCGCATCGGTCGAGGTCGAGCCCGTGGTGATCGAGCCCAGTCCGGACGATCCGCCACCGGCACTGATGGTGCTGGCCCGCCGCCTTGGCCTTTCCGAGTTCGAGCGCAACACGCTCTTCCTCTGCGCCGCCATGGAGCTTGACACTCGCATGGGGGCGCTGTGCGCGCGGGCGCAACACGACCCCTCGCGGCCCTATCCCACCTTCGCGCTCGCGCTTTCGCTGTTCGACCAGCCGAGTTGGGATGTGCTGTCGCCCGAGCGTCCGTTGCGCGAATGGCTCTTGCTCAAGATCAGCCAACCTGGCGCCCAGCCGCTGATCGCCAGCGCCCTCTGTGCCGACGAGCGCATCGTCGCCTATGTCAAGGGCCTCAACTATCTCGATGACCGTCTGGCGCCGCTGGTGACGCCGGTGGGGCACTCGGCCGCGACGCTGCCTGCCTCGCAGACCGCCGTCGCCGACATCATCGCCGAGCATCTCAACCGCCGCGGGCGCGCCGCCGGCCCGCCCGCCTATCAGCTCCTGGGCAGCGACACGCGCAGCAAGCTCGCCATTGCGCTGAATGTGGTGGAGCGGCTGGGGCTTTCGCTCTACCGCCTGCAGGCCGACGCGATCCCCACCGCGGCCGCCGATTTCGAGACCTTTGCGCGGCTGTGGCAGCGCGAATGCGCGCTCCTGCCCATCGCGCTCTACATCGATGCATCGCAGGTGGCTCGCGCAGCCAACACCGGTCTCACGGCGTCCGTCCAGAAATTCCTGCGGCGCGGCGCCGGCATCGTCTTCCTCGACACGCCCGAGCCATGGCCGGATCTCAGCGCCGATGGGCTTGCGGTCCACGCCACCAACCCGACCGCACAGGAGCAGCAGATTGCCTGGACCACCGTGCTGGGCGACGCCGCAGGCGATCTGCCGGCCCAGCTCGCGGCGCAGTTCAACTTCGACATTGCCTCCATCGCGGCCATCGCGCGTGACGCCGATCCGCGCGACGGTTCCGACGAGCAGGTCGCGCGCGACCGCGTCTGGGACGCGTGTATTGCGCGCACGCGACCCGCACTCGATCAGCTCGCCCAGCCGATCGACGCCAAGGCGGGTTGGGACGATCTGGTGCTACCCGCGACCGAGACGGCGTTGCTGCACCAGATCGCCGACCAGGTGGCGGCGCGCATGACGGTCTATGACAATTTCGGCTTCGCGGAGCGGATGAACCGTGGCCTCGGCATCTCCGTGCTGTTCGCGGGTGAAAGCGGCTGCGGCAAGACCATGGCGGCGGAGGTGATCGCCAACGCGCTGCGCCTGGCGCTCTACCGCATCGACCTCTCCGCCGTGGTCAGCAAGTTCATCGGTGAGACTGAGAAAAACTTGCGCCTGCTGTTCGACGCGGCAGAGAACGGCGGCGCCATCCTCTTCTTCGACGAGGCCGATGCACTGTTCGGCCGGCGAAGCGAAGTGAAGGATAGCCACGACCGCTACGCCAATATCGAAATCAATTACCTCTTGCAGCGCATGGAGTCCTACCGGGGCATCGCGATCCTCGCGACCAACATGAAGTCATCGCTTGACGAGGCCTTCCTGCGCCGGCTGCGCTTCATCGTAAACTTCCCCTTCCCGGGGCCGCAGGAGCGGCAGGCGATCTGGCAGAAGGTGTTCCCTCAGCGCACGCCACAGGAAGGCCTCGACTTCGCCAAGCTTGCGCGTTTCAACCTCACCGGCGGCAGCATCCACAACATCGCGCTCAATGCCGCTTTCATGGCGGCGCATGCAAAGTCACCGGTCACCATGGCGCTGGTGCTCGACGCTGCGCGCGCCGAATTCCGCCGCTACGAAAAGCCGGTCAACGAAGCCGATTTCCGCCAGCTCGCCAGCGTGGGGACGAAGCCGTGAGCGCAAACGACAGACCCGCGCGCATCGATCTGCATATCGAGCGGCTGGTGCTTGACGACATCCGCGGCAACCGCGCCGCCATCATCCGCTCTGCGATCGAGACTGAACTCGCGCGCCTGCTCGCGGACGGGCCGCCCATCCTTCGCAGCAGCGTGGCCGTGCCGCTGCTGCGTGGCGCGCCGGTGACAGCCGACGCCGCAGCGCCGTCACTCGGCGCCGATATCGCCCGCTCGATCCACGGCGCGGTGACCCGGTGAGCCAGCAGGTGCTCGCACAGACAACCGCCTCGGCCGCGCCGCAAGCACAGTCCGCCGGCCGGCTGCTGCAGCGGCAATGCGATTGCGGCATGCACACCCATGGCCAAGCCCAATGCGCCGCTTGCGACGACAAGGTCAAGACCGTGCGGCGCGCAGGCAGCGGCGGCGCGCCGTCCACCGTGCCCGGCATCGTGCACGACGTGCTGCGCAGTCCTGGCCGTCCGCTCGACACGCAGGCGCTGTCGTTCATGGAGCCGCGCTTCGGCGCCGAGTTCACGCAAGTGGCGCCCAGCACCGCGCAGCCGATGCGCATGCCGCTGGAGATCGGCGCCGAGAACGATCCGCTGGAAGGCGAAGCCGACACCGTCGCCGGGCGCGTCGTTTCCGCCCTGCCAGGCAACCGGCGCTACGATTTCAGCGGCGTGCGCATCCACACCGACACGGCCGCTGCGCGGTCTGCGCGCGCGATCAACGCCGAGGCTTATACCATCGGCCGCGAGATCGTGTTCGGCGAAGGCCGCTATGCGCCGCATCGCGCGGAAGGCCGGCGGCTGCTGGCGCATGAGCTGACCCATGTGCTGCAGCAGACGGGGGGCACCTCCGATCTGCGTCGCTCGCCCATGCGCATCCAGCGCCAGACCCCGCCCGGTCCGCATCCCGAGCAGCAGCCGCAGCAGCAGCCCCAACAGCCGCGCGGCGGCGCGGCGCCGCCGGCGGCGCGGGCGGGAAGCGGGCATGCCCAGCGCATCATCGTCTCCTGCACCGACATGCGGCTCGAGCTGGTCACCGATACCAACTCCTATGTCTACACGATGGACGATTGCAGCCTGCCACTCGGCTCCTACGACCCGACGGTGACGGTGACCGGCGACAATTTCGATCTCGATTTCGGCTCGGCGATGTCCGGCGACCAGGAATTCCGCTTCGGCTATCGGGTCGAGCCGGGCCAGCCCAATCCTGCCGGTTTCCTGCGCGCCCAGCACACGGTGCATGTCGACGTGGTGCCTTCGGTCGCGCCGGCGCCCGCGCCGGTGCCGCCGCAGCCGGGACCGCAGCCGACACCGCAGCCGGCACCGTCGCCTCCTGCGCCGCAATGTGCGCTGCGCCTGCCCGACCGCGAGCTGGTCCCGGCCGGCAGCATCAACAAGAACCTGTTCGCGCCCAAGACCTTCAGCAAGGAGCTATGGTCCCACACCATCCCGCTCGGCGAGTTCGGCTGGGTGGACGTCGCAGCGACCGCGGCCGGCCGGCTTGCCGGCACCTTCTCGGCCAGCTACGGGCCGGGCCGGCTGAGCGATATCTGCCTGACGCGGGTGATCAGCAGCACGCCCAGCTCCGCGCCGATCAATGCGCCGCTGCTGGGCCCGGGCAGCCGCACCGACGTGACGACCTACCGGATCGGCGGCCGCGCGCGCTTCGACCTGCCGGCGCGCGCCTCGGTCCGCGCCACCGCCGAGGGCAGTCTGGTGATCGACGGCCGCTATCTGAGCGCCATCCGGGTCGCGGCGGCACGCGGCGCGATCAATGTAAGCGGCGAAGCCTCTGCTTCGGCCGGCATCAGCGCGTCGGTCGAGATCGCCGCCACCGCCACCGCGGCGCAGGCGACCTTTCAGGCGCCCGTCGGTCCGCTCGGCATCACCATCGAGCACGACACGCTCGACAGCGTCGATCTCTCTGCCGAAGTCGGCGCGCGCGCCCGCGCCGGCGTCAATTTCTCGGTCAACGCCTCGGCCGGCTTCGATCTGGCGGGCTACAATCTGTGGAACCAGAGCTGGAACCTGGCCAATTTCGCCTCGCATATCGCCTGGCATGGCGGCCTCAAATACAGCCCCAACCCCGGCATGCACTTCAATCTCGGCGCGCTCGGCGTCGAAGGCAGCAGCGACGACGAGGACTTGAGCGATCACGAAGACGAAGCGGTGGTCCATGAGGACGAGATCGTCCGCTCGCTGCTCGACGAGCCCGCGGCCACCGTCACCGCGCCCGACGGCCTGAGCGAGGACAAAGCCATCCCGTTCGACTGGTACAAGCCCATCGAGCTCTATGAGGACTCGCTGCATCTGGCCAATGCCGATCCGGTGCAGGACCTGCATCGCAGCAGTGGCCCGACGCTGATTTATTACAACCACAACGGCCGGCGCGAGCATGTCGAGCTCGGCGTCGCAGACTGGCCTTCGGCGCGGCGCACCTTCCAATTCATGCCGTACAATGCGCGCGTCACGCCGGAACAGCGCCATTTCAACACCGTGCTGGACGAGCTGGGCTATCCGCGCCGCCAGCGCGGCGTCGATGCCGAGCATGTGTGGGATGTCGCGTTGCGCGGCCTCGAATTCGACCGTTTTGACAATCTATGGCCGGCCAGCAACCAGGAGCAGCAGCTCGCCGGCGTGCGTCACCACAACCAGATGCAGCAGATCGCAGGCACGCTGCCGGGCGGCTCGGCCAATGGCCGCTGGTTCGTCATCGCGCGCGTGAGGCATCCGGCATGAAAGCGCAGAGAAAAGCAGCCGCCGTTGCACCGCCGGCCGCGCTGGCGGCGCCCGTCCTGCAGCGAAAATGCGCCTGCGGCACGCACACGCCCTCAGGCGGAAGCTGCTCGGCTTGCGCCGAGCAGCTTCAACGCAAATCCGCCGGTGATCATGAGGGCGCGCAGGCGCCGCGTGGCGTACATGAGGTGTTGCGGTCTCCGGGCCAGCCGCTCGATACATCGGCGCGCAGCTTCCTCGAGCCGCGCTTCGGCCGCGACTTCGCCGATGTCCGCGTGCATACCGACGCGGCCGCCGCGCGCTCGGCCGACGCAGTCGGCGCACGCGCCTACACCGTCGGCCGCGACGTGGTGTTCGCCAAAGGGCAATACAATCCGCGCAGCACTGAAGGCCGGCGCCTTCTGGCGCATGAGGTCTCCCACACGATCCAGCAAGCAGGCGTCATCGCGTCCTCTTCGTCCTTGCGGATCGGCGAGGCCTCCAGCGCAGCGGAGCACGAGAGCGACGCAACCGCCGACGCCGTGATGGCCGGCGCGCCAGCCGCCGTCGCATCGCAAGAGCACGGCGTCATTCAGCGCGATGCGTACAAGAGTGACGATCCTGGGCCCGGCCACCCGCTGCCATGGAAGCCGAATCGCACGCCCGCTCCCGCAGGCTCTTTCGCGGTTGGGATGACACCGTTCGTGACGGGCGTTTCGGGCTCAATCACCTTCAATCCCGATGCCACAAACTGCCCGACCTGCAAGCTGATCCGTTTGGTGCAGGTCGTACGCGTCTTCGAGAAGCCGGGCCAGGAATATCACTGGACCGGAGCCGAGGCACCGCGCGAACAGGTCAAAACGGCCGAAGACAAAACCACAGGCGTCAAAGCCGGCTACTTCGTCGACCACCTCGCCAAGGGTTGCTCGAAGGGCAACAAGTGCTCGATCTACTACCGCGATCACGCACCCAATGCGACGCAATCGCAGGACGGATCGAATGACGGCACCACGGCGGTCAAAGCCTCGCTGTGGGACCGGCCGGTCGGCGATGCAGACGACGTCTTCGAGTTCGAGACCTGCGCACGCTGCGCCGACACGGGCAGCATCCTGCGCTGCATCGATTGGGGCTTCACTGCTGACGGCACGGGCAAGACGGCGCTGTCGGCGACCTCCGAACACGCGCAGCAATCGGCGACGTTCGATGCGGCCGTCGGTGCCTTGAACAAATACTACGCCAATCCGTGATGGAGCACGCCATGCCCGCTCGGATCAACGAACTCCTGGCCCGCCTCAACGAGGCGCCGGACAAGCTGCATAGCGACCATACGCCGGCCGTCGAAGAACTGATCGCGCAAGGCGAAACAGTCATCGCGCCGGTGCTGCCGTATGCGGCGGATGGAGACGAGCCGACGCGCATGCGAGCGCAGCGGGTTCTGGAAGGAATCACCATGGCCTCACTCGGCTTCGTGCCGGGGAAAGGCTGGCCGGACGCCGCCGCCGAGGATCGCTGGCGTGCGTTGTGGCATTCGCTCGGCGATCTCGATTGGCGGGCTCCAGCGGCGCAACGCGTGCACGCCATCGCGCTTTGGCAGGCGTGGCTCGCCTGCGAGCAGACAAGGTCAGGCGGACGATGAGGAAAGTTCGGCCATGAGCACGTTTCCCGGTTCACCGCGCGTCCTCAAGGGCGGCATCGTGCTGATCGATCCCGATTCCGGCGCGGTGCTGCGCGTGATCGCGCTGCAGTATAATCCCGACACGCTGACGCGCACGCTGCAGATCCAGGGGGCGGGCGAGGGCGGTGACCGGCTCGAGGCGCTGCGGCTTAAGGGGCCGCCCAACGAGACCATCAAGCTTGAAGCGGAGATCGACGCCACCGACCAGCTCGAATTCCCCGAAAAGAACGCGACCACGGTCGCGCTCGGCATCCATCCCCAGCTCGCGGCGCTCGAAGCCATCGTCTATCCGTCGAGCGGCACGCTTGAGCTCAACGCGGTGCTGGCGCAGGTCGGCACCATCGAGATCATTCCGGACGAGACGCCGCTGATGCTTTTCGTCTGGAGCAAGACGCGCATCCTGCCCGTACGCCTGACCGAGTTCAGCGTCACCGAGGAGGCGTTCGACACCGCGCTCAATCCAATGCGCGCCAAGGTTAGTCTCGGCATGCGGGTGCTGTCGATCAACGATCTGCCATTCAGCCATCGCGGCGCAAGCCTGTTCATGTCCTATCTGAAAGCCAAGGAGCTGCTCGCCGGCACGGGCGCTGGGGCGCCACTCTCGTCGTTCGGCATCGCGGGGATCCCATGACGATGACGACCAATCCGTTTCCGCCCACCAGCCGCTACGCCGCCGTGACGGTGGTGACGTACACCAATCCCGACGGCACCGAGATCGTGTATTTGAAGCGCCGTTTCGTGCCGCCGCCTGACCGCTTCGCGCTGCTGCAAGAGCACAAGGTCACGCAAGGCGAGCGGCTGGACAACATCGCCACGCGCTATGTTGGCGATCCGCTGCAGTTCTGGCGCCTGTGCGACGCCAACCGCGCCATGCGGCCCGACGAATTGACGGAGACGATAGGCCGCAAGCTGCGCATCACGCTGCCCGAAGGAATCCCGGCCGTGGGAACGCTGAATGGCTAGTTATCTCACCTTGCTGATCGGGCCCGGCATCCCGATCCCCGCGCCGGAGCCGGTGACCGACTCGCTGCTCAGCGTGCAGGTCACATCCGGCCCGGACCGTAGCGGATTCCAGCTCACCTTTGCGGTCAGCAAGATGTCATTGCTGCTCACCGCGCTCCTGCCGGCCGGCTTCTTCGACCCGATCACCACGCGTGTCATCATCGTGGCCACCGTCTCGGGAATTCCCATCGTGCTGATGGACGGCCTTGTGACGCGGCAGGAGATGCAGCCTTCCGACGATCCAGGAAAGTCGACGCTCACCATCACGGGCGAGGATCTGAGCCTCGCGATGGACCTGGTCGAGAAGATCATCCCGTTCCCCGCCATGCCGCTCGAGGCCCAGATCGCGGTCTGCCTCGCGCCTTATGCGATGTTCGGCGTGATCCCGCTGATCATTCCGCCCATTATCCCGACTGTCGACATCCCGACCGACGGCTGGAAGACCCAGCGCGAGACCGACCGCGCCTTCATCCGTGCCGCTGCGGCGCGAGTCGGCTATGTCTTCTTCGTACGGCCCGGACCGATCCCGGGGCAGAGCATCGCCTATTTCGGCCCGGACATTAACCTGCCCATCCCGCAGCCCGCCGTGTCGATCAATCTCGACGCGCACAGCAACGTCGATTCGCTCAGCTTCTCGCTCGACGGCCTCGCCAAGAAGATCAAGGTCTTCACCATCCTGGATCCCATCACGCACAAGATCCCGATCCCCATCCCTCTGCCCAACGTCAACATCTTCAAGCCGCCGCTCGGCCTGCGCCCGACCATGCCGTCGAAGATCGAGTTCGAGACGATGGGCGCCGACAAAAAGCCGGACGAGGCGGCGCAGGAAATTCTGGGCTTCTTGATGA
Organism: Rhizomicrobium sp.; assembly: GCA_036500585.1. GTDB lineage: Bacteria > Pseudomonadota > Alphaproteobacteria > Micropepsales > Micropepsaceae > Rhizomicrobium. Next base: position 25,416 of record DASYBT010000123.1, read on the forward strand.
ACAATCCGGCGCAAATCACCGGCAGCGGCTCGCTCAGCGTCGACCGCTATGGCTGGGTCCTGCAGTCGCGCATGCTGGTCGGCGTTCGCGGCGCCGGCATCGCCTATGACGGCATGTATTACGTGGACAGCGTCACCCACAACATCAAGCAGGGGGAATTCAAGCAGAGCTTCACGCTGTCGCGCGACGGGCTGATCTCGCAGACGCCGGTGGTGGTGCCATGAGCGATCAGAGGTTCCTCGGCATCTATCGCGGCACGGTACTCAACAACATCGATCCGGAATTCCGCGGACGGCTGATGCTGACGGTTCCCGACGTGACATCGCTCATCCCCACCACCTGGGCCGAGCCCTGTGTGCCGCTCGCCGGGCCCACCGGCGCGCCCATGGGCGTCTATATGGTGCCGCCGATCGGCGCGGGGGTGTTTGTCCAGTTCATCTACGGCGATCCGGACCATCCGGTGTGGATGGGTTGCTTCTGGGGCTCGCCGTCCGACGTGCCGCCGCTGTCGAAGGCCGGCCTTCCGGTCTCGCCCAGCATCGTGCTGCAGAGTCTCACCCAGAACTCGATCTCGATCAGTGATGTGCCTGGTCCCGCGGGCGGCGTCATGATCAAGGTCGCCGGCTCGATCATCATCGTGTCGACCGACGGCATCAGCATCACCGCGCCCAAACTCACAATCACTGCCGGCACGATCACGGTCCTGGGTGAGACCGACATCAATGCCGGCGCATTGAAGGTGACCTGAGATGCCGGGCCCCGTTGTCACACTTGGCGCCTCCGTCACCTGCTCCCATGCAGGCACCGCAACGCCGACCGCGACCGATCCGCGCGTCACTGTGATGGGCCAACCGATCGTCACCATGGCGAACCCCTATGCGGTAGCCGGCTGCACCTTCCCGGCGATGTCGTCGGGCGCGCCGCCCTGCGCCACCGCGGCCTGGACCACGGGCGCCGCGCGCGTCACCTCGATGGGCCAGCCGGTGATCCTGCAGGACAGTCAGGCGACCTGCGTGCCCACCGGAACGCCGCTTCTGATCGTCACCACCCAGCCGCGCGTCACGGCGATGTGAGGACACGATGCCGCTGAACATCAAATTCCCGTTCCAGTTCGACGCGAAGGGGCACACCGCGTCGACCGACGATGACGACCACATCCGCGACATGATCGAGGAGGTGCTGTTCACCAATCCCGGCGAGCGGGTCAACCGCCAGGACTTCGGCAGCGGCTTGCTGCAGATGGTTTTCGCGCCCAATAGCCCCGAACTGGCGGCGGCACTGCAATTCACGTTGCAGGCCGCGCTCGATCGCTGGCTGGGCGATCTGATCGCAGTGCAGAAATTGTCCGTCGAGGCGGGGGATTCCACGCTGACCGTCAGCATCGACTACGTCGTACGCCAGAGCGGCGCTTCGCATCACGACACCTTCACGAGGGAGACCTCCTGATGACGGATGCGCTCGACTGCCGCCGCGAAGACCGGCGCAAGAAGCTGTTCGGCAATGCCGACTGGAACGGCATCGACTTCCTGGAGGTTGCGGACGACCAGATGTCGCTCTGCGTCCATTTCTTCGACCAGATCCCGCGGGGCATCACGCCCGACAACATCCGCATCACCGGTGGCCGCCGCATCACTGATGTGGAGGCGGTAAAGGTGGAGGTCGACTCCGCCCACGATCCGGAGGTCGACGATTGCCTGCGCATCACGCTGAACCGCTTCGGCGACTTCTCGACCTACACGCTGTGCCTGGTCGATCCCCAGACCGGCAAGCCGATGGCCGGGCTCGACCCGCGCTATGCCTGCCTCGACTTTAGCTTCAAGATCGATTGCCCCACCGCCCTCGACTGCAGGCCCGATTGCGGCTGCCCGCCGGACGTGCTGGCCGAGCCGGATATCAACTACCTCGCCAAGGATTATGCCAGCTTCCGTCAGATCATCCTCGACCGGTTGGCGCTCATCATGCCCGACTGGAAGGAGCGGCATGCGGCCGATATCGGCATCACGCTGATCGAGATCCTCGCCTATGTCGGCGATTACCTCAGCTATTATCAGGACGCGGTCGCGACCGAGGCCTATCTCGACACCGCGCGCAAGCGCATCTCCGTGCGTCGCCATGCGCGCCTCGTCGACTACAAGATGCACGAAGGCTGCAACGCGCGGGCCTTTGTCACCGTCGGCACCGAGGCCGACATCGCGCCGATGGCGGCGTCCGACTTTTATTTCATCACCGGCTTCAACGCCGGCACCGGCGGCGTGCTCAGACAATCCGACCTCGAGGAGGTGCCGCCGCAGAGCTATGTGGTGTTCGAGCCGGTGCTGCTCGATCCCAAGGTGACCACCATCGGTTTCAAGGCGTTGCACAGCACCATCCGTATCTACACGTGGGGCGACGAGGATTGCTGCCTCGCGAAGGGCGCCACAAGCGCCACGCTGATCGACATGGCGCCCCCCAAGAAGCAGCCGGATCCGTCGCTGCCAGGCACTCCGCCGCCGGTCTCGATCGGGTCACCGCCCGGCAGCTCCGACCCGACCAAGCCGCCGCCGTCCACCACGCCGTCGCCCGGTGCGCCGGCGCTCGTCGCGGCCGCGACGTCCAGCACGCCGGCCATGGCCGACACGCCACCCGCGCGCGTCCTCACGCTGCAAGTCGGCGACATCCTGATCTTCGAAGAGATGATCGGTCCCGAGACCGGCAATCCTGCCGATGCCGATCCGCGCCATCGCCACGCGGTACGCCTAACGGCCGTGACCCAGAATGTCGACGGCCTGTTCGGCGTGCCGGTACTCGACGTCGAATGGGCCGCCGAAGACGCGCTGCCCTTCTCGCTCTGCCTTTCGACACGCCTGCCGTCGCCCGATTGCTCCTGGGTGCACGATATCACGGTGGTACGCGGCAATGTCGTGCTGGTCGATCATGGTCGTACTGTGGGCGAGCCGCTCGGCCCGGTCGGCACCACCGACCTGATCGGCGCCTGCAGCTGCGACGGCGCCGTGATCGAAGAGATCGCGCTGCCCGCCAGCTTCAATCCCGGGCTCAGCCAAGGTCCCTTGGTGTTTGCCGAGCCGGTGACACTCAATGCCTCGGCCGCCGCGCTGTTCACCCGCGATCCGCGTCGGGCGCTGCCTTGTCTCAAGCTCGAAGAATTCGTCGGCGCCGAGAAGACCGTGTCGGGTCCGTTTTGGGCCGCGCTCTACGACCTGCTCGAAAGCGAACCGTCGGACCGGGTCTTCGTCGCCGAGATGGACGATGACGGCAACGCGCAGCTCCGCTTCGGCGATGGCGCGCTGGGCCTGCAGCCTGCCCCAGGCCTCACCTTCCAATCCACCTATCGGATCGGACGCGAAAAGGACGGGAATGTCGGCCGCGACACCATCACCTATCTCGTGATGCGCAACGGCACGCCGGACGGCGCCAATATCATGCCGCGCAACCCGATCGCCGCCAGCGGCGGCACCGCGCGCGAGCCGGCCGCCGACGTGCGCATGCTCGCGCCTTACGCGTTCAAGGACGTGCGCGAACGCGCCATCACCGCCGATGACTATGCCGAACTCGCCGACAGCAATCCGGCGCTGCAGCGCGCTGCCGCCGAGCTTTCCTGGATGGGAAGCTGGTACGAAGCGCGTGTCGCCGTCGATCCGGAGCGCACCGAGACTGCGCCGCTCGCGCTGCTGCGCGAGGTCGACCGCTATCTTTATGCTTTCCGCCGCATCGGCCACGATCTCTTCGTCGTGCCGGCGCAATATGCTCCGCTCAAGGTCGTGCTCGAGGTCTGCGTGCTGCCCGATTACACGCGCGGCCAGGTCCAGGCCAATTTGATGAAGGTGTTCGGCAGCGGCCAGATGGCCGACGGCACCCTTGGCTTCTTCAACCCCGACAATCTGACCTTCGGCGACGGCATCTATGCCTCGCGCATCGTCTCAGCCGCGCTGGCGGTTCCCGGCGTCGCGACCCTCAAGATCAAGAGCCTCAAACGGCTCACCGGCGGCGACGAGGATGCGCTCGAGACGGGCGTGTTACCGCTCGGCGCCTTCGAGATCGCCATGTGCGACAGCGACCCCAACTTCCCCGAAGACGGCGCGGTTACATTC
>DASYBT010000124.1:0-4452 GCA_036500585.1 Rhizomicrobium sp.
TTCGTGTCACCCGCGTCGCCATGCCGACCAACGGCAATGCCGGCGCGGCACTCGCCGCTTATGGCACGCGGGCCGGGATGCGCGTCACTGTGTTCTGCCCGGACGACACGCCGGAAGTGAATGTGCGCGAGATCGCGGCACAAGGCGCCACGGTCTATCGCGTCAATGGATTGATCGATCAGTGCGGAAAGCTGGTGGGGCAAGGCAAGGAGATCACCGGCTGGTTCGATGTCTCGACCCTGAAGGAGCCCTATCGCATCGAAGGCAAGAAGACGATGGGCTTCGAGCTGGCCGAGCAGCTTGGCTGGGACGTGCCCGATGTCATCTTCTATCCCACTGGCGGCGGCACCGGACTGATCGGCATGTGGAAAGGATTCGCCGAACTGGAAGCCATCGGCCTTATCGGGCCGAAGCGGCCGCGCATGGTGGCGGTGCAGGCGTCGGGTTGCGCGCCGATCGTGCGGGCATTCGAAGCCGGCGAAACGCATGCCACCCGTTGGGAGAATGCGCACACCATCGCCTCCGGGATTCGCGTGCCCGCCGCCATCGGGGACTTCCTTATTCTGGCCGCAGTACGCGAGAGCGGCGGCTACGCCATCGCGGTCACCGACGAGCAGATCGAGCAGAGCCTGCATGATGTCGGCCATGGCGACGGATTCCTGCTCTGCCCGGAAGGCGCCGCCACGCACGCCGCATATCTGAAGTCGCTGCGCGAGGGCCGTATCGGCGCAAACGATCGGGTGGTGCTGTTCAACTGCGCGACGGGACTGAAGTATCCGCTGCCGCCGGCCGAGAACCGCCTCGATCTGAACAGCACGATCGACTTCGCCGCGCTATGAACTCCGCGCGGCCGCGCGGCGAACTCCTGCGCCTGCTTGGCCTGGGCTTTGCCGTTGCCGTGGCCGTAGGCGAGATGATCGGCTCCGGAATCCTGCGCACGCCCAGCCTGGTCGCGCAGCAGGTCGGCATTGCCGCGGCCATCCTGGCGCTGTGGGTGTTCGGCGCGGTTCACGCAGCGCTGCAGGCGAACGTCTTGGCGGAGCTGGGCACGGCGCTGCCGCGCGTCGGCGGGCAATATGTCTTCGTGCGCCGCGCAATGGGCGATATCGCCGGACTGATCGTCGGCTGGACGATGTGGTGCGCGCACATCGCCGGCATGGCGGCATCGGCCATCGCGTTCGCCGATTTCACCGTGCCGCTCATCCCCGCCGCGGCCGGACATGAAACCGGGATCGCGGTCGGCGTTCAGCTCGTGCTCTATGGCGCGAACATCGCGGGCCTGCGCGAAGGCCGCGCGGTGCAGGGCGCGACGACCCTGCTCAAGGCGGCCATGCTGATTTCTTTTGCCGTGGCCGCCATTCTGTTTATGCCGGCGCACACAGGCGCACCGCCCTCGCCTGCCACCGCGGCCGGGTCTCTCGGACTGGCGGCCGCCTATCAGCTGATCCGCGGCGCCTACAATGGTTGGCATGCGCCGGTGTATTTCACGGAGGAGAGTCTGGCGCCGGCCAGAAGCCTGCCGCGCGCGCTCTTCCTCGGCATCGCGTTCACCGCGGCGATCTATGTGCTGGTCAACGCCGCGCTGCTCCACGCCCTCGGTCCAGCGGAGATCGCAACGCGCGCCCTGCCCTTCACCATTGTGCTGAACCGGATCGCCGGGCACGGCGCATCGGTTCTGTTTGCCATCGGCGCGCTGATCACGGTGGCGAGTTGCGCCAACGCCAATGTGATGATTGCGCCGCGCATCCTGTTCGCCCTGTCGCGCGACCGCTTGCTGCCGTCCGCCCTCATGGCGGTGAACAAAGGCGGCAGCCCCTACGCCGGATTTGCGCTGACGGCGCTGCTTTCCATCGCCTTGTCGATGACGGGCGGCTTTCGCATGCTGTTCGGCATGATCGCGACCCTGGTGACGCTTGCGTCCATCCTCACCGAGTTTTCGCTGTTCGTTTTGCGCAGGCGAGAGCCGGAACTGGCGCGACCTTACCGGGCGGTGCTCTACCCGTGGCTGCCCGGTGCAGCGATCATCCTGGACGTCATTCTACTGGCGCTGTTTGCCCGTGCCGATCTGCGCGGCGCTGCGTTTGCGGCGATGTTGTGCCTGCTATGCGTGCCGTTCGCGATTGTGGCGCGGCGCGCCTGGGCGGCGCCGTAATCAGCTGTCGCGCGAGGCGAGCAGCAGCGGCTTGGGATCGACCGGCTTCACGCCCTGGCGGATTTCGAAATGCACCTGCGGAGTGCGGACATCGCCCGTCGCGCCGGCGTAGCCGATGGTCTGTCCCCGTTTCACGGAATCACCGCGCGAGACGGAGAGGCTTTCGGCATGCGCGTAAGCTGTCGTGTAGCCGTTGTCGTGCCGGATCAGCACGAGATTGCCGTACCCCTTCAGCTCATTGCCCGCATAGATGACGGTGCCGGCTGCCGCAGCGCGGATCGGTTCGCCCATCTGGGCGGCAATGTTGATGCCGTCATTCTTGACGCCATCGTCGCCGCCGCCGAACGGCAGGATGATTCTTCCCTGGATCGGCCAACCGAACTCGCCGTGCGAGGCGATGATGTCGTTCGATGCGACCTTCCTCTCGTGATGCTCGGCGGCGGGTTTCGATGGCGCCGGTGCCGACGCCTCGCTCGAATCTTCATCCGACTGCGGCAGAGAATCCGGTTCGTCCCGCGACGCCACGACGGCGGGCTTCGGTGGAGCCGGCGCTGCGGCCTCTTTCAAATCCTCATCCAACTGGGGCAGATGCTTCGGTTCATCCAGTGAGGCCACGGTAACGGATTTCGGCATCGCGGTTGCTACGCGCGTGTCATGCGCCGGAGCCGGCAGCGGCTCCTCGTGCACGGAAACGGCATGCGTCGCGGCACCTGGCGCGTTCCACGCCGCGTAATGCGGCGCATCGGCCTCGCGAAAGACGGCGCGACGCGTCGCGCGCGAATCCGCCGGCACCCGCAATTGCTCGCCGGGGAAAATCTCGTTCGCATTCGGAAGGGCGTTCATGCGCGCGAGCGTGGCGATCGATACGTCGTACCGCGCGGCAATCTCGGAAACCGTGTCGCCCCGGCGCACCACCACCGTCAGATAGGTTGGCCTGGCGCCAGCATCGCGCGGCGTGTCGTCGGCCAGTTGGATCGGTCCTGCGCAAGCACAAAGAAATAAGAGAGGCAGCAGCATCGCCCCCCTCCCCTTGCGGGAGGGGGCAAATTCGAGTGCGCGAGCACGAAGAATTTGGGGGAGGGGTGTGGCGGCGCGAGCCCCCTCCCCCGAATGCATTTCGCTGCGCTCAACGCATTCGCCCCCTCCCGCAAGGGGAGGGGGAAGCTGATCAACTCTTCCGCTCTGGGTCATCCGAACTCGCTTTCGGCAGTCCCGGGACCATCGGGACAAACACCACGGGGATGAGCGACTGCCGCTCCACGCCGTCTTCCGTTCGGATAATCTTCACCAAGTCTTGCGAAATGCTTTCCGCCGAGATCGGTTTGCCCTCCGGGGCGATAAGGATTCCCCCCGGTTTCAACTGGTTGATGAGGTCCGCCGGCACTTCCGGCACCGCCGCCGTGAGCAAGATTCGATCAAACGGCGCCTGCTCGGGCCACCCCTTGTAGCCATCCCCATGTCGGGTCACCACATTGTGGAGCTTAAGCTCTTTGAACCGCGCCTCGGCTTGCTTGAGGAGCGGGCGGTGCCGCTCGATCGTGTAGAGCATGCGGCAGAGCCGGGCGAGGACGGCCGCCTGATAGCCGGACCCGGTGCCGACCTCCAGCACCCGGTGATTCGGCTGGACCTCCAACTCCTGTGCGCAGTAGGCGACGATGTAGGGCTGGCTGATGGTCTGGCCGCACGCGATGGGCAGCGCCGTGTTCTGGTAGGCGCTGGTTTCAAACGGCGCATCCACGAACAAATCGCGCGGGGTGCGCTCGACCGCGGAGAGCACGCGGGAATCCAGGATGCCCTGCCCGCGCAATTCCATGATCAGCGAAATGGCGCGGGTGTCGACCATGCTGATGTTTATAGTGATGTTCTCTGCAATCAAAAATACCCAAAAATTCGTCATCACCGGGCGCACCGAAGCGAAGCGGAGGCGCGTCCCGGTGATCCATCGACGAACAGGTTCGGTCTCGATCGATTGCTAGACAGGTATCGGCGGCTGTGGTGTAATCGAATACTTACCGGACATGAGCGCGGGGTAGATGTCCTCCCAGAACGGGTTCTCCCGCTCGACCAAGTTGATCTTCCAGTCCCGTCTGTATTTCTTCAGCTGCTTCTCGCGCTTGATTGCGCCCATCATCGTCTGGTGCGGTTCGTACCAAACCAACCGATGCACGTTATATTTCTTCGTGAAGCCGGGAACGAGCCCCTCGCGATGTTGATACGCGCGCCATGGCAGAAAGCTCGTGACACCGACGTAGAGCGTACCGTGGCGGCCGCTCGCCATCATGTACACGGCAATGAGAACG
>DASYBT010000125.1:0-7949 GCA_036500585.1 Rhizomicrobium sp.
CCGACCGGATCGCGCAGATATGCGCCGTACCAGCTCTGCTGATCTGCGGGACGGAAGCCCGGCGCGCCTTCGTCCGTGCCGCCGTTGGCGAGCCCAGCCTTCTAAGCGGCCTCGACCTCATCCTTCGATTTCGCCGGGAATGCGATCATGATGCCGTTGCCGAAGGTTGCCGCCTCTTTGTTGAACGGCGGGCACACATAAACCGAATGGCTGCCCGACCCCTTGGGGCCGTAACCGATCCAGCCGCCATCGCCGAACTTTCGCTCGATGCCCAACGCGCCGAACACCGCATCGTAGAACTTGCCGGACTTCTCGCCATCATTGGCGCCGATGGTCACGTAGCCGATCATCTTTGTTCGCTCCATTGCCTTAGCCGGGTCGGGTTAGGCTTCGAGACGAACGGTACAAGAACGAGAGTGCGGGCGCGCTATGCGGCCTGCGCATGGGTCCTCGGCCCGCATGTCCGGCCGCCGCCGCCTCACGCATGATGCATTCTTCTGGGGAGTGGCCACCTTTGGCCGCAATCCCAAACGGCTAAGGTGCGAGCCCCCGCCGCCCAGGTTTCGCTGTCATGAAAAGTTCACCGGCCGCCGATGCCGGCCGTGAGCGGCGGCATTCGTGTCGCTCGGCTGCGCCCCAGCTCAGTCATCGGAGGTACACGAGACCGTCGGAAGAAGTTTATTTCAGGCGACCAGAATGCGCCCGCGGATGTCGGGATGGCTTAGGCGATGTCCGCGTGTTGTCGCATTCACCACAAAGGGGAACTCGCATGAAAATCCTGAAAACGTTGCGCGCTTCTGCGCTCGCCGCGATCGCTTCATTGGGCATCGCTGGCGCGGCAGATGCTGCGCCCAAGCACATCTTCGTCATTATGATGGAGAACCATTCGTATGACGAAATTATCGGCAATACCGCCGATGCGCCTTTCATCAATCAACTGGCATCGCAATACAATGTCGAGACGCAATATTACGGCGTCACCCATCCCAGCCTGCCGAACTATCTGGCGCTGGCCTCCGGCAGCTATCAGGACATCTTTGACGACTGCCAGGCCGGCAAGACGATCACGTGTGCGCCGGAAGAATTCGTGCCCGGCTCAGGCGACGGGACCGACGGAAACTTCCTCACCAAGCGGGAAATCAGGAAGGCCACTAATCGCGTGCATTGGTTCGGCGGCGACACCATCGTCGATGATCTGGAAAGCAACGGCAAAACCTGGAAAGCCTATTTCCAGTCGTTTCCGGCAGGTGGTTATGATGTCGTCTACGCGCCCGTCATCGATGGCACGACCGTCGACCTTTATGCGCAGAAACACAATCCTTTCTTGTACTTCCGGAATATCCGCAGCTCGTCCGCGCGGCTCGCCGACGTCGTGCCTTTCGAGAACAATTTCGATGCCGATCTTGCTTCCGGCAAGGTCGCGAATTTCGTCTTCCTCGCGCCCGACCAATGCCATGACATGCACGGCATCAGCCCATCACAAGCTACGCTGATCAATCTGCCGGAATGCGGATATCCGGACTCTGGGCTTGACCACGGTGCGATCCAATTGGGAGACACATTCCTTCAGAACACGGTGACCGAAATCATGAACTCCAAGGTTTGGACGAACAGCGCGTCGTCCATCGTGATCGTGTGGGATGAGGACGATTATTCCGGTTTCGCCGGCTGCTGCCAAAGTCCGATCGGACGGGATGGCGTCGTGCTCGGCGGGTCCGGTGCGCCAATGCTGGTGATCAACTCGAAGGATTCAGGCAGCAGTCCGAAGCAGTTCAATGTGCCTGCGAACCACTACTCTCTGTTGGCGACGATAGAGACGTTGTGGGATCTGCCTTGTCTGGGCCAGACATGCCAGATCAAGAACGCGGGGCAGCTGCAAGGGATGTTCCGCTAGCATCATCGGTCCTGGGGCGGGGCGAATGTTACGTTCGTCCCGCCGCCGCGGTGAAAGCCGTAAACTTTGTCGGCAATGTCATTAAAGTCCAACAGACGGAACCCTGAGCCACGGTAATCTCGGCGGCGTGAGCGCTCCCTCAGCCGAGCGCCTTCTTCAGGTTCTCGTCCACCTTGTCGAGAAAGCCTTCGGTGGTGAGCCAGTGCTGATCGGGCCCGACAAGGATGGCGAGGTCCTTGGTCATGAAGCCGCTCTCCACCGTGTCGATGCACACCCGCTCGAGCGTGTGCGCAAAGTTGGCCAGCGGCTCGTTGCCGTCCAGCTTGGCGCGGTGGGCGAGGCCGCGCGTCCACGCGAAGATCGAGGCGATGGAATTGGTGGAAGTGGATTCGCCTCTCTGGTACTGCCGGTAGTGCCGCGTGACGGTGCCGTGCGCCGCCTCGGCTTCGACCGTGTTGCCGTCCGGCGTCATCAGCACGCTCGTCATCAGCCCGAGCGAGCCGAACCCTTGCGCCACCGAATCCGACTGCACGTCGCCGTCGTAATTCTTGCAGGCCCAGACATAGCCGCCGCTCCATTTCAGCGCCGAGGCGACCATGTCGTCGATCAGGCGATGCTCGTAGGTCAATCCCTTGGCTTTGAATTGATCGGCGAATTCCGATGCGAAGATCTCGGCGAAGAGATCCTTGAAGCGACCGTCATAGGCCTTGAGGATGGTGTTCTTGGTCGACAGATAGAGCGGATAGCTGCGCTGCAACGCGTAGTTCATCGACGCGCGCGCGAAATCGCGGATGGAATTGTCGAGGTTGTACATGGCGAGCGTTACGCCGGAGCCGGGGAAATCGAACACCTCGTGCTCGATCACCTGTCCGTCGTCGCCGGTGAACACCATCTTGAGATGCCCCTTGCCGGGCACCCGGAAATCCGTCGCGCGGTACTGGTCGCCATAGGCGTGGCGCCCGATGATGATGGGCTGCGTCCAGCCCGGCACCAGCCGTGGCACGTTATGACAAATGATCGGCTCGCGGAAGATGGTGCCGCCGAGGATGTTGCGAATGGTGCCGTTGGGCGACTTCCACATCTTCTTGAGGCCGAATTCCTTCAGCCGCGCTTCGTCCGGTGTGATGGTGGCGCATTTGACGCCGACGCCATGCCGCTTGATGGCTTCGGCGGCATCGATGGTGACCTGGTCGTCGGTCGCATCGCGATGCTCCATGCCGAGGTCGTAATATTCGAGCTCGACGTCCAGATAGGGCAGGATCAGCTTCTTCTTGATCAGGTCCCAGATGACGCGGGTCATCTCGTCGCCATCGAGCTCGACGACCGGATTCCGAACCTTGATCTTGTCCATCTAATGCCTTCCGCGTGCACAGCGCGGCGCGGTATAGCGGGGCGGCTTCCGCCCGTCAAAAAGCGCCTGACTCAGCGTCTGGCGCAGCCATTCAGTGCGGCCACATCGCGCCGCTCCACAGCACCAGCGCATTGCCGAAGCCACATACCGCGTCGCGCACGTCGAGCCCCCCGCCAGCATGCGGCAACAGCATCGACACAACCGAGACTACGCACATTGCGGCCGCGATGCCAAGAAAGCGCCGCGTGCCGGTCGCTTTCCACAAGCCGATGAAATGCAATCCGACGATCACGCCCACCGCGGGGATGAAATAGTCCTGCAACCCGTGGGACCTCAGAAGGTATGAGGCTGCGGCGATCGCGACCACTTCCAGGACGACGGCGATAATATAGGCGCGCCGCCGGAACATGGCCGCTCCGCTTCCTTGGATTGTCCGCCGCCTCCAGAGCAACAGGATAAGCGCCGCGCCGATGGCGAAACCGGCCAAGGTCACCGGCGCGCGCAAAGCCGCAGGCAGCGCCATGGCCCCGAGCAGGCACCACAAGCTCCCGAAAATCAGCCCGATCGGCCGCCGATGGGCTTTCCTCGCGCGGTGTCGCTCATGCCGGAATGATTGCCGTGTCCGGGAAGTCGTGGCAATGCACTCGGCCATGATCGCGCCTGCCATTATCCTGTCGCATCCGCAGCTGGGCGAGAACATCGGCGCCGCCGCGCGCGCGATGGCGAATTTCGGCCTGTCGGATTTGCGACTTGTCAGCCCGCGGCATGGTTGGCCGGATGCCAAGGCCACCGCCATGGCGGCCGGTGCAGCGAATGTCGTGCAAGAGGCGCGGGTGTTCGGCACGTTGCGTGAGGCGCTGGCCGACCTGAATGTCATCTACGCCACAACGGCGCGCGAGCGGGGCACCACCAAGGAGGTGTTGACGCCGGCAGAAGCGGCACGGCGATTGCGCGCAGCCTCATCGCATGGCGACAAAACCGCAATCCTGTTCGGCAACGAGCGTGCGGGTCTCGACAACGACGAGATCTCTCTATGCGATTGCGTCATCACCATCCCGACGGCGCATTTCGCTTCGATCAATCTGGGCCAGGCCGTTCTCCTCACCGCGTATGAATGGTTTCGCGCAGCCGACACGACACCGGCGGCGCGCCTCGAGCACGGGCCGGTTCATCGCAAGCCCACCCGCCAGGAATTGTTGGACCTGTTCGATCATCTGGAACGGGAGCTGAAGGAGAGCGGGTTTCTCTTTCCGCCAGAGAAGCGCGACGCCATGGTGCGCGCCGTCCGCGCCACCATCCACCGCGCCCGCCTGACCTACCAGGAAGTGCAGACGCTACGCGGCATGTTGGCGGCGCTCGCCAAGGGAAAGCATCGGATCGGCAAATCTGTAAAGTAGCCTTGACACTAGTCTCCGGCCGCCTTATGTAAAGATGGCTTTACAGGAGGTCCACACCATGAATGCCGCCGCAGCACCCGTCAAATACGCGGGCCGGGACTACATCATCGAAGTTGTCATCGCGTCGGCGCTCTACGTCGGGGCGGCAGCCATCCGGCACTGGCTGATCGCGCGGGCGACGCCGCTGGGACTTGCCGTGCCAGCGGCGCTCGTTCCGAGCCTCCCGGTTTGGGGCCTGCTCTGGGTGGTATGGCGATACTATCGCCGAATCGATGAGTTCGAGAAGATACGGTTCCTGGAAACGCTCGCAATCTCCTTTGGGGTCGGTTCCTGTCTCTTGGTCTCCTACGCCTTTTTGGCGGACGCGGGTGTTTCACAGCTCGGCATTACATGGGCGTGGCCCACGCTTGCCGTGACCTGGGGGCTCGCCGGCGCCATCATGCACTTCGTGCGGCGCTGATGAAGAACAAGCTGCCGGCGTTGCGCGCCGCGCGCGGGTTGACGCAGGGCGATCTGGCGGACGCCCTAAATGTCTCGCGCCAGACGGTGAATGCCATCGAAACGGAGCGCTACGATCCCAGCCTGCCGCTCGCCTTCGCCATCGCCAAATTCTTCAAATGCCGTATCGAGGACATTTTCTCCGTGAAATAGGCCGACTCGCAATTCCGGGCGCTAAGCCCTATATCGGCCCCCGGGAGCCGGTGGCGGACGAAGCACTCGCCAACCCGGTCAGGTCCGGAAGGAAGCAGCCGTAACGAATCTGCTTCGGGTCGCCGCCGTCTCTCATTCCACAATAATGTCGACAAATCGCCGCGCGACGGCGCGCGCGGGCTTGCTATAGTCGCGACCATGGACGAGACGGAAACATCGCTGGGCCTCGGCCTCGACGAGCCTGCGCAACCTGCACGCGGCGAGGCCTATCGCGTGCTCGCGCGCAAATACCGGCCGCAGGATTTCACCGGCCTGATCGGCCAGGAAGCGCTGGTGCGAACGCTCTCCAACGCGTTCGCCACCGGCCGCATCGCGCACGCTTTCATGCTCACAGGCGTCCGTGGCGTCGGCAAGACGACGACGGCGCGCATCATCGCACGCGCGCTCAATTGCATCGGCCCGGACGGCAAGCGCACCGAGCCCACCATTCATCCTTGCGGTGTCTGCGATCCTTGCGTGGCCATCGCCGAAAGCCGCCATGTCGATGTGCAGGAAATGGATGCTGCCTCGCGCACCGGCATCGACGATGTGCGCGAAATCATCGAAGGCGTGCGCTACGCGCCGGCGGCGGCGCGCTACAAGGTCTATATCGTCGACGAGGTGCACATGCTGTCGCGGCAGGCGTTTAACGGCCTGTTGAAAACGTTGGAAGAACCGCCGCCGCATGTGAAGTTCGTGTTCGCGACCACGGAGATTCGCAAGGTGCCGGTGACGGTGCTGTCGCGCTGTCAGCGCTTCGATCTGCGCCGAATCGAGACGCCAGAACTGATCGCCCATCTGCGATCGATCTCCGACAAAGAGAAAATCGACATCGAAGACGGCGCGCTGGCGCTGATCGCGCGGGCCGCGGAAGGCAGCGTGCGCGACTCCCTTTCGCTGCTCGATCAGGCCATTGCGCACGAAGAGGGCCACGCGATCACAGCCGAGTCGGTGCGCGGCATGCTAGGTCTCGCTGACCGTGGCCGCATTCTCGATCTGTTCGAGAAGCTGATGGCCGGAGACATCGCCGCGGCACTGGGCGAGCTCGCGGAACTCTACAATCGCGGCGCCGATCCGCTCGCCATCATACAGGATCTGCTGGAGACCACGCATTTCCTCACGCGGTTGAGAGTCGCGCCAGATGCGGAAGGGTTCTTCGACGGCGGCAGCGCGGAAGCGAGGCGCGCCGCCGAACTTGCTGCTCAGCTTCCCGTGCCCGCGCTGTCGCGCGCCTGGCAGATGCTGCTCAAGGGCTTGTTGGAAGTGCGCGACGCCACGCGTCCCATTCAGGCCGCTGAGATGGCGCTGATCCGTCTTGCCTACGCAGCCGATCTGCCACCCACCGAAAAGCTGGTGCGGGACGTGATGGAGAATGGCGCGCCATCAAGGCAAGGCAGCAGCATCCCGTCGACAACAGCCAACCGGGCCGCACCGGCGCTGTCGAGCGCAGCTGTGCGTGGCGAGCGCGAAACCACAATGCTCGCAGCTGCTCCGCGGCTGCAGGCGGATGCCGGTCCGGTTCTGCGCGCGCTCGAGGATCTCGCGGCGCTGGCGCAGGAGCGCGGCGCGCCGATGCTGAAGGTCAACATCGAACATCACATGCATCTCCTGCATCTGGAGCCGGGGAAGCTCGAGTTCCGGCCGAGCGCGCAGGCGCCGCGTACGCTGTCCGCCGATCTGGCCCAGAAGCTGAAGGAATGGACCGGCGTTCGCTGGGTCGTCAGTGTGGCCCGCGAAGGTGGGGCGCCCACCATCGCCGAAGGCAAGCGCATGGCAACGCAAGCCAAGCTTGACAGCGTGGCGCAGGAGCCGCTGGTGCGCGCCGTGCTGGATCGATTTCCCGGCGCGGAGATTGTGCATGTGACGGATCGCGACGGCGCGCCGCTCACCACAGAAGGCGAAGACAGCGAATGAATATCGGCGAACTGTTCCGGCAGGCAAAAGACGCGCAAGCCAAGATGCAGGCGATGCAGGATCAGCTTGCCGCGCTGGAGATCGAAGGTGTCGCGGGCGCCGGGCTTGTGCGCGTCACCCTGAGCGGCAAGTCCGATATGAAGCGGGTGTTCATCGATC
The DNA here is from genome assembly GCA_036500585.1 of Rhizomicrobium sp. Classification (GTDB taxonomy): domain Bacteria; phylum Pseudomonadota; class Alphaproteobacteria; order Micropepsales; family Micropepsaceae; genus Rhizomicrobium. The sequence continues at coordinate 7,406 of DASYBT010000125.1, forward strand.
CCTCCTTGCTCAAGCCCGAGAGCGGCGAGGTGGTTGCCGATCTGATCGTTGCCGCACATGCCGATGCAAAAACGAAAGTGGAGCGTCGCGCAGCCGAGGAGATGGCGAAGATCGCCCGCGACATGGGGCTGCCACCCGGGATGCTGCCCGGCTAGCGCGCCGGTACTGCTGACACCGTTATGTCAACAGTCGTTATCTCGAAGCGTCTCTTCCGTGGTGCGTGCGATAGGATTCGGATAGAATCCTCATCGCTCTTTGGACATCGGTGATTCTCCCCGCCGGCGTCGGGCAACGCCGGATCGCGCTCTATGACGATCACGCGACAGGTCGTCGCCTCGGCGTGCGATACCCCGAAAACAATTCATGGTGTGCGGAATGCGCGCGGCAACAACATCTTGAACTCAAGACGCACGATACCCCGAAAACAATTCATGGTGTGCGGGCGAACTCGGGGCCACTAGAGCATGATCTGATTACACGGAAGCGTATCCGGCGTTCCTGAGATAGTTGGCACATTCGGCTGGCGAGAAGAGATCGAGGAGCT
>DASYBT010000126.1:0-4770 GCA_036500585.1 Rhizomicrobium sp.
AAGTTTTGTATTGATCGCGGATACGGGGATTTCATGGTCGCGCATTGCCTGTTTGCGTAAAATCGCTTCAACCACACGGTTAGCCGCGCAGGGATGCTAATTTCGCATTTGTCCGGCACCCGGGCTCAAGGTATATGCCCGTAGCTTCTTCACGAAGTTGAAGAGGCTGAAGATGAATGACCTTTATACGTGGTTCTCGCACCAGCATCATGGGTTGCGGGCTTTCCGGAACTTCCAGCAAAAATTGGAAAGTTTGAGCAGGGACGAGCCCGAGCAACGCGGCTTGTACCGATTGCTGAGCCATCTCGTCGGCAACTACGTCGAGCTGTTCGATGAAGAGCCGCTGCCGGTCACGGTTGCAGACCGCGCCCACCAACGCCTGCTCGAGCTGTTGGCGAGCATCGATCCGCAAGCGGACCCGGCGCGGCGTCTTGCCGATATCAATCGCGTCGCAGCGAGCAACCTGTTGCATTGATCGCCGGTTGGCAGACGGCTCCCTATCTCGCCATCACCTTATCGAGCGTGATGGGCAGATCGCGCACGCGCTTTCCGGTGGCATGATAGACCGCATTGGCGATGGCCGCTGCGACGCCGACGATCCCGATCTCGCCAAGGCCCTTGATGCCGAGCGGATTGACGAGTTCGTCCGGCTCGTCGACGAAGATCACCTTGATGTCGTGAATGTCGGCGTTCACGGGCACATGGTACTCGGCGATGTTCGCATTCATGATGCGGCCGAAGCGGTGATCGAACACCGTCTCCTCGTGCAGGGCCATTCCGATGCCCCATACGACACCGCCCATGATCTGGCTGTGGCCGGTCTTGGTGTTGAGAATGCGGCCGGCGGCAATCGCGCTCACGACCCGCGTCACGCGGATGACCCCGAGCTGCTCGTCCACCTTGACCTCGGCAAAGACGGCCGAATGCGTGTTGCGCGCATGCGACTTGTCGTCGGCGAAGTGATGGATCTCCTCCTTCTCGATGCGATCGACCTTGCCATGGCGCATCGCATTCGCGATCGAGACGGATTGGCTCGCGTCCCTTTGGCTCGTGATCTTGCCGTCGACGAGGAGGACGTCGTCCACGTCGGCATTCTTGAGCGGCGAATTGGCTACCGCTTTCGCCAGCTTCAGGAGCTCGCCGCGGATTTCCCTGGCGGTGTGCACCACGGCATGGGCCGTCGTGGCGGCCATCCATGAGCCGCCCTCGACCGGCGCCTGCGGCAGGCTTGAATCGCCAAGCCGGACGCTGAGGTTTTCAAGCGGCAGCCCCAGCGCGTCGGCGGCGACCTGGGCGACAATGGTGTAGGTGCCAGTGCCAATATCGGAAGCGGCGCAGGAGATCTCCGCATGTCCATTTGCGCTCAACACGATGCGGATGGCGGCCGGCATCTGCAGCGCCTCCCATACCCCGCTCGCCATGCCCCAGCCAACCAGATCGCTGCCATCGCGCATCGAGCGCGGTTCGCCATTGCGCCTGTTCCAGCCGAAAGCGTCGGCGGCCTGCGAATAGCATTCGCGCAGCCGCTTGCTGGTATAGGGCAGGTTGGAACTCTGGTCGCGATCCGAATAACAGCGCAGCCGCAGCTCGACCGGATCGAGCTTGAGCGCGACCGCCAGCTCGTCCATCGCGCTCTCCAGCGCATAAACGCCGGTCGCCGCGCCCGGCGCGCGCATATCCGACGGGGTCGAGACGTCGAGCCGCGCAAGCCTGTGCACGGATTTGGCGGCGGGCGATTTGTAGAGCAGATCGGCCCAGCCGGTGTCGTTGCGCGAGAACGCTTCGAACTGCGAGGTAACCGCGATCGCCTCATGGGCGACGGCATCCAGCGTGCCATCCGCCCTGGCGCCGAGCGAGATGCGCTCGATGCTCGCCGGCCGGTGGCCGAGCCCATACATCTGCTGCCGGGTGAGAACGACACGGACCGAACGCTTCAGCGCCAGCGCGCCCGCCACCGCGAGCACCACCTGATATTGCGGCCGCAAGCCCGATCCGAAGGCCCCGCCGACATAGGGCGAGATCACCCGCAGCTCGTCGTGCTTCTTCCTGAACGCGCCGCAGAGATAGTTTCGTACATTCTGCACGCCCTGGGTCTTGTCGTAGACGGTGAGCCTGCCGTTGCCGTCCCAGCTTGCGGTCGAGGCGAACAGCTCCATCGGATTATGGTGCTCGGTCGGCACGAAATATTCGCCTTCGTGGCGAACGGACGCGGACGCCAGCGCCTTCGCGGCGTCGCCGCGCGGTTGCTCCGCTTTCTCGACGACGAAGGCGTGCGCACGCTGCTTCTCGAGGTCGGTCGAGAACGCTTCCTGCTGATATTCGATATCGATGAGGGTCGCCGCATAGCGCGCGGTCTCCCAATCCTCCGCCAGGACGAGCGCGACCGGCTGGCCGCTGAAACGGACGGCATCGTCGTAGAGCGGACGAAACGGCGAGCCTTGTTCCGGCGCCACATCGTCCTTCCAGGCCTGATCGTCGTCAGCCATTGCAGGGCGCCTCTCGTGCGTCAGGACGTCCAGCACGCCCTTCACCTTCAGCGCTGGAACCGTGTCGATGCGCCGGATGCGGCCTTTCGTGATGGTCGCCTCCACGACAAAGCCATGGGCGAGCCCCTCGGCTGCGAACTCGCCGGCGTATTTCGCCTGGCCGGTTACCTTGGCGGGGCCGTCGACGCGGGAGGCCGGTGTTCCAACGTGAGCGTTCATGGCTGGCTCGTTCGCTTGATCAGGCAATCTTCTTGTTCGACTGCGATTGCGGCGTGCCGCGCGCGGCCTGCGTCAGCGTTCTCACGATGGCGCGGCGCGCGAGCTCGACCTTGAATGCGTTATGGGTGTGGGGCCTCGCCTCACGCAGCACCACGTCCGCAGCAGTGCGAAAGCTCGCCTCATTTGCAACGTTGCCGTGAAGCACGGCCTCGGCGCGGATGTCACGCCAAGGCTTGTGAGCGACGCCGCCAAGCGCCAGCCGCGCCTCCTTGACGGTATCGCCGTCCATCTCGAGCGCGGCCGCGACCGACACCAGGGCGAAAGCATAGGAAAGGCGGTCGCGGATTTTCAGGTAGCTGTAATGCGTGGCAAAACCGCGCGGCGGAAGCTCGACAGCCGTGATGATCTCAGCTGGACCCAGATTGTTGTCGAGGTGTGGCTGGTCGCCGGGCAAACGATGGAAATCCGAGACCGGGATCGTGCGTTCGCCGGACGGGCCGGTCACCAGAACCCGCGCATCAAGCGCAGCAAGCGCCACGCTCATGTCGGACGGATAGGTGGCGATGCAGGATTCACTGGCGCCCAGGATCGCGTGACCGCGAGTTTGGCCGCCGATCGCGGAGCAGCCGCTGTACGGCTCACGCTTGTTGCAGGGTGTTGCCGTGTCATAGAAATAGGCGCAGCGCGTCCGCTGCATGAGATTGCCGCCGACGGAAGCCATGTTGCGCAATTGTTGCGAGGCGCCGGCCATGACGGCGCTGGAAAGGATCGGATAGTGCGCTTCGATCAGCGGATGGTAGGCGAGGTCGGTATTCGGCACCATCGCGCCGATGCGAACGCCACCATCCGCGGTCTGCTCGATCCGTCTGAGCGGCAACCGCGAGATGTCGATCAACTGGGAAGGCCGCTCGACATGCTCTTTCATGAGGTCGATCAGATTGGTGCCGCCTGCGATGAATTTGGCGGCTGGATTGGCCGCTTTCAGGTTGACGGCTTCGGCGACGGTGCTGGCACGCACATACTGGAAATTGATCATGACTGCCCGATCACCTGCTGAATGGCTGCGACAATGTTCGGATATGCGCCGCAGCGGCAGATATTGCCGCTCATCAGCTCGCGAATTTCGTCCGCGCTCCTGGCGCGGCCTTCGGCAATCAGGCCGGCCGCCGAGCAGATTTGTCCGGGCGAGCAATAGCCGCATTGAAAGGCGTCATGCTCGATGAAGGCCTGTTGCAGCGGATGCAACGCGCCATCATTCGCGAGCCCCTCGATGGTCGTTACCTCCGCGCCGTCCTGCATCACGGCCAGTGTCAGGCAGGAATTGATGCGCCGCCCGTCCACCAGCACGGTGCAGGCGCCGCATTGCCCGTGATCGCATCCCTTCTTGGTTCCGGTCAGGCCAAGATGATCACGCAGCGCGTCGAGCAGCGAGGTCCAGGGCGCGACATCAACGCGCCTTGCGACACCGTTGACGACCAGGGCAACAGCGAGCCGATCCGGAGGCGCGAACGGATCTGCCGTGACCGTCTTGGCGCTTTGAGGCTTGGAGCTTTGAGGCTGTTTTTCCACCATGATGGCTGACCCGATTTTGGCTTCAGCGGCTTTAAGTCAGGTTCGTTGCCGTTTTGGAAATGGGAATCAAACAATTTGCGGCGAAGCGTCGCGAGGTCCAACCCGAACAGATGAAGTCGGTTCCAACTGATTGTGCTGCGTGCGCAGACGCCGCCACCATCAATCATGACTCCAATCTTGACTCTCCGTGCGCAGCCGGACACGGGACAATTTGCCGCGCCAATCAATTCTTCCCGCATCATATGCACATCATTGTGAACCGGAGGACCACGCGCGCGGGTAACGGCCCGGAGCACGCGCACGAAGAGTCACGCACGAAGGGGCCTGCGGCACCAATCAACCGGGTTAAGCGACAGCCGCGATCGATGGAGAAGAAACGTGAACCTCGCAAAACCATCCTTCCACATCGCCGAGCAAGGCGGCGGATCCTATTGGGCGCTGGCCATCCTGCGCTGGGTCATGGTCGTCATCTTCATCTCGTTCGGCATGCAGA
>DASYBT010000127.1:0-14700 GCA_036500585.1 Rhizomicrobium sp.
CCAGGCGATGTTGTTGATGATGTGATGAAGACCGGTGACGATGAGGAGCCGGTTCAGCAAGCCGTAGAGGAACAGTCCGACCGGTCCTGCAGCCAGCACCGCATGGCTCAGCGCATCCATGCCGGCAGAAAGGAACGGCCAGCCGAATCCGAAGGCGGCCGCCCAGCCCAATCCCACAAAACCTGCCGCAATGGGAACGAAGCGTCGCCCGCCGAAGAACGCGAGATAGTCTGGAAGCTTGATGTTGCTGTAGCGATTGTAGAGCCAGCCGGCGCTCAGGCCCGAGAGAATCCCTGCCGGCACGCTCAACTTCGCGAGCGCGTCGGCCTTGAACGCAGCGCCGGCGAGATCGGCGGCATGGCCCGACAAACCTGCCAGCGCCGCCGCCGGAACCGGCACCAGAGTCTTGGCGCCTTCGGTGAGCACGAGAAAGCAGACCGCGCCGGCAAGACCTGCTGCGCCGTGGTTCTCGCGCACGAGACCCACCGCGACGCCAATGGCGAACAACAATCCGAGATTGGAGAAGATTGCCTGTCCGGCAGCGGCGATGAACGGCAACACCGGATGCAGCGCCGTCCCGATGTGCAGCGCATCCCAGATGTCCGGCTGACCGAGGCGCAGCAGAATGGCGGCAACAGGCAGCACGGCGATCGGCAGCATCAGCGCGCGGCCGAGTGGCTGCAGCGATTCCAGAACCGATTTCATGGCAAGACTCCGCTGAGCGCCTGCCGCGCAAGCTCGCGCACGGCTTCGGCGGATGGCTGGCGAGAGCTTTCCCGCGCCAGAGCCTGTGCCTGTTGCGTCGAGATCGCGCGGATGACCGATTTGAGAATTGGGATCGTGGAGGGCGGCACCGACAGTTCGCGAACACCAAGCCCGATGAGGATCGGCGCGCCGAGCAGATCCGCCGCAAGCCCGCCGCAGACGCACACCGGCTTTTCGCCGGCGCCTGCTGCCGTCGCAGCGATCAGGCGCAGCACCGCCGGATGCAGGGCGTCGGCCTGCGCCGAGACGTGCGGATTCGTCCGGTCCATTGCCAGCGTGTATTGCGTGAGATCGTTGCTGCCGATGGACAGGAAGTCCGTCTCCTGCGCGATTTCGGACGCGATCATTGCTGCCGCGGGCGTCTCGATCATGGCTCCGAGATGGACGCTCTCGCCGCCGTGGATGTCCTTGAGCTGCGCGCGCACGGCGCGGATTTCCGAGAGCGACGTGATCATCGGCAACAGGATGCGACAGGGGCCGCTCCGGCCTGCACGAACGATCGCCGCGAGCTGCGTTCGCAAGATGTCGGGCCAGGCGAGGCTCACGCGAACGCCCCGCAAGCCCAGCGCGGGATTGTCTTCGCGCGGCATCGGCAGGAACGACACGGGCTTATCGCCGCCGATATCCAGCGTACGGATCGTCAGCGGCCAGCCATCGAGCGCGCGCAGGATGGATTCGTATTCCGCCGCCTGCTCGTCTTCGGGTGGTGGCGCGGCCCGGTCGACGAACAGGAATTCGGTGCGCAGCAGGCCGCAGCCTTCTGCACCCTGTTCGATCGCGGCTGTTGCTTCCGCGGCGCCAGACTGCAGATTGGCAAAGACTGCAATGCGAACGCCATCCGCTGTGCGGCAGTCCTCGTGCGCGCGTGCGAGCGAAGCCTGGCGCAGCTTGCGATGGGACTCGATGCGGGCGCGCGCATCGGCACGGGCGTGCTCTTCCGGATTCAGAAGCAGCACACCGGCATCGGCGTTCAAAATCGCCATGCTGCCTTCGACGCTCGCGAGCACGGCTTCACCGGCGCCGACCAGGGCGGGAATGCCCATGCCTGTTGCGATGATTGCGACGTGAGACATGGGGCCGCCGCTGGCCGTGCAAATTCCGACAAGCTTGGCGCCGAGCGCGACCAGCTGCGAGGGCAGGACATTCTCTGCAATGAGAAGGGAACCCGCGGGAACGTCCTGCGCCGCTGTCGCGTCGGGGGAGAGTGCCGCAAGCACCTGGCGCTCAAGGTCGAGAATGTCCTTGGCTCGCTCCCGCATCAAATGGTCGTCGAGCTGCTCAAGTGCCGAGATTGTTTCGCGCAGGGCTGCGCGCCAGGCGTAGCCCGCACTCTTGCCCGCCTCGATCTGCACAAGCGCAGTGCGGCGCAGCTCGGTATCCTCGATTAGGGCGATATGGGCGTGCAGAATGTCGCGTTGGGCGCGACTCCCCTTTTCCGCACTGCCGGCGAGGCGCGACCGGACTGCCACAACGGCACGCGTCAGGGCCTCGGTTTCGGCGGAAATCCCTTTACCTGCCTCGTCGACCTCCATCTCCGCCGTTCGCAGATGATGTATCGGCCCCACCGCCACTCCGGGCGATGCGCATATGCCACGAATCTCATTCGGAGATGTAGCAGGAATGAGAACAGGCTCAACGTGCGCGGCCGGTCGGGGAGTTGCTGGTTCACCTGCCGCGGTTCGCAGCAGATCGGAGACTCGCTCCGCCGCAGCATCCGCGTCTTCCCCCTCGGCGGATACGATGACGCGATCGCCTTGCCTTACACCGAGTGACATCAGTGCGGTGACGCTCTTGGCATTCGCCGCACGTCCGCCGAACGATATCGAGAGGCTGGCACGAAACCCTTTGGCGGCGTTCGCGATCAATGCAGCGGGGCGGGCATGAAGACCGTGCGCGAAGCCCACCGATGCCTCGCGCTGCACCCGCTTCTGCGAAAGAGACTCTGCTGTAAGCGCCCCATTGCGACGGCGAATTTCCATCAGGAAATCGCCGCGCGCCGCCTCACGGTTCAGATTTGTGCGCGTGATCTCGAACGCGTCGCCGTTGATCAGGATTACCGGCGAGATGAGGCTCTTGGCATGCGTCGCGATGAAATCGAGATCGAAGCTGATGAGAAGATCGCCGGCGCGAACCGCTTCGCCCTCGCGCACATGCGGCACGAGTCCCCGGCCGCCTAGCGCTACCGTTTCGAGACCCACGTGAATGAGAATCTCGGCGCCCTCGGAGGTTCGGATCGTCACCGCGTGCGCCGCCGCCGACGCGACGACGCCATCGCACGGCGCGTGCATTGCCGAGTCCGTCGGATCGATGGCAACGCCGTCGCCCAGCATGCGATCGGAGAACACCGGATCGGGTACTTCGTCCAGCGGTGCGACCCAGCCTTGCATCGGCGCGAGGAGAACAAGATTGGACAAAGGCTGCCCCTATCGGTTGCCGACCGCCGGCACGAGCTCAACCCAGTCGATCACCCACAGAGGGTCAAGCTTCGACTGCGTGAAGACGAAGCAAAGATCGTGCGTGCCGGTCTCGGGCGCCATCGGCGCGCGCAAGTTCGTCACGGCATCGTTGGCAAGCGCCGGTGCCAGCGACAAGGTCGCAACTTCCGGACCATCACAGGTGTCGAGATGGACTTCCAGTTCGCCGCCTGGGCTGTGCGGCGGCCGCAACTTGATTTTGTTGACGTCGTCGCCGATCTGGAAATTGAACGGGACCTGGCCCACAGCCGCTTCGATGGCGCCGATCTGGTCGAGATCGGCGCTCTTGTAGATCCAGCACGGGTTCATGATGTCCACCAGGAACACGGCGCGAGGGCCGGAGACCGGCGCATCGTCTTCCAGCGCGAGCGGCAAATTCTGACTGCACAACGAAAGCTCGCGGCTGTCGCGGCGGCTGACCGAAAGCCCATCCAGGTTACGCGTGACGATCGGCGAAATCATGCGACCATCCACGAATGTTGCGGCACGCAGCTGCGACGGCAGGTGCAGATTGAGCGGCACGGCATAGCGCTCGGATAAGATATTCGGCAGGGTTCCATCCATCGTGTAGCGAATGTCGCCGAAATTCGTTTGCGTGGACAATGTCACGGTCGCGCGCTCGGAAGCGGCCGAACCGTCGATTTCAATCAGCGGAATGAAGGCGCTCGGCGCGTAGGTCATGGCGAATGCGCGGTAGCGGTCGAACTCTGCCGGCATGCGCGCGAGAAATCCGGGCCAGTTGTGGGCGGCCGCCGCCGACCAGGCCACCTCCGCCAACGCGGCGGCGCGAGGATACGCCATGTACTCCACTTGCGGCTCGGTGCGAATGTGCTCCGTCCAGATGTTCGCCTGAACGCCCAGGATGTGTTGCCGCTGCTCCGGGCTCAATGACGCCGGCGCCGGATCGAAATTGTAAACGTCGGCGAGGGTGACGAGCGTGCCGCGGCCGGGCGGCTCCTCCGGGCCCAATCCCTGGCGGTTGTCGAGGTAGAGCGTCGGCGCGGGCGAGAGCACTGCGTCGTGGCCGGCCCTTGCCGCGGCAATGGCGCCATCGATGCCGCGCCACGACATGACGGTCGCGTTCGGCGCGATGCCGCCCTGCAGGATTTCGTCCCATCCGATGAGGCGGCGGCCGTGCGCGGCAAGAAACGTCTCGATGCGGCGCACGAACCAGCTCTGCAGCGCGTCTTCATCGGTGATTCCCATCGCATGCATCTGGGCCTGGATCTTCGGCGACGCTTTCCATTGATCCTTTACCGCCTCGTCGCCTCCGATGTGGATGTAGCGGCCCGGGAACAGGGCCATCACTTCCATGAGGACGTCTTCGAGGAAGGCGAAAGTGGAATCGTCGATGTTGTAGAGATTGCGATAGATGCCCCAGTCGCTCGGCACCTGCGACGGCACATCGGGCAAAGAACCGAGCTGCGGATACGCCACGATGGCGGCAGTGGCATGTCCCGGCATCTCGATTTCCGGGACGATGGTGATGTTGCGCGCATCCGCGTAGGCGACGATGTCGCGAATCTGGTTTTGCGTATAATAGCCGCCATAGAGCCGCGGCTTGCCCGTCGCGGGATCGATATCCGCCGCTGGTCCCGCGCCGGCCGGCACGCGCCAGGCGCCGATTTGGGTGAGCCGCGGGTACTTCTTGATCTCGATGCGCCAGCCCTGATCGTCGGTGAGATGCCAGTGCAGCACATTGAGTTTGTGCAGCGCCATCTGATCAATGAAGGACTTGACGAAATCAAGGCTTTGGAAGTGGCGCACGGAGTCGAGCATCAGTCCGCGCCAGGCGAACCGCGGCGCATCCTCGATCTCAAGCGCCGGCAAGGCAACGCCGCCCGGGCCGGGCCGCTGCATCATCAGCTGCCACAACGTGATGCACCCATAGAGCTCGCCGGCGCGCGTGCTCGCTGCGATGACGATCTGCTTCGGGGTGATTGTGAGGCGATAACCTTCGTCGCCGGTCGTGCCGGCTGACAGCCGTTTGAGCACAATGGCATGAGTAGTCGCACGCGTTGCCGCCATCGGCTTCAGGGCCAAATGGCGCGTTCGATTCACCAGCCGAATGAAATAGTCGGCGACCCATTCCCCGTCGGCGTCGCCAGCCGCATGGAGAACAGGGGTTCCAGGCTGGACGATGAATTGGCCCGATTGGATTTCGACATGCGCGGGAAACGGAATGAGCGACAGCGATCTATCGTTTGCCGCACCGTTTGCGGCATGGGCCGCCGCGCAGGAGAAGCACGCGGCCATCGCGACAATTGCTGCAACCCGCATGGCCATCCCCATCGCGCGAACCCCCTCTCCTCCTCATCCTACGCAAAAAAAGGGGCGGATGACATTTGCCAATCCGCCCCAGCTTACGGGAGGTTCGCCGTAAGTCGTCGTCAATTTGTTTCGATCGGTCCCTCAGTACCGCACGCGGACTCCCATGAAGAACTGCCGGCCATTGTCGTAGATGGCGCGCGGCTGCGTCTCGTTATTGGCGTAGTATTTGAGCAGCTCGTCCGTCAGGTTGAGGGCATCGAAGGTCAGCGAGATGTTATCCGTCACGCTGTAGCTGGCGGACGCATCGAGACTGCCGATCGATGCTTCGTTCTCCGCCGTGCTGCGGTCGAGCCCGATCAGCACGTTGGAACGCCACGTATAGGCAAGGCGAACGCTGAACTGATCGTTCTCGTAATAACCCGTGAGGTTGTACGTGTTCTTGGCATCGCCGACGAGCGGGCCGCCGCCGCTTTCCTTGCCGTCGGCATAGGTGTAGTTCGCCTGGATGCCGAATCCGCTCCAGATCGGCTGCTGCCATTGCAACTCGATGCCCTTGTCGGTGCCGCTGGTGTTCTCCGGCGAGGTGATGACGTAATCGGAGTACACCGGATGGCCTTGCTGACCGGTAAGGGTGGCGTTCAGGTACGTCGCATTATGAGTGCCGAACGTCACATACGAATTCAGGTCCATATAGAAGACGTCGACCGCCAGGATAGAGGCCGTGTTGAAGTACCATTCCCAGCTCGCGTCATAGGTCCACGCGCGCACCGGCTTAAGGTCCGGGTTGCCGCCGGTGCCCGTGAGAATGGTGTCGGTCAGCGACACGGCGCCGCCTAACGCACTATAATCCGGTCGCGAAATAACCCGCGCCGCCGCGAGCCTCAACTTCATGTCGTCCGTGAGATCGTAGGCGAAGTTCGCGCTGGGCAGCGGATCGGTATAGCTGTGGTTGATCGGCACAAGATCGAAATTGCCGTAGGCATTCGCCGTGCCGGTCGCATCGCTTACATAGGTGTTGATGTCCTCTTGTGTGTGCACGAAGCGCAGGCCGATGTTGCCCGTCCAGTGGTCGCCGGCAAGGTTGGCCATCGCGTAAGCGGCCCAATCCTTCTCATGAACCTTGAAGCTGCCCGGCCAGTAGAAGAAGTCCGCCGTATATGGCGTCACGTTGGGCATCACGAGCTTCTGGATCTTGCCGGTGTCGGGCAGCCAGATATTCGTCAGCATCCCGGGGATTTTGAACCCGTTCGCGAAGTCGCTCGGATATTGGCCGCCGCTCGACACCAGGCTTGAAGGCGAGCCCGGGCAGGCGAACGCACACGTGCCGCGGTCGAAGCCGACGACATTGCGGGTGTGATCGGCATAGCGCGCGCCGAACTTGATCGAACTCAGCGGACCGTAGTCGACCGCGCGCTCGAAATCGGCCTGGGTATAGAATTCCTTGTCGGTCGCCGTGAACTTGTCGCTCCACGCCCAGTCATTGCTGAAGTCGGCTGCATTGGTCGTGTCGATATCCGGGAAATCGACAGCCGCGACGCCGCGCGACATGTCGTAGGAAAGGCCGGTGACCGCATCGCTCTCCCAGGTCGGCTGCGACGGCGTCTCGCCCTTGCCTTCGGTGTAGCCGAGCTTGCCGTGAACGGTCCAATCCGCGTCCGGCTTCCACGTCGCGTCGCCATCGACATACCAGGTCTCGGCGGCGGCGCCGGGGCGATAGATCGAATCCTCGACGACGCCATCCACGGGTGCTCCGGTAATCGGATTGATCTTCGGGAAGGTCGCCGCGATGAGCGTGTTGTTTTTCACCTTATAGCTGGTCGGAAGGTTGTCGGCGTTGGCGATCTCGTTGGTGTTCCACACCATGAAATTGTTGTTGAAATTGTCGGCGTCGAGGTGGGAGTAGAATGTGTTCAGCAGGAAGTCGAAGCTGTTGTTCGGACGCCACTCGATCGTTGCGTCACCGCCTTCGCGCTTGCGCTTCTGCAGAAACAGCGCCGACCCGATCAGGCTGGGATAGAGCACGCCATAGAGATCGGGATGCGCATTGATGATGTTGGTCTGGCCACCCTTCGTGGGGTCGCAGCCGCTGGCAGGTTTGCCGGGCGTGTTGAGCGTGCAGCTGATCGAATTGTAGCCGAGGAATTCCTGGCCGTCGCGGCGCAGATCGCGTTCTTCATAGAAGCCCTGTACCATGAAGCCGAAGGTGCCGCTGTCGTTCTGCCATGCGAACAGGCCATTGACCTGTGGATCCCATTTGCCGGGAAGATCGGAATACACCCCCTGTGCGGAAGCTTCGAAGGTGTGGTTCGAACCAAAGTCCAGCGGCTTGCGCGTAACGATATCAACGCTACCGGCGACTCCGCCTTCGACGAAATCGGCTTCCTGACTCTTGTAGACATTCACCTTGTCAACGATTTCGGCCGGGAACAGCGTGAAGCTGACGCTGCGGCCCACGGTCTGGTACTGGTCGAGGATGAACCAGTCGCCGGTCGCCACGGAATGTCCGTCGATCGTCGTTTGTGTGAGGCTTGGGTTGGTGCCGCGCAGTCCGATGCGATCGTTCTCGTCGAAGCCACCCTCGCCCGAGGCTTGCGAGAACGTGTTGATGCCGGGGATGCGTTGCAAGGTATCGGCGACGTTGCGGTCCGGCAGCTTGCCGATGTCCTCGGCCGAGATGGAATCCATGATCGTTACCGAATTCCGCTTGGTATCGATCGAGCGCTGCGCTGACGCGCGAATGCCGGTGACGATCACCTCTTCGACTGGCGAGGTTTGCGCATAGGCTGGTGACAGAATTGCGAAGATCGCGGCCAGACTCGTCGAGCCGACCAAAGCCCCCTTGAATGACATCTTCTCCTCCCCCTCAAGAGATGCGTGGTGCGCCACGCTTCGAAGTTACATGCCCGCAATGGGCGATTCAGAAGCACCAATTCAATGCCAATACGATACCATTATAATTCTATATCCCATGTCAAGCGGCAGAAAAACCACACATCAGGGGAATTGACGGCCCCCATGCCAAGCGTGGTATGCAATTGGTCTCTAAAGTGCGCCCGCCGGCTGGGAGAAGCGTGAATGGGATCCTTGCGCGACCTCATAGGGCCGCTGGACGGGCAGAACAGTCTGCCGCTTTACCAGCAGCTTCAGCGCGCCCTTCGCCAAGCCATCGAAACACGCACATTGGGACCGGAAGACGCGCTTCCCGCGGAGCGCGACATGGCCGAACAACTTTCGATCTCGCGCATCACAGTGCGGAAAGCCCTGGACGGGCTGGTGGCGGAGGGCCTGCTGACACGCCGCCAAGGCTCCGGCACGTTTGTAAACGGCCGGGTCGAAAAGAACTTCTCCAAGCTCACATCATTTACAGAAGACATGCTGGCGCGCGGCCGCACGCCGAGCAGCGAGTGGCTGCGCAAATCGCGCGGCACCGTGACGCCGGAGGAGTCGCTAACGATGGGCTTAAGTCCCGGAACGCCGGTCTTTCGGTTCAGCCGCTTGCGCTTCGCCGATAGCGCTCCCATGGCGCTGGAGTATTGCACCGTGCCGGCGTTCTGTTTGCCATCCGAAGAGGCCGTCGGCTCGTCGCTCTATAACGCGCTGGACAGGGCGGGCTTTCGGCCGACGCGCGCGCTGCAGCGATTGCGCGCGGTGCTGTTCACGGCGGAACAGGCGCAGCTCCTGGGCGCGCACGCAAAGGACGCAGGCCTTCTCGTCGAGCGCCGGGGCTTTGCGCGCGACGGGCGCGCCGTCGAATTCTCGCAATCCTACTATCGCGGCGACACCTACGATTTCGTGGCGGAGCTCAGTGCGTCGGAGGCAAATTCGTGACAGCGGGATGCGCGATCGCCTCAGCGGAATCGACGCGAATGTTCGCCGAAGCGGCGCAGGCGCCGGCGGCGATTGCAAACCAGCTGGATGGCAATCGCGCGCTCGTCTCGCGCATTGCGAGCAAAATGCGGTCGCTGTCGCCGCGCGCGATTATCACCGGCGCGCGCGGCAGCTCCGACCATGCCGCGACGTTTGCGAAATACCTCATCGAGACCCGCACCGGCACGATCACCTCGTCCGCCGGCCTGTCCACCGCATCCATCTATGCCTCTCCCGGACGCTTCGCGGACACGGTGTTTCTCGCGATCTCGCAATCCGGACAAAGTCCGGATCTGCTCACGGCAACGGCGGACGCAAAAAGGGCCGGCGCCTTGACCATCGCGCTGGTGAATGCAAGCGATTCACCTTTGGCGGAAATCGCAGATGAAGTCCTTCCGTTGCACGCGGGCAGCGAACGCGCCGTAGCGGCAACGAAATCCTATCTCGCCTCGTGCGCGGCGGTGATCGATCTTGTCGCCCATTGGTGTGGCGATGAGGCTTTGCTCAGTGTGCTGCGCGATCTGCCGATGCTTCTGTCTAAAGCATGGCTTCTGGACTGGAGTCTCGGTGCGGGAATTCTGACACCAGCCACCGATTTGTATGTGATCGGCCGTGGGCTCGGCTTCGGCGCGGCGCAGGAATCCGCGCTCAAACTCAAGGAAACCTGCGGGCTTCATGCCGAGGCATTCAGCGCCGCCGAGGTGCAGCACGGCCCGATGGCCTTGGTGCGACGCGGCTTTCCGGTGCTGATGTTGTCGCAGAACGACGCGACGCGCGACGGCATGGCCGATCTGCTGGGTCGGCTGGCGCGCAACCAGGCCGACGTCCTGCTAACCGGATTCTCCGATCCGCGCGCCTCCATGCTGCCGTGGCTGAATGCCGATCCGGTGTTGCAGCCGCTTCTGTTCGTGCAAAGCTTCTACCGGATGGCGAACGCGCTGTCTGTCGCGCGCGGGCTCGATCCCGACCGGCCGCCCAACCTCAACAAGATCACCGAGACCGTGTGAGATGACCCTCTTTGCGAATGCGCAGGTTCTGACGGAGCACGGCTTCCAGCCGGCCAACGTTCGCGTTCACGAGGATCGTATCGCGGAGATCGAGTCCAAGCCGCCTGCATCCGGCGAAGAGCTCATCGATCTGCACGGGCATCTGCTGCTGCCGGGTTATGTCGATGTTCAGGTGAACGGCGGCGGCGGGGTTCTGTTCGGCGATGCCCCGTCCGTTGAAGGCTTACGAAAGCTCGGCGAGGCGCACGCGCAATTCGGAACGACATCTTTCCTGCCCACCATCATCAGCAGCGATCTTAATGTCGTTCGCGCGGCGATTGCGGCAGTGGACAGCGCGATTGCCGGGCACATGCCGGGTGTCGTCGGAATCCACATCGAGGGGCCGTTCCTGAGCCCCGAACGCAAGGGCGTGCACGATGCGTCGAAATTCAGAGCCTTGGATGCGGAGGCATTCGCGCTGCTCACGTCGCTGAAGCGCGGCAAGACTCTCGTGACCCTGGCGCCGGAAGAGACGACGCCGCAAACCATCCGGCGCCTGACGCAAGCCGGTGTCATCGTGTCCGCCGGCCACACCGACGCGACCTATGCCGAGACGAAGGACGCCATCGACCACGGCCTCACCGGCTTTACGCATCTGTTCAACGCCATGTCGCAACTCACGCCGCGCGAGGCCGGCGCGGTAGGAGCGGCGCTCGATTCGGACGCCTGGTGTGGACTGATCGCAGACGGCCGCCATGTGGCTCTGCCCGTCATGCGCATTGCGCTGCGCTGCAAGGGCTCCGAGCGGCTGATGCTGGTGACGGATGCGATGCCGAGCGTGGGCAGTCCGCTCAAGACCTTCCGCCTGCAAGGACAGATGATTCGTGTGGAAGACGGCGTTTGCGTCGCGCCAGACGGGACACTCGCGGGCTCCGATCTCGACATGGCGTCGGCCGTGCGCAATGCGATGCAGATGATGCAGGTTCAAGCGTCGGCAGCCGCGCGCATGGCGAGCGAGAATCCGGCGCGGTTTCTCGGTTTGCAGGATCGGATCGGCCGCATCGCGCCAGGCTGCCGCGCCGACCTGATCGAAGCCGATGAGCATCTGAACATACTGCGGGTGTGGAGCGGCGGAGAGCTGATCGTTTCACAATAATGCAAAGCGCGGATATCACCATGAAACGCCTCGTTACGGCTATGGTTTTGTTTCTTTCACCGTTAGTGCCGGCGCACGCCCAGCCGCCCCATTCGAGCAGCGTCAGAGCGCAAGGGAGCCATATCTGCCTACGCGAAGGTCACATTCAGAATCGTGTCATTCCCGACGATCGCACAATCATCTTTCGTATGGACGATGGCACGGCCTGGAAAACGACGTTGCAGACTGCATGCGCGGGCTTGCATATCTCCGATCGCTTCAGCTTTGTCGATCCCCAGCAATGGATTTGCGGCGGCCATCAGCGCATTCGCGTGACAGGCGGCGCCGGCGGATTTTGTTTCCTCGGCGAACTCGAGAAGACTGTCTATCCAACACCCGCATACGCCGGGCACTGAGCGGACAGCGCATGGGGCGGGGAACATGATCAACGATGTTCTGATTGTCGGCGGCGGCACGGCGGGATGGCTGACGGCGGCCATTCTCGCCAAACGCCTGGGTGCCGATCGGCCGGATGGCGTGAAGGTGACGCTCATCGAGTCCAGCGACATCGGCACCATCGGCGTGGGCGAAGGCACGTTCCCTACCATGCGGCGGACCATGCGCCTCATCGGCGCCGAGGAAGCCGAGTTCATGCGCGAGTGCTCGGCCGCGTTCAAGCAGGCGATCAAGTTTGTGGACTGGGAACACGTGCCTGAAAACGGCCGCCACGCGCATTACTATCATCCCTTCAACTTGCCGCACCTGATGCCGATGGGCCTCGACATGGCGCCGTACTGGTTGATGGGACTTGCCGATGACACCATCTTCTCGGACGCGGTGACGTTGCAGGACAAGGTTGTCGAGCAGCGCAAAGGCCCGAAGCGCATTACCGACGCGCCGTACGACGGGCCGATGAACTACGCCTACCACCTCGATGCCGCCAAGCTCGCGGTGTACCTCAAGAAGATTGGCATGAAGGCCGGCGTGCAGCACCTGGTCGGCAATGTCGAACGCATCGACGTCGACGAGGCGGGTTTCATTTCTGCGGTACATACCAAGGAACACGGCACGCTCGCGGCCGGACTGTATGTCGATTGCTCGGGATTCTCGGCGCTGCTGATCGGCAAGACACTCGGCGAACCATGGCGCGATATCTCCCACATTCTGTTCGTCGATCGCGCAATTGCCATGCAGGTACCATATGACCGGCCGGATGAGCCGATTTTCCCGGCAACCATCTCTACCGCGCATGAATCCGGCTGGAGCTGGGACATCGGCCTCGATACGCGGCGCGGCACCGGCTATTGCTATTCCAGCCGCCATGTCGATGACGATCGTGCCGAGAAAATCCTGCGCCGCTACAATGGACCGGCGGCAGAAAAGTTGAATGCGCGGCGCCTTCGTATGCCCGTTGGATTCCGCGATCGGCAATGGGTGAAGAACTGCGTGGCCGTTGGTCTTTCCGGTGGATTCCTGGAACCGCTGGAATCCACCGGGATTCTGCAGATTGAGGCGGCGGCGCACGTGATCGCGGAATACTTCCCGCGCACCGGCGACGATCTGGCGCTGGTCGCCAGGCACTTCAGCCATGTGATGAAGCGGCGCTACGAATGCGCCGTCGACTTCATCAAGATGCATTTCTATCTGTCCAAGCGGCGCGACAACCAGTTCTGGATCGACAACACCGAGCCGAAATCCGCCACGAATACGTTGTTGGAGAAGCTCGAAATGTGGCGCCGCCGTCCGCCGAACTTCCTCGACTTCGACACGACCTACGAGTCCTTCAAATACCAGAGCTGGCAATACATCCTGCTCGGTATGGGATTCCGCCCCGACATTGCCGACAACCGATCTGCCTACCCGATGGCGAAGGAGGCGGCGTTCGAATTCCGGCGCGTTCGCGAAGCAGCCCAAAAGGCGGTTCAGGCACTGCCGGACCACCGTGCCCTACTCGACCAGATCTACCAGCATGGCTACAGCAACACGGTAAAGTCCGGCACCACCCTTCACGATCGCGAAGGCGGCATCACCACATCCGAGGCGATGCACAGGTGAAGTTTCGTGCCTGACGCCTCGCCCCGCGCTGGCTGCGCGGACAAATCCCGCGGAAGCTGGCGAGAATGAAGAATTCGCTGGAGTTCCCGGCCTTTGATTGCCTTCACACGAGAGGGGTCACAGGTTCAATCCCTCTCGCGCCCACCATCGACACCGATAACTCCACGTGAATGCGCGCCGCCGGCGAATGAGCAAGTTCCCGCGCGCTGAACCGGTCCGGGCGCAGCCACCAGCGCTGTCATAATCCCGGAACAAAGCCTCTCATCTTTCGTTTTGAGAAGGCCACGCCGGAGCACCTTCTGCTTCGGATCATACGCTGAGACTATGGATGCAGAGTTTGGAGGGCCCGGCCGCGTCCGTTCGGGTCGGCATTGCCGGCGTCGGAAACTGCGCCTCATCCTTCGTGCAGGGAATCACCTATTACAGCGATGCGCTGGATAATGAGCCGGCCGCCGGTCTGATGCATGCGGACGTCGGCGGATACCGGCCGAGCGACATCGCCATTTCGGCGGCGTTCGATATCAGCGCCGCAAAGGTCGGCCATGACGTCGCCGAGGCCATTTTTGCGCCACCGAACAATACCGCGCGCTTCGCCGGGGTCTCGACGACCGGCGTGATCGTGCAGCGCGGCCCGACCTTGGACGGTCTCGGCAAATATCTGCGCGACGAAATCGACGAGTCGGATGCACGGGAAGCCGACGTGACGCAGGTGCTGCGCGATTCGCAGACCGATGTTCTTGTTTCCTATCTGCCGGTGGGATCACAACACGCCACGGAATTCTATGCCGAGCGCGCGCTGGAGGCCGGTTGCGCCTTCGTCAATTGCATTCCGGTGTTCATCGCCTCCGACGACAAATGGCGGAGACGGTTTGCGGAGCGCGGTCTTCCGCTGGTGGGCGACGACATCAAGAGCCAGGTCGGCGCCACCATCGTGCATCGCGTGCTGACGAATCTCTTTCGCGATCGTGGCATCCGCGTCGATCGCACGTATCAGCTGAACTTCGGCGGCAATTCCGATTTCCTCAACATGCTGGAGCGTGAGCGGCTGCAATCGAAGAAGATTTCCAAGACCCGCGCGGTGAACAGCCAGCTCGATATTCCGCTCGCTTCAGAGAACATCCATATCGGACCGAGCGATCATATTCCG
>DASYBT010000128.1:0-1845 GCA_036500585.1 Rhizomicrobium sp.
AAGCGTAGCCGCGCCTGCGCATCCGACAAGCGCGCCCGCGCCTACGTCAAGCGCGGCTCAGCCTTCGCTCAATGAGCCGGCGCCGACGCCAGGTTGGGCGGAAGCCGGACCGGGTAGAACCACCGCCGCTCAGCATCCCGCCGTCCGACGCTATGCCCATCGCCACTACGCCTACCGTGACGGCCACCGTTACTATCGTTACTACAACGGCAACCCTGTCGGACAGGTCGCCATGGGCGTAGCCGGCGGCGCGGCCGATCTGGGCTCGGTCGCCGCCTATCCATTCTACTGCTTCCCGAACTACGGTTCCTGTCGGGTCCGCGTGCCCTATCGATACTGAAGTCGGACGCGCCTAACCGGCGGTCCCGAAGCTCTTGGCGACTCGACGAAGCGCCAAGAGCTCCATGCAATGAGAAATGGTCCGCTCCGGCGCGGCTCTGGCGGGGCAACGAAGCGAAACTCGGCCACAGGGTCTCGGCCGACCTTGCCAAGGTTCCAGTAAATCGCGACCTTTCGTCCCGGAAGCCTGGGCCGACGGAACCGTCAGGCCGCTTTGAGCAGCCGCTCCACTTCGTTAACCAAGTCCCGAAGATGAAAGGGCTTGGAGAGGATGCGAGCGTCTTTCGGCGCCGCGTTGGCGGAGTTGAGCGCCACCGCGGCGAAGCCCGTGATGAACATGACCTTGATTTCCGGGTCGAGTTCGGTGGCGCGGCGAGCCAGCTCGATCCCGTCCATCTCCGGCATGACGATATCGGTCAGGAGGAGCTCGAACGGTTCCTCGCGGAGCCGATTGTAGGCAGATAGCCCATTATCGTAAGAGGTTACGTCGTAGCCGGCGTTTTGCAGCGCCTTGACGAGGAAGCGGCGCATGTCGTTATCGTCCTCCGCAAGCAAGATTTTGGCGGAAATCTCGACTGGCGTCTGCATCACTCTCCCCCGGGCCAAGCTTGCAACTTTGCGGCGCCCCAGTAAAAATTTATTGAACCCGCCGACAAGTCTCGCATCCGCCCGGGTTTAGACGGTATGGTAAAGCTGAACGGCGCGCTTGGTGCAAGCGCTGGTCGGAGAGATGATGGAACAGGTCGAAGGGACTGCAGTCCAGGACTTCGATCCCGCATTCGAGACGATCGAGCCGGCGCATTTGGCGTCTCCCCTCGTTTTCAGTTCGCCCCATTCCGGTTCGACCTATCCTCAGCGCTTTCTGGCCGCCTCCCGCCTGGATCCCTTGACCCTGCGTCGCTCGGAGGACGCCTTCGTCGACGAACTGTTTTTGCCTTGCGTGGGGCTCGGAGCGCCGCTCTTGCGGGCGCTGTTCCCTCGCGCTTACCTCGATGTGAACCGAGAGCCCTACGAACTCGACCCGCAGATTTTCGACGGCCGTCTGCCTGAGTTCGCCAACACCCGCTCGCTCAGGGTTGCTGTCGGTCTCGGCACGATTCCCAGGGTGGTTGGCGATGCCCAGCCGATTTACAGGAAGCCGATTCCGGTCGCTGACGGCCTCCGCCGGATCGAGACGCTGTATCAGCCCTATCACTCGCAATTGAGGACCCTGATCGAGCGGGCGCGCGGCTGGTTCGGGGTGGCGGTCCTCATCGACTGCCACTCGATGCCCTCGAACGCTGCGGACGTTAGCGGACTCGATATCGTGCTGGGCGACCGATATGGCGCAAGCGCGGCGCCCAATATCGTGGACATTCTGGAATCGAGCCTCAAGCGCGCGGGTTATCGCGTTCGCCGCAACAAGCCATTCGCTGGCGGATATATCACCGAGCATTTCGGCGCGCCCGCAGACGGCGCCCATGCGGTCCAAATCGAGATCGCCCGGGCTCTGTACCTCGACGAGCG
>DASYBT010000129.1:0-18335 GCA_036500585.1 Rhizomicrobium sp.
CGCCTTTGCCGAACAGAAGCGGCTTGCGGTTGTCGATCACTTTGCGGTTGACCCCCATCCAGCCGATCTCGCCGGAGAGGCGGCCGTATTCGACCTTGGGGCAGCGATCCATGATGACGGTGAGGCCTGCGTCCTTCGCAAGCTTCTCCGCTTCCTCGCTGATCACACCAAGCTGCATCCAGACAGTCTTGAGACCGAGCCGGTCCTTCTCGGCAATCGCCTCCTTGACGATGCCGGGTGCGAATTCGGAGGCGCGGAAAATGTCGACCATGTCGACCGGCGCCGGCACGTCTTTCAGCGAGGCATAGACTTTTTGCCCCATGATCTCCTTGCCCGCCAGCCCGGGATTGACCGGATGCACGATGAAGCCCTTCGCCAGCAGATACTTCATGGCGAAGTAGCTGGGCCGCATCTCGTTCGCGCTCGCCCCCACCATGGCGATCACCTTGGTGGAACGCAGGACGGATTTGATCAGATCGTCGGAATACTGAGGCATTGCTACGCCGCCTTGCGAACAATCTTCACGCTGACCGAAAGTCCTGCATTGCTCGCAAGCTCAATGAGCGCGTCAAGGCTGAACTTGCTGATCTTGCCGCGAAGCAGGTCGTTCAGCCGCGGCTGCGTGATTTTGAGCCGCCTGGCCGCTTGTGCCTGTGTCAGCCCCCAGCTCGCCACGGCCCGCTCGATTGCCACCATCAAGGCGGAACGAGCCTTCATCTTCGCTGCATCGGCGGCAGTCGGTTCAATAGCGTCCCATACGCTCCTATAGGCCTTCATCTTTTCCATCACTGGTGTCCTGTCAGCATTCTGTATCTGGCCTTCGCCAGTTCGATGTCTCGCCGCGCCGTCGCCTGCGATTTCTTTTGAAATACGTGCAAGACGTAAATGTAGTCTCCGATCGTCATCGTATAAATCAGCCGAAATGCACCCGTTTCATCACGAACGCGAAGCTCCCGCACCCCAACGCCGATCGCCTTCATCGGTTTCCAGCTTGCCGGCTCCTCCCCACGCTGAACGCGGCCCAGCTGCACGCCCAGATCGTGACGTACCCCGTCTGGAAAGGCGCGGAGGACTTCCTGCGAATCTCCGAGAAACTTAACGAGCTTCATCTATATCATATCGGATATAAACTCAAGTGTGATCGCTACGCTGGCCACTTGGGATCCCGTTTTTCCACGAAGGCGCAGATGCCTTCGGTGGCGTCGGCGCCCAGCATGTTTTCCGTCATCACGCGCGAGGCGTAGTCGTAGGCTTCGAACAGCGGCATTTCGAGCTGGCGGTAGAATGCTTCCTTGCCGATCTTCACCGTCGCGCGCGGCTTCTCCGCGATCAAGGTGGCAAGCTTCATCGTCTCGGGCTCGAGGATATCCGGCGCCACCACCTGGTTCACCAGTCCCATGCGCGCGGCGCAATCGGCGGAGATCATCTCGCCGGTCAGCAGCATTTCCATCGCGTGCTTGCGCGACACATTGCGCGACAGCGCCACCATCGGCGTCGAGCAGAACAGGCCGATGTTGACGCCGGGCGTTGCAAACCGCGCCGCGCTCGAGGCAATGGCGAGATCGCAGCTCGCCACCAGCTGACAACCGGCGGCGGTCGCCACGCCCTGCACCTCCGCGATCACCGGCTTGGGACAGCGCACGATCGTCTGCATCAAATTGGAGCATTGCGCGAACAACGCTGCGAACGCCGCCCTGCCGTTGTCGGCATCGCCGCGATGCGCCGTCATCTCCTTCAAGTCATGACCGGCGCAGAACGCCGGCCCTTCCGCGGCCAATACGATCACGCGGCTATCATCGGAGGCAGCCGCATCGAACGCCGACTGCAGCGCCGACATCATCGCTTCGCTGAGCGCATTGCGCGCCTTGGCGCGATTCATCGTGAGCCGCAGCACGCCGTCTTCGCGTCGCGTCAGCACAAGCTGTTCGGAAACTGGAATGTTCATTTGACAGATATAGACCTTCGCCGCGCCATATCCAATCGAGCCCGGAACAATCGGACAAAGCTGGCGTTAGCGCATTGATTTTATGGCGGAGATAGAAATGCCCACGACAAGTGGACACACCAAAGCGATCCTGGCCTCCAAGGTCACCGGAACGTCCGTTTACAACACGGCCGGCGAAAAGATCGGCGAGGTGGAGGACATCATACTCGACAAGACGTCCGACCGCGTCCTTTACGCGGCACTCGGCTTCGGCGGCCTTCTCGGCATCGGCGAGAAGTACGCGCCGGTTCCGTGGTCGGTGCTCGATTACCAGCCGAACAAGGGCGGCTACGTCGTGCCGTTGACAACCGACACCATCAAGAATGCGCCGACCTATCGCCTCGAGGACCTGACCAAGGACGACGGCCAGATCCGCACCGCGTCATACAAGTATTACAACGTCCCGCTCGACTGATCTCGGGCGGCTTCAGCGGGCGCGGCGAGCGAGGGATCGTGGCCGCGCCTGTTTGCCATCACGGGGCAAAGTCCTTCCGCAGCGGACAGTCGACGACAATCGCCTTACCGTTCGATAGCGCCTTCACGGAATGGCGCGAGTTGCCCGGCACAATGGCCACCGTGCCGGCGCCGGCCCTGTGCGTTTCGCCGGAAATCGTGATCTCCACTTCGCCTTCGATAAGATGCCAGACCTCCTCCTGCTCATGAAAGTGCTCGTGAATGGAAGAGCCGGCGTCGAAATCCCAATAGCCGAACGTCATAGTTGCCGAATGGAACAGCCGCCCGCGCCAGCCGGGCAGCTTCTCGAGGACCGGGAGCATGCCCGGATTGAGAATTTCCCCGGTCATAGAGCGCCCCGTTTCTCCATCGCGGCCGCGGTGGCAAGGCTAGTAGAATCGCTCCGTTCGCGCAGCCCCTCGATCGCGCCGGCGATGTCGTCCGCGTGCTTGTCCTGCGACAGCTTGAACTTGCCTTCCAGCGTTTCGAACGACAGCGAAAATCCAACGATGATGTTGAGCATCGCTTCGATTCGCGCCTCCGGCACCTTGTCGACCTTCCATGGCGGCTTCGGCGCCAGCTTCGCTTCCTCCTGATCCGAAAGGTCCAGAACAAGCTGACGCAGTTCGTCGCGCGAGAGCCGCTTCACCCCGCCCTCGCCTTCGACCGCAACGTAGTTCCAGGTCGGCACAGTCACGGTGGACCGGTACCAGTCGGGCGAAACGTAGGCGTCGGCGGCCAGCACGGAGAGATGGACGCGATCGCCATCCTGAAGCTCGGCGAGCCGATTGCGCATTGCGAAGTGGAAGCGAACACCCCCGTGGGGACCATTCTCGGCGTCCAGCACAACCGGCGCGTAGCCGAGCGCGACTTTACCGCCCTGCGCCGCCGCGATTGTCGCAAAGACGCGCGTGCGGATCACCTGGTGGATCGCGGCAAGATCATCGACGGCAAAGGCACCTGGGCGATACATCAGAGCAGGCCTGTCGTTTCCGGCAAACCCAGCATGATGTTCAGGTTCTGCACCGCGGCCCCGGATGCGCCCTTGCCGAGATTGTCGAGCACAGCCACGAGTCGCGCTTGGTGCGTCTTGTCGTTGCCGAACACGAACAGCTTCATGCCATTGGTTAGCCGCAGCATTTCGGCATCGATGGTGGTCAGCGGCCTAGTGTTCGCCAGCACCGGCGGTTGAACCACACGCCCCTCGCGATGCGCCTTCAGCGCCTCCATTGCTGCATCGAACTCTGCCACTTCGACGAGCTTTTCGCCGCGATAGGCTTCTCCGAGCGCGCGATAGAGATCGAACACATCCGGCTTGCCGGGCAGCGCCCACAATTGCAGCGGCACTTCCACGATCATGCCGCGATAGAACCGGCCCACGCTCGGTGCAAACACCGGGGGATGGGAAAGCCCGGCATGCTTCTGCATCTCGGGCACATGCTTGTGCGCAAGGCTGAGGCCGTAGATGCGCACCACCGTTTCCACATAGCGCGGCGAGGCGCGATCCTCGAATTCCTCGATCATCGATTTGCCGCCGCCGGAGCAGCCGGAAACCGCGTTCACCGTGAGCGGAAAATCGGCTGGGATGATCCCTGCGCGCACCAGCGGCCGCACCAGCGCGAGAAAGCCGGTCGAGTAGCAACCGGGATTGCTCACCCACCGGGCGGCGGCAATGCGCTCGCGCTGCCCCGGCTCCAGTTCAGCAAACCCGAACACCCAGTCCGGCGCCACGCGATGGGCAGTGGAGGCGTCGATGATGCGAACGGCCGGATTCTCGACCATGGCAGCCGCCTCCCGCGCCGCCTCATCCGGCAGGCACAGGATCACGAGATCGCTGTCGTTCAACGCCTCGCGGCGGGCACGCGCGTTCTTGCGCTCCGCATCCGGGAGTTGAATGAGCGTGAGATCGCTGCGGTGCGCCAGCCGCTCGCGGATTTCGAGCCCGGTCGTCCCTGCCGCCCCGTCAATGAAGATTCGTGCCGCCATACGCCGGTTGTACCCTGCCGATCATGCCGTTCAGAATTGACAGACTGTAATCCCGGTTCTTAGCTCATTCCCAGTGGGCATTTCCGAATCGTCGGACCACAAGCGGAAGGGAGGGCCGCCATGGATTTCAACAAGCTCTGGCAGAATTTCATGGACACGCTGCAGAACCACTACATGGACTTTGCAGGTCGTATGGGGCGCACGCAGTTCTGGTATTTCATTCTGGTCTGCGTTGGCGTGTCGATTATCGCGGCAATCATTGACGGAATCACCGGAACGCGGCTGATCGGTGCCGTGGTGGGACTGGCTTTGCTCCTGCCGATTGCCGGCATGGCGGCGCGTCGGATGCAGGACACCGGCCGCAGCGGACAAATCGTGTGGGTCTGGGCCGTCGTGGCGCTTGTCTACAATGTCATCGCGCTGCTGATTGCCTTGAGCGGCCCATTCGGGGCGCTCGCCTTCCTCTATTTCTTCTTCACCATCGGCTGGCTGATCAATCTGGCGATGCTCATCGTCACCATCGTGATCATCTATTTCTGCGCCCAGCCCGGGCAGGCGGGCGACAATGCCTATGGACCGCCGCCGCCGATCTTCAATCCCGGCCCCGCGGCCGCCTAGGAGCAGACAACAAAAGAGGGCGCCTGCGCGGGCGCCCTCTGATTGTCGTCCAGCATACGAGGTCAGTGCAGCCGCACCTTCTGTTTGGCGGCGAGGAACTCGCGATTCATCTCCAGCCGATCGTCATCGGAGAAATTGTCCTGGACGTCTGACCAGATATTCTTCTCTTCCTCCTGAACGTGGTGCTGCACCAGCTCCTTCAGGACCTTTGCGCCGGCGCTGAACTGCGGCGCGGTGAAGCTGTCCATCTTCTCCAGCTTCAGCAGCATTTTTTCGGCTGTTTCATGCTCGATATAGCCTTCTTCGCCGTCGATCTTGGCGTCCTTGTCCTTCAGGGCGATGACGGCATCGTACACAACCTTCTGCTCTGCCCTCAGATGCGGAATCAGCGCTTCCTTGATCTGCTTCAGCAGTGAGCGCCGCTCGGGCGCGCTTTCGCTCTGCGTCAGCTGCTCGAGGAGGAGAGCAACCTCGCGGTGTTCCCGCTTCAGGGTGTCGAGGATGTCGCCCTCGTCTCCTTCCTTGCGCGGCTCGCCTGCCATCGCGGCCTGCGCCTTTTTCGCCGTCTTCTTGATACTGCCGGTCAGGCTCATGGGAGATTCTCCAGGATTACTGCCTTGCAACGATGGCGCACAATTCCGGTTCCGGCGGTACGCCGTCCCTGAAGCCGAAAAAGCAAAACGGGCGAAGGCTGTTATGCCTCCGCCCGCTTCTCGACTGCTATGGGTAAACGATCAGAACGTGACCCATACGCCGTTGCGCCAGTAGCCGCGGCCGCGATGCTCCTTGAACACGTAATGCTCGCGCGGACCCCAACGCCAGCCGTTCGGGTGAACGACCACGCCGAACTCCGGCCGGTAGTCAGCACGGCCCCGAACGTGCCAGCAAACGCCGTCGCGATTGCAGGCGATGGCGGCTGACGCGCTGGTGGTCGGTATGGCCACAAAGGCGCCGGCGGCCAACGCACCGGCTACGGCCAGTTTGATGAAATCCCTCATGATGTAATCCTCCTTGTCGTACTCCAGCTGGAACCGTCACAACGAACCAGCCAAACCCCTCGTTCCGCTTGTTAACATAGGAGGCATGGTGCGGACAGGTTTTCGGGAATGAACAGTTGGTAATGGAGCAGCCTTGACGTTTTGACCGCGAGCCGCTGCCATGGTGCAGTGACGAATGGACCGCAGACATTTCGTCCGGCTTTCGCTCGCGTCGACGGCTGTGTTTCCGGTCAGCCGAGTCGCTGCCGCATCTCCGTCCGTTGTTCGACTTCGACTGACCATCGAGTCACGGGTCGCGGGCAATCCGATTCCGGCCGATTTCTGCGGGCTCAGTTACGAGAGCGCCGTTCTCAGCGACCCCACCTTCTTCGCTCCCGACAATACGGAGCTCATCGGATTCTTTTCGCGGCTGGGTGAAAGTGGCGCCCTGCGCATCGGCGGCAACACGAGCGAGTACAGCGTGTGGAATCCGATGGACCAAATGGTCCCCAAAGCCTCGCCACCACTCGGTCCCGACACCGGGCGCCAGCCTCCGTTGCAACGACCAATCACCCCCGAAGCGATCCGCAATTTGCGTGGATTTCTCGATGCTACCGGGTGGACCCTCATCTACGGCCTCAATTTCGGAACCGAGCCGCCGGAGACCTGCGCCAACGAAGCCGCCTATGTCGCGAAGGAAATCGGCCCCCGGCTGGTCGCGCTGCAGCTTGGCAATGAAGCGGACCTGTTCAACCACAATGGCTTGCGCAAGCCGAATTACGATTTCCCGCAATTCGCCGCAGAGTGGCGCCGGTATTTCGATGTGGTTCGAAAGCGCGTCCCGAACACCGCTTTTAGCGGGCCCGACACGGCCGTGAACAGCCGATGGCTGGCGGCGTTTGCGAAGCTTTTCGGCCGCGACGTGCGCTTTCTCTCGCAGCACTATTATGCCGAAGGCCCGCCGGCCGACCCCGGTGCAACGATCCCCCGCCTGCTCGATCCCAAAAATCCGAGACTGGATTCGCTGCTCGACGGAATAACGCAAGCGCACGGGAATGCGCCCGGAGTGCCATTCCGGCTGACCGAAACGAATTCCTGCTACGGCGGCGGCAAGGCCGACGTGAGCAACACCTTTGCCTCCGCCTTATGGGGTGTGGATATGATGTATCGGATGGCGGCGACCGGAGCTGTCGGTATCAACTTCCATGGCGGCGGCTATGGCTGGTACTCGCCGATTGTTGGCACGCGGGAGGCAGGCTTTGTCGCGCGGCCCCTCTACTACGGCATGCTGATGTTCGCAGGGGGCGGTGCTGGGCAACTGGTGTCTTCCACCATCGACAATCCGGCAACCGCCCCACTGTTCGCTGCCTACGCGCTTAGCAATCGGGGCGGACGATTGAATCTCGTGCTCATCAACAAGCACGAGGATATGGATGTGGAGCTTGCGGCCGTTGGGGTACCATCGACTTCAGCGGAGGTGTTGCGGCTGATGTCGCCGCGTCTTGACGATACGCAGGACACGACGTTCGGCGGAGCTCCAGTTGGCAGCAGCGGCGCATGGACTCCCGCAACTGCTTCCACCCTTCATGCGGCCAGCGGCATGCTGCCGCTGACGATCCAGCGTGCAAGCGCTGCTCTCGTCCGATTCGCATGAGGGCCAAAAAAAGGATGCCGGCACCGCTTGTCGCGATGCCGGCGATCCTCCCCGACACCGGCCTGGTGAGGGCTGGGCGAGCCTACTGCGCCGCGACCCGCTGGGCGGTCACGTCTCCGCTGATTTCGTTCACCAGACTTCCATTCGTGTCGTAGAATTTCTGGTCGAAGGTGCCGTTGTAGCTGTTGCCGTCCCGGGCGAGCTTGTTGTCCTCAGTCAGCACGAACATGCCGCTCGGGGCGCTGCCGTTGCTCGGATCGAAGGTCCAGCCCAGGTGGTAACGGTGGACCGTACGGCGGCCGGTGCTCACCCAGCTGCCTTCGCAAGTGTTTCCTCCGGTGGGCGGAATGTCGGCGTTGTCGGCTTCGGTGCCGTCGTCGTGCCATTGAATCAAGGTGTTGAAGATCGGATTTCCGCCGACGATCAGCGTGGTGACCCAAGTTCCCACGATCGACTGGGCGCTGGGCGCTTTGGCGAACTTCAGAGGCGGCAGCTTCATTTGCGTGACTTGGCCATGGGCCGGCACACCGCACGCTTCGGCTGAAACAGTCCCGGCGACCAAAATCAGGGCAGCCGCGGACAACAGGATCGAACGATACATCACCAATGCTCCTTTAGTTGAAGCGCCGCCATCCGGCGCCTTTGCAACAGACCGCCCGTGCGAGTTCCGGCTTGGCAAAGCTTTCCCGTTGGCGTTTCGGTGAGAAGCGCCTTGGCGTAAGATCAACCCGCC
Organism: Rhizomicrobium sp.; assembly: GCA_036500585.1. Classification (GTDB taxonomy): domain Bacteria; phylum Pseudomonadota; class Alphaproteobacteria; order Micropepsales; family Micropepsaceae; genus Rhizomicrobium. The sequence continues at coordinate 8,406 of DASYBT010000129.1, forward strand.
ACAAGGAGGGGGCCGATCTCCGGGATGTGTAATCTGCTCTTGCTCCTGCTTGCCGTTCCGGCACGGGCCGGTTCGTGGCGCGATTGGAGCCCGCGACGCCGGTGTCCGAAAGGATGGGCGCCTGATGGATCGCCGATGATTTGCCGAGAGCGCGGATGATTACGTCGTGAACGAGCGCCCCACCCTGCTGAAACCTGTCGGACCGGCCAGTCTAGCCGACGAAGAGGATTTTCAGCTCGGCGAGCTTCACGTGCGGCCATCGTCGCGCGAGATCGAGGCCGAGGGACATCAGGAACTGCTCGAGCCGCGCGTGATGCAGGTTTTCGTCGCGCTGGTTCGGGCGAACGGCGCCGTGCTGTCGCGCGACGAACTGATCCGCCAGTGCTGGGGCGGCCGGATCGTCGGCGAGGATGCGATCAACCGCTGCGTCTCGAAAATCCGGCAACTGGCGGAACTCGGCGGCGCCAAGGCGTTCGAGATCGACACCATACCAAGGGTGGGCTACCGCCTCCGGCAAACACAGCCGCACACCCCCAAACAGCAGCCTCGGCAGGAACAGCACATAGCTGCACCCGCCGCAGTCCCGGCTGCTTCACCTGCTTCTTCAGCGAAGACAGAACGTTGGCCGTGGACAACGCTCGCGATCGCAGCGGCCGTCATCGTGGTGATCGGGGCTGCCGCACTGTACTTTTCGCTGCGCCCCCGACCCCAATGGACAGTTGTCGAGTCGCAGCTGCCATTTATTTCCACCCCCGCCATCGAGCGCTATCCTGCCATCGCGCCGGACGGGACGATGATCGCCTATTCGGCGGGTCCAACCACCAACGATCGCCAAATTTATCTGCGGCTCCTGAGAGGAGGCGATCCGATCCAGCTCACCCATGATTCGGCCGATGCGAGCGCACCGGCATGGTCACCGGACGGCAAGACGATCGCCTATGTGAGCTCCCAGCCTCACCATTCCTGCCGGATCATGGACATTCCCGTTCCTGCCGGGCAGCCGCACCAAATCGGACAATGCCGCATCAACGAGCGATCCAGCATCGCTTTCGATCCGTCCGGCCACGCCGTGTTTTTTTCCGATGCTCCTGGCCGCGGAGTCGGCAATCGGATCTTCAAACTCGATCTCGACGAGGGGCGCGTATCCGCAATAACGCATTCAGCAAGCGTTGCGGTGTCCGACGATGTGCCGTCAGTCTCTCCGAGCGGCGACGCACTCCTGTACGTCCGTTCGCTTGGCGCAACCGCGAGTCAAGTTCGCTCCCTATCTCTTGCGGACGGCGCCGACCGGCGCGTTGCGGCGTTCGCCACTGGCGACGCAAGTGCAACCTGGTCAACCGACGGACAAACGATTTTCCTTGCCTACTCGAAAGGAAACCAGAACGCGCTATGGGCCTATCCCGCGTGGCGCGGCGAGCCTCAGCGCATCCTTTCGACCGGAGAATACATCGGACGATTGTCCGCCGGCCCGAATGGGCTTCTTGCCCTGGAGATGCAGTATCCCGGCGGTCAACTCGTGGCGGTGACGCCGCATTCCGACCAGCCGCCAAGGCCACTCGATACAAGCGGACTCAAAACATGGTGCGTGGATTACGCGCCGGATGGAACCTTTCTCGCCACCGGTTGGCGCGTCGGCAGCTGGGGAATCTGGGTTTCGGGGACGAATGGATCCCTGCATGAGTTACTTCCGTTGCCGGGACCCGCTTGCGCCATTCGCTGGTCACCCGATGGCTCACGCTTCGCCTTCATCATACCGGCCGGACACGGGTTTGACGTGCCAGTGGTGACGCGCAGCGGTGAGCCGGTTGCCCGCCTGCATTTCGATGCAAAGGATAGCGGCGTCATCGACTGGACGGCAGAGGGGAAGAGCATTTTGACCAGCCGCCAGGATAATAACGGGTGGCGAGTCTGGCGCACCGAGCTTGCGAAACCCACCACATCCGTTCCGATCACGCCTTATGGCTGGATGAACCCGCGCGTGCACGGCAGCATGCTGTTCGCCGAAAAGGATGGGGTCGCCGGCATCTGGCGCATCGACGGAACGACGCCTATCCGTCTGACAGATGCGCCGCTGCCCGAGGCGGCGGATGTCTACAATATCGCGGGAGACCGCCTCATCTTTTCCGACACCACCGACCCCAACAGCCCGTCGTTTTCGGCGCAGAGCATCAACGGCGGACCAAAGGAGCGGTTGGGGCCGTTGCAACGGGGTCAGGTCGATTTCACGTTCGGCGTCGATCCGAAATCGGGGGCCATTGTCTACACGCAGATGACCGGCGACACCGACATCGGCCTGCTGCGACTGGAAAAACGTTAGGCAGCGATCAGCGCTTGCTGAACTGGAAGCTGCGGCGCGCTTTCGGATGGCCGTACTTCTTGCGCTCGACCACACGCGGATCGCGGGTGAGGAAGCCGCCAGGCTTCAACGCGACGCGCAGGGTCGGCTCATAGGCGACGAGCGCGCGGCTGATGCCGTGACGCACCGCGCCGGCCTGCCCCGACAATCCGCCGCCCGATACCGTCACGATGATGTCGAACTGGCCGTCGCGGTTGGCCGCCACCAGCGGCTGGCGCAAGATCATGCGCAGCACGGGACGGGCGAAATAGATCTTCTCGTCCTTGCCGTTGACGGTGACGCGGCCAAGGCCCGGCTTGATCCACACGCGGGCGACGGCATCCTTGCGCCGGCCGGTGGCATAGGCGCGGCCCTTCGCGTCGCGGTTTGCCTTCTTCTCGGTGGCTTCTGCCGTCTGCTGCGGCTTGGCCTTGATCAGGGTGGATTTGAGATCGCCGAAGCTCTTCACGTCAGACATGATCAGGCTGCCTTCGCTTTACGATAATTGGAATTCTTCGGATTGAGCGCGGCGACATCCAAAGTCTCGGGCTGCTGCGCTTCGTGCTTGTGCTCCGGTCCCGGATAGACGCGCATGTTCGAAAGCTGGCGCTTGCCGAGTGGTCCGCGCGGCAGCATGCGCTCGACCGCCTTCTCCACGATCCGCTCCGGATGCGCGCCGCGCATGATGGCGCCGGCCGTGCGGTACTTGATGCCGCCGATGTAGCCGGTGTGCCAGTTGTAGACCTTGTCCTTCAGCTTGTTGCCGGTGAGCAAAGCCTTCGCCGCATTGATGACGATCACGTTGTCGCCGCAATCCATGTGCGGCGTGAAGGTGGGCTTGTGCTTGCCGCGCAGGCGCGTGGCGATGAGCGCCGCAAGCCGTCCGACGACGAGGCCGTCGGCGTCGATCAGCACCCACTTCTTCTCGATCTCGGTTGGCTTGGCCGAGTAGGTTGCCATAGTGTCTCTCCGGGGCGGCACCCGCCCAGCGCTTGAAGCTTCGGCGGCCGGGGCCGCCATGCGAGGAAGGGCGGGCGTGTAGCCTCCGGTGCGCAGTCCGTCAAGAGTGCGAGCACGAAATCAAGCAAAAAGGCCGGAAACTTCCATGCGGTACCATAATACCACACGACTTCGCCTCCTGGCGCCGGCGGCTTTCTTTCTGCTGGTTCCGCTGGCGAGTGCCACTGCGCAGTCCGCCGATTACTTGCCTCCCCCAGGCGATCAGTGGGCCACGCATACGCCGGCGCAGGAAGGACTCAATGCCGCGAAGCTGAAGGCAGCCATCGATTTCGCCGTGGCGCACGAGACGAAACTCACGCCAGACCTCGACGGCGTGATCGACCAGCGCGACCAGCGGATCACCATTCCGCTGCAGTTCGCGCACGAGCCGTTCTCCGATCCCATCGGCCCGCTGACCGCGCACGCGCCGGCGAACGGCATGATCATCCGCCACGGCACTATCGTCGCCGAATGGGGCGACACGCACGCGGTGGACATGACGCATTCGGCCACCAAAACGTTCCTGTCATCGGTTGCGGGTGTGGCGTTCGACCATCATCTCATCCGCGACGTGCACGATCGCGTGCTCGATTACGTGCACCCCTCGCCGGATTTCGAGCTGCCGCACAACCAGCCGATCACCTGGGACGAGATGCTGCGGCAAACCTCGGGCTGGATCGGCACCATGTGGGGCAAGCCATGGTGGGCAGACCGCCCCGGCGAACATCCGTGGACGGAACTTGCCGCCGGTCCGCCGCCGGTCGGCCAGCAGTGGAAATATTCGGATGTGCGGGTGAACGCGCTGGCGCTCGCCCTCACCTATCTGTGGAAGCGGCCGCTGCCGGATGTGCTGCGAGAATATGTGATGGACCCGATCGGCGCCTCGCACGCCTGGCATTGGGAGAATTACACCAACGCGTGGGTGACCATCAACGGCAAGCGCATGCCGGTCCCTCCGGGCGGCGGACACTGGGGCGGCGGCATGTTCATCTCGGCGCGCGATCTGGCGCGGATGGGATTGCTCGGGCTGCACAAGGGCAAATGGGGCGACAAGCAGATTCTGTCGGATGCGTGGGTGAAGATGGCGCGCACGCCGACGCCGCAGGAGCCGACCTATGGTTACATGAACTGGTTCCTCAACACGGACCACAAGATGTATCCCGCCGCGCGCGAGGATTGCGTCACCTTCCTGGGCAATGGCGACAATATCGTGTTCATCGACTACCAGCACGATCTCGTCGCAGTGGTGCGCTGGCTCGACGACAAACAGAAGGCCGAATTCGTGCGGTTGTTGGAAACCGCCATCGACAGTGGGGATGCACAATGAGGGTGTCGCTGCTCGGTCCGGCAATCATTGTGCTCACCGGCTGGCTCGGCGCCTCCGCCGCAGCCGCCATGGACAGCGCCACCAGAGATGATCTCCAGTGCTTCATTGCCATCACTGCCGGCAGCGAGCAGATGGAGAAAATGGCGCCTGGGTCCAGTCAAGTGGCAGCCATGTACTTCTTTGGCCGCATTGATGGCCGTGACCCAAATCTGGATCTGGAGGCGGCGATCCGGCAGGTGGCGCCGACGATGGGCCCGGCAGATGTCGCGAGAGCTGCCGTCCGCTGCGGAAAAATGCTGACGGCACGCGGTCACACCATGCTGGCGGTCGGCCAGCATCTGATGCTTGATCCTCAAGCCAAGCAAAAGAGCTCGCATCCGCCACGGGGAAGCTAGCGGAGCGGAAGCTTCTGCCGTAGTCGAAGAGAATTACTGCGCCTTGATGGCCACGTAGGTGCCGGGGGCGTCGGCGAGGGGCTTCAGCTTGCCGTCACCCGGTTTGCGCGCGGGGATTTTATCGCCCGACAGCTTTGACAGCCACTTGTCCCAATCCGGCCACCACGAACCCACATGCTCGGTCGCTCCGGACCACCATTCCTCGACCGTCGCCGGATAGGGATGGTGCTTGCCGTTCTTGCCGTTGCCGTTCTTCGCAGCGCGGCCCTTCGCCGGTTTTGCTTCGCCGATGCCCCAATCGTAGGCGTCGTTCGTCCAGTGCTGGTATTTCTTGGCGCTCGGCGGATTGACGACACCGGCGATATGGCCCGAGCCGGCAATGATGTAGCGCACCGGCCCGCCGAACAGATGCGTCGATTTGTACACGGAACGATACGGCGCAATGTGATCCTCGCGCGCGCTCTGCAGATAGATCGGCACCGTCACCTTGGAGAGGTCGAGCTTCACCTTGCCGAACGACAGCTCGCCCTTTGCCAGCGCATTGTTCTTGTAGAACTGGCGCAGGTAGTAGAGATGGCACGCTTCGGGCATGCGCGTGGTGTCCGAATTCCAGTAGAGCAGATCGAACGCCGGCGGCTCCTTGCCCATCAGGTAGTTGTTCACGACGTACGACCAGATAAGGTCGTTGGCGCGCAGCATGTTGAAGGTGGTCGCCATCTTCTGGCCTTCGAGCACGCCGCCAGAAGCGTCCATCGTTTCCTTGAGCGCGTCGAGCTGGACGTCGTCGATGAAAATCTGCAGGTCGCCGGCTTCGCTGAAGTCCGCCTGCGCCGCGAAGAAGGTGGCGGCGTTCACGCGGGCGTCGTCTGTCGCCGCCATGTAGGCCAAGGTCGCCGACAACAAGGTGCCGCCGATGCAATAGCCGATGCAGTTGACCTTCTTGACGCCGGTCGCTGCCATCGCGGCGTCCACGCCGGCGAAGATGCCGTCGCGCATGTAATCTTCGAACGTCTTCTGCGCGAGCCGCTTGTCGGGATTGACCCACGAGGCGACAAACACCGTGTAGCCCTGCCCCACCGCCCAGCGGATGAACGAGTTCTCCGGCCGCAAATCGAGGATGTAGAATTTGTTGATCCAGGGCGGGAAGATGACGAGCGGGGTCTCGTAAACTTCTTTGGTTGTCGGCTCATACTGCAAGAGCTCGATCAATTCGTTGCGGAACACGACCTTGCCCGGCGCGGTGGCGATGTTCTCGCCGACGCGGAAATCGCCGCTGGTCTGCTTGATCGCAAGGTTGCCGTCGCCGCGGTCAAGGTCCTCCAGCAGGTTGTTGAGGCCCTTCACCAGATTCTCGCCGTTGCTTTCGAGGGTGGTGCGTAGCACTTCGGGATTGGTGAAGACGAAATTCGTCGGCGCCAGCGCGTCGGCGAATTGCTTGGTGTAGAACTCGATGCGGCGGCGCTGCATCGGGTCGAGCCCGTGCACCTCGGCCACCGTGTTCTGCATCCAGTTGGCGGTGAGCAGATAGCTCTGCTTGATGAAGTCGAAAATCTGGTTTTCCTGCCATTCCTTGTCGCGGAAGCGGCGATCTCCCGGCGCCGGCGCAACAACATCCTCCGGCTTGCCGCCGAACATCCGCCGCGCCGTCTGCTCCCACAGGCCCATGTAGTCGCGCCACAGCTTGAACTGCGCTTCCATGATCACCGCGGGGTCGGCAACGATGCCGCGCAGCAGGTCCATGAACGCACCGGTCACGTTGAGCGGATCGAGCGGCTGCCTTGTTCCGACCCTACCCGCCTGCCGGCTGACGAAATCGCTCAACAGCCGCTGCGACTGGATGCCGACTTCGACCATGTTTCGCGCGAACGCGCCCGGATCGCCGATCCTGTAGTCGGGCGCCTTGTGCTCAGGTTGAGTGTGTTCTTTTGCGTTCGCCATGATGTCTTCGCAGTTGCGTGATGGGCGGTTGATAACGGTTGCCCCGCGGGGCGGCAAGCACGGTGATCCGGCGAGGCGCGGGACTCCACACTTGAATTTGCAGCGAGAATCGCCTTGGAACCTGTGCGCGACACAGGTATATCAAGCGCCGCCAAGGCTTTGCCCCGAAATGGAGTGCGTGGAATGTTGGTGAGCGCTCGACCGTTGCGATCCGTGTTGCGCCTGTCTGCTCTTCTTATGCTGAGTGCGGCAGCGGCGGGCTGTTCGAGCGCTCCCGACTGGGTCGATCCGACAACCTGGATGGGGTCCTCCTCCGAACCGCCAACGACGCCCGCGGGCGACCAAACTGCGAGCGCCAGCACCGATCCATCGGCTGGACAGACAGTCGCGGAAGCAAACGATCAGTATCCCGCTCTGGCGGACCAACCGGACAAGGCTCCGCCCGGCACGTCGACGGATGAGCAAAAGCAGGTTGCCGATGGCCTGACGGCCGACCGCAGTCAGGCGCAGTACAGCGGCGACGCCTTGCGCGGCGGAGCGGATGCTGCCGCGGCACCGCCGTCGCCCGCACCGCCTCCAGCGCCACCGCCAACCACGACCGAGGCTGAGACTCCTGCGGCAACATCCGCAGAACCTCCAGCGGCAACACCCGTCAGCACCGACACCGACTCCGGTACCATCGATGCCAATCCTGACCGCGATGCCGGCGACCTGCCCACGGGCAAGGCCCCGATGCCTGGCGCGCTGCCGGCGATCCAAAGCAATGGACAGGCGGCTTCCGCGGCACCGGTGACAGCGCAAACCGCGCCGCCTCCCGCCGCCGTGGCGACAGCGCCAATGCCTGCGCCCGCGCCGTCGACCGCCGCTCCAGCTTCTCCGCCTGCTCCCGCTTTTTCCAGAGCAGCTATGGCGCCGCCGCCGGCGCAGCCCGTCTCCCAGTCCGACGCTGCATTGGGATTCCAGCCCTCGCATGCGCCGCCGCTCGACGCGAGTGTATCGCAGTTCGTGGCGCCGGCCGTGCTTGACCGCTATCAGCAAACGGCGGCCATGAGTTCCGCTGCCGGAATTGCCGGCGAGCCGCGCGCTCACGCGCGCTCTGCGCACAGGCACGTCCGGCATCACAAGAAAGCCGCCGTAGCCGCTGCCCCGCAGTAGCCGCCGCGGAGTTCCCGCGACGACTTGCGACAAACCTCACGAATTCGTGAGCGCTAAAGCACCACAGGTTGATGCGCGGCGCGCGGCTATCTGAAAAGCCCGGAGGGCAAAGCCGGGCGGATGGTCCGCACCGGCCGCGCTTCCAAACGAGGGTCCCTCGAATATGCAGAAATTGAAAACCGCGCTTTATGGCGCGGCGATGACGGCGTGCCTGATCGCCGTGCCGGCAATGGCGAACCCGCAGGTTTCCATGGCCGGTCCGGCTGCGGCGACGGCGACGGTGCACTTCGATGTGCTGCTGCCGCTGCGTCACAAGGATAAGCTCGAGGCCCTGCTCAAGGCACAGCAGGATCCGAACTCCGCGCAGTTCCACAAATGGCTGACGCCTGCGCAGTTCGCCACTCAGTTCGGAGCCGACAAGGGAACGCTCGAGAGTGTCGCAAAATATCTGCAGTCGCGCGGCTTTGCGGTGAAGGTGCAGACCCGCAGCGTCAGCGTCACCGGCACTGCCGGACATGTCGACAGCAATTTCGGCGTTCAGCTGAGGAACGCGCAAAGTGCGGCAGGCTCGCACTACATCATGACGAATGAGAGCGTACGGTTGCCCAAGGAACTCGCGTCCGCAGGCGCGCAGATCTTCAGCTTTGCGCCGCATGTGTCCCAGGTCTTCTCGCATGCGACACCGCTCACATCGGACCGGCACAAGAAGGTCGACAACCGCTACGGCGACGTGGGGCCGTACTGGTTCGACGATTTGAAGCAGGCTTATCAATATCCCGCCGCGACCGACACCGTCACGGTCAACGGCAAGAGCGAGCCACTGAACGGCAAAGGCGCCACCATCGCGGCGCTGATGTCGAGTGATGTGCTCGACAGCGACATCCAGGCCCTGTTCGATCACGAGCAGTGGACCGCGATCACCGGCGCGTCTGCCGATCCGGCACTTTGGGCCCGCGTGAACATCAATGGCGGCGCACCGTTTCAGGCCGGCAGCGGCGCGTCGCTGGAAGCGTCACTCGACGTGCAGCAGGAGTTGACCGGCGCGCCCGGTGCCAATGTCGTGCTCTACAACATCCCGAGCCTCTCCGATGGCGACATCATCACCGCGTACCTTGATATCGACGAGCAGGACGCGGTGGATCTGGTCAGCATGTCCTTCGGAGAATGCGAGCTGTTCTATTTCCCGAAATACAATGGCGGGCAGGACTATCGCGGCATTCCGATAGCCGAGCATGAGCTGTTCATGCAGGGCAACTCCGAGGGCATCACGTTCCTTGCCAGCTCCGGCGACTCCGCGGGCGAGCAATGCCCGAGCCCGGCCTATTTCACCGGCGGTCCGTCGCGCTTCAAGGCGGGTCTTCAGGTTCCGGCAGACGATCCGAACGTAACGGCGGTCGGCGGCACCAACCTCGTCACCACATCCGATGGCACGCTCAACTCGGCTTACGTGAGCGAGAATGCCTGGGACGACCCTGAGATACCCTACGATCCCTATGGCGTTGGCGTGGACGTCAAAGGCGGCGAATGGGGTGCAGGCAGCGGCTACAGCGCGCTATGGCCGGCTCCGGATTACCAATCGCTGGTCAACACCGGATCGAAGATGCGCGCCGTGCCGGATATCGGCATGCAGGTCGGCGGTTGCCCGGGCGGCATCGCCAAACTGCACCACGGTGTCTGCAACGGTGGCAACGATCCGAAGAACGGCAATGGCAACAGCCAACGTAGCGCAGCGGTTGTCGGCTTTGGCGTCAACCAGGGTGGCGGCTTCTACGGCGTCATCG
>DASYBT010000130.1:0-2754 GCA_036500585.1 Rhizomicrobium sp.
AGGCGAGGTGGAAGATGTCGGGGCTTTCGTTGCCGCCGATCCAGCGCAGCGCGTACATTCCGAAAGCGCCTTTGGTCACGTCGGCGAAGAAGGTTCCGAACTCGTAGATGCGCACGTCCATCGCGATGCCGACGGCGCGCAGCTCCTGCTGGACGACCAGGGCCATGAGCCGCGTCGGGTTGCTGGTGTTCGAGATTTTCATCTGCAGGTGAAAGCGAACGCCATCCGGGCCGCGACGATAGCCGGCGGCGTCCAGCAGGGCATTGGCTTTTGCCGGATCGTAGGGATAGCGCGCGACATCATCGGTGCGTGCCCAGTGGCCGGGCGGCAGAAGGTTGTCGGCGAGACGAGCCTGGCCGCGCCAGATGGTGTTGAGGATGAGCTGACGGTTGATGACCATTGCGATCGCCTGACGCACACGGGCGTCCTTTAGATACGGATCGCGCAGGTTGAGGTTGATGTAATTCACGATGGTGCCGGGCGAGCTCTGGATTTCGAGGAGCGGGCTTGTGCGGAGCGCGTGGATGGTGTCCGGTTCGAGCGCGTTGATGGCTACGTCGGCCGAACCTTTCTGTAATTCGAGTGCGCGGGTGGTGTCGTCGGGAACGACATTGAAGCGGAGACGCGCGATGGACGGCCTGGGCTGCCAGCTATCTTCATTGCGCTCGAGGATGACGTCCCTGTCCTGCTGTTGAGAGACAAACTTATATGCGCCGGTGCCGATGGGGTGGCGCCAGAAGTCCTTGCCGCTGCCCGCCGGCACGATGCCGAGCGCGCCGTCTGACAGATTCCACAAGAGGAACGGATCGGGGCGCTTGAGGTGCACGACACAGGTAAGCGGGTCGGGTGCGTCGACGTGATCGACCTGGATGAAGGAGCCGGATTTCGCGGTGATGACGGTGCCGTTGTGCGCGGAGTCGATCGACCATTTCACGTCGGCGGAGGTGAGCGGCTGGCCGTTATGGAAGCGAACACCGGAGCGTAGATGGAAGACGTAGGTGGTAGCGTCAGGCTGATCCCAGCTCTTCGCGAGCCAGGGCTGGACCTCGTAGTGCTCATCTCTCTTCACCAGCGAATCGAAGATGAGCATGTCGAGCCGTTCCGACTGCACATCGACGCCGATGCGCGTATCCAGGCTTGTCGGGCTGGACTCGATAAGCACGACAGCGGTGTTCGGATCGGGCTTTCCACCGCAACTGGTGAGCGCCAGTGCGCATGCGGCAGCAGCCGTGTACAGTATGCCGCGACAGTTACGTTTAGACATACGTGTCAGACATACGTGATTTGGCCAAGGATTGCCGGGCGTGAGGCGCCGGTGGCGGCTGGAACATTGCCGGGCAGGCGATGCCAGGTTTGCCATGCGAGCAGCGCGAAGGCGACGGCCTCCTTTGCTTCGGAGGGAATGCCGTGATCGTCCGTGGTCTGGATGCGGCATCGGAAGGGCGCGAGATCGCCGGCGAGCATGCGCATCAGCGTCTGGTTGCGGGCGCCTCCGCCGGCGACGATGTAGTCGACGGATGCGCTGCCGATGCGCGGTTCGACGAATTGCTGGTAAGCAAGTGCGATGCTGCGCGAGGTGAGTGCGGTTGCGGTTGCGAGGATGTCGTTCGGTGCGAGACGACGGCGCTTGGCGAGTGCGAGGAGGCGATCGACGAAGGCTGCGCCGTACTGCTCGCGGCCCGCGCTTTTGGGCGGCTGGCGACGATAGTACGGATCGCGCAGCGGTGCGGACAACACGGAGTCGTTCGGAGTGCCGGTGGCTGCGAGTTGTCCATCACGATCGTAGGGTTTGTTGAAGAGGCGTTGAGCGAGCGCGTCGATGACCATGTTGGCGGGACCGGTGTCGAAGGCGACTAAGTGGTCAAGCGCGCCGCCGGGCGGGACGAGGGTGAGATTGGCGATGCCGCCGAGATTCTGCAACACACGCGCGCGGCGGGGATGGGCGAAGAGGGTTGCGTCGAGCAGCGGTACGAGCGGCGCGCCCTGGCCGCCGGCGACCATGTCGGCGGGGCGGAAGTTGGAGACGACGGGCGCGTGGACGGCGGCGGCGATCAAGGCAGGCTCGCCGAGCTGCCAGGTGCAGGCGATGCTGCGGCCGGCGTATGGCCTGGCGATGCCCTGGTGATAGATGGTCTGGCCGTGGCAGCCGACGAGATCGAGGACGTAGCCCTGCGCGGCGGATTGGACGGCATCGCCATACTGTTCGCCGAGACGCCAGTTGAGGCGCGCAAGCTCGGCGGCTGATGTGTTCTGCGCGTCCATGGCGGCCAAAACCGCTTTGCGCAGTGGAGCCGGATAGGGGAAGCCGCGATGGCGGATGAGCTCGATGTGGGGCCGCGGGCGTGCGGGCGAGATGCGGCAGAGCGCGACATCAATGCCGTCGGCGGAGGTGCCGCTCATGATGCCGGCGACCAGCATGGACTTCTTCTGTGCGGCCGGAGTCACGCGATCGCCTGCGGCGCTTTGGCGTTGACGTCGGCGGTGAAGGCGAGGACGCTTTCTCGCATGGCAGCGAGCTCGGTTGTGCTTGGCGGCGAGGAAAGGGCGGAGTGACGCAGCAGCTTGTTGCGATGCGCGCGAACCGTGACGGCGGATTCTTCGACCATGGCGCGGAAGCTGCGGGAGTGTTCGGCCTCGCTCAGGATCGCCTCATAGGCGGTGAGGACGAGCGCGGGGTCTTTGCATATCTCGATGAGATGTGTGCCTGCCGCGATCGCAGCAACGGCGGCTTCTTTCATGGGCGCGTGATGCAGG
>DASYBT010000131.1:0-21090 GCA_036500585.1 Rhizomicrobium sp.
TGGGTCGATGCCATATTTCGCAAACAAGGCGCTGATAAATTGCTGCGCCGGCGGCCCCCACATCGACACTGACTGATTGACGAAATCGTTCAGCGCCGCCTGTAGCTGAGAATAATCTGTGGCATTCGCGGCTTGAAGCTGGCCCCACAGCGTATTGATGCTGCCCCAAGCGGGACCGGCGGCATTCCAATAGGCATAAACCTGCGACAGCGGTCCGGTGTACGGGTTCGCCGTTCCCCAGAACGGATCGATGCTGCCGTAGAACGGTTGAATGGTGCCGTAGAAGGGATTGATCGAACCCCAGAACGGGCTGATGTCGCCCCAGAACGGGCTGATGCCGCCGTAGAACGGGTTGATGTCGCCGTAAAACGGATTGATCGAACCGTAGAACGGGTCAATAGGGCCGCCATCAACACCGTAAAACGGCGTGATGGGGCCGCCTTGGTCCTCATCGGAAAGCGCGCCGTCGATTGAGAATGCGGCAACGCACAGCGCAGCGACGGTCCCGACAAGCCACTTCCGCACCATCGGTCAAGCCCCAATCTGTTCTTCTCGTTGTGCGCAACGTGAAGCTGGGTCTCCTAATGAGCAGTAAATTTCATTGTGCAAACGAAACGAATTGGGAAACTGGGCTTAACGGTTCGTTTCCGTCAGGCCGCCGCAGTCGTGCTTAATGGAACGTGAACATTGTTGGATGTCGCGCCATCGCCGAGAATACGGTCATAAGGCAGATGGACGCGTGCTTCGGTGCCCGCGCCCTCCTCACTGGCAATCGTAAAGCGCCCGCCGTGCAGTTCGATCAGGGACTTCGCGATGGGAAGCCCCAGGCCGGTGCCGCCGTGAGACCTTGCGTAGCTGCCCTCAACCTGCCCGAACGGTTCCATGACCACGGCGAGCTTCTCGGGCGCGATGCCGATCCCGTTGTCGCGGACGACGACATCGACACCATCCCTGACGCGCTCGATGGCGATTTCGACGGTGCCGCGTTCGGGGGTGAACTTCACGCCGTTCGACAGCAGGTTGACGAGAACCTGCCGCAGTCTCGCTTCATCGCCACGCACGGAAACATCGGCGTTGGCCCCGGCGAATTGAACGACCCTCTTTTCGGCGCGGGGATCGCCGGATATCGCGCGCAGACTATCTTCGACCAGCCGCCGGAGTGGCACGATGTTTTCCGCGATCACCACCCTGCCCGCTTCCAGACGAGCCATCTCGAGGATATCGTTGAGGATGGAGAGCAGGTGCCGTCCGCCTTCAGCGATCTGGACGGCGTATTCCTTTGCCTTCTCTGCCTTTGCCGTGCCAGTGCTCAGGAGTTCGGAAAAACCGATGATGGCATTCAACGGCGTGCGAAGTTCGTGACTCATGTTGGCGAGGAAGTGACTCTTCGCCCGGCTCGCCTGCTGTGCTGCCTGCATGGCGAGGCGCAGTTGCGCTTCCACTTCGGTGCGACGGGCAATTTCTATATTGCGTTCAGCCAACGTATTTGTGAGCTCGACGTTCTTGAGCGATATCGTTCTGCGGTGACGCTGCATCATCACGTGCCGCCATGTGATCCACGCAATCAGCACCAACCCTCCGAGCATGACCGTGGCGAAGGCGAGCGACTGCGTCGCCGCCCGCGATTTGCGCAGGCTGATGTCCCGTTCGAGTTTCGCCGAGGTGAGCCGTGCGATCTCCAGCTGTTGGGCGGCGAAATCGAACTTCGCTCCCATAAGCGCAGCGTTTGCCGACGCAGCGAGTGAACGTCCGTCGTCGTCCAATCTTTTGAATGCCTCCAAGTGCGCCATTGCCAAAGGCAGATCGCCGGCTGCTTGGTAAACCCGGTACGCCACCTCGTGCGCATCGCGATATGGCGCAATGGTGGTCGACAGATTCACGCCACGAAAAGCCCTGCCGATATCGGTCACCGCCCGGGTGAGCGCATGCCGCTGATACTCGATCTCGGCTTTCACGGCCCACACGAACGGCGACCATCCGCTTGGATCGTCCTTGCCCAGCAGCTTTAGGGCGCGATCGGCTGCTGCTTCTGCATTCGCCAGCTTATGCTCGCGGGCATAATCCATGCCTATATTCGTGAGAATCCGCGCCTGCAGCATCTGGCTCTTGAGCGAGACAGCAATTTTCAGCGCCCGGTCGAAGTTCGTGATGGCCTCGCCGTACCGGCCCATCTGCTCGAGCGCAAAGCCCACATTGTTCGCGGCAGACAATGCCAGTGCCGGATCCTTGGAATAGGTCTGCAGAGCTTCGCGGCAGTAACGGAACTCCCGATCAAAATCGCGCGCTTCGTCGTAAATTCTGCCAATATCCACCAGCGAAAGCGCCTGGCTGCGCAGATTGCCGATTTTGACAAAGATCGCATCAGCCTGCTCATAGCTCTTCAAAGAACCGGCAACGTCGCCGCTGGCACCGTCCAGATTTCCGCGCGAAAGTGCCAGGTCGCCATCAAGCTTGGTGATCTGGCCGTCGCTGGCGGCAAGGGCCGACGCCTTATTGAGCGCCAACCGCGCCTGGGCAATCCGGTTGGTGCGCGTGAGAGCCTCGCCCTGGAGCCATAGGCTTGTGGCCAGCGCCTCGCGCTGACGCGGCGATGCCGGCTGGCCGGTCGCGAAAGAAGTCGCGGTTTTTGCACTCTCCAGGGCCTTGCCCGGATCCGCCATCATTGCTTCTTGCGAGCTTGCAATCGCGGAGTTGAACTTGCTCCAAGGGTCTGTTCGTACGGATGGAGTCGCGGCGGCTGTGCAAGGAACTACCGCCAGCAGGGTTAGCGTGAACACGAACCCGACACTGCCAGGCCAGGCGGTCCTGAGTGGGCTAACCCTCGCAAGCTTAGCAGGCACTTCTTCCACCTTGACACGCCCTGGCAAACGCCTGTGCGGGTTGTTCTAGCTCCCAGCCACTCGCGTCCGCTGCCAACACCCGGACGCGCCCTCGACACAATCAGTATGGTGGTGAAGGGCTTTACGACCCGTAAAGCATCGCGAAGCGCCACAACCGGTCGACTGGGGCGGACAGCGCCAACCGGAAGGTATGTGAGGCGTGACGCCGCGATCGAGCGCGGCCGTTGCGGCATTCTCGATCCAAGCGTCCGTTGATCCTCGCCGACGCTGGTGCACGGATGCGAAATGCAGGTCCTGATATCGAAGCTGAGATGGGCCCGCGGCGAAACCGGCCACATGCGCACCGTCAGGGCGAAGCCGCGTACAGATAGTAGTCTCGCACTACCCGGCCGATCTGCGCGATGGTTTTCTCACGCGCCTCATAGGCGGCGTCGCTCCCCTTGATATAGACGGCGACCACGACGCTTCCTACGCCATCCGGCAGAGTGATCACCCCAACATCGTTAGCCGAGCCGCCAATGGTGCCGGTCTTGTCCGCCACTTGCGTGCCGGGCGGCATCATGGCCCGCAACCTAGTCACACCCGTGCGGCACCGATCCATCATCCCGATCAGGATCTTCGTGCTCTCGGCGCTGAGCACCTTGCCGTTGAAGATGCGGGCGAGCAGCTCCGTCATCGCGGCAGGTGTCGTGGTGTCGCGTGGATCGGCATCGAAAGCGGCGTTTGGCTTCAGGCTCTCCGCGTCAATGTTCGGATCGCTCTTGACCTTCGCCGCCAAGGCAGGAAACGGGCCAGGACCCATGCCGTAGAAGCGCCGGATGATGGCATCGGTGTCGCCGTCCACGCGCAGATTCTGGATGTGCTGGCGGCGCACCCAAGCGGTTACCGCGGCCGGACCGCCGGCCGCCTCGACCATGTAATCGCTAGCGGTGTTGTCGCTCTGGGTGAGCATCAGCTCGAGCAGGTTGTACACCGACAGGCTGACACCCGGATGAATGAAGCGGTCGGCGATGACTTCGGAGTCGACCATCCGGTTGGGGTCGATGGCGATCATCCGGTCAAGCTTCAGCTCGCCCTTGTCGATCAGTTCGAGCACCCGTCCTGCCACGGCCACCTTGAAGGTGGAGGCCATGGGAAAGAGCCGGTCGGCGTTGATCAAGACACGCGGGCCCGATCCGTCGAGCCGCCACGCTGCCACTCCGACCATTCCGGCGGAGCCTGCGCCCTCTTTGGACATCTCCCTAATGTCCGCCTCCAGCCGCGCTGCAGCGGAACGCGAGGCTGCTGCGGTCGTGACGTTCGCCATGGTGCCGAACATTGCACAGAATGAGAGCATCAACACAGCGACTCTGGCGCGCGGAAACCGCGAGGAAAGAATGGACTTCCGCCAGAACGCCTCACTCATTGCACGGCCTCGTTAGGTTCAATGGGCCGGGGCGAAATGTAGGTCCTGGTAGTCGAAGCTGAAATCGGCAAGCGGCGAAACGGGCCGCATGGCGATGCCTTTCACTTTGCCGCCGGTGACATCGAACTTCGCGTAGGCGGCTTCGATGGTCTTGTCGGTCCAGGTAACTTCGAAAGTGTCATCCGCCACACGGGTCAGCGGACCCTCCATGTTCGGCGTCTTGTCGAACTTCATCCAGAGAGCCCCGCCAGGTTTGCTCGTGATCGTGGTCGTGCCGTACCAGGGGTCCTTGTACACGCCGGCGTAGGCAGCCGTGGGCAAGGATGATTTGCCGCTCGGATGCACCTGCTCCGGCTGCGCCTTCAGCGCCTTCTCGCCGCTCGCCATCATCTGATCGACGAGTAGCTTCAGCTTCTCGTTCCAGTGCTGATCGGGAATGCCGAGGTAATAATCCATCAGATGGAACGCGACGGCGCGGCGCGATGCGCCATCCTCGGAATTGATCATGACCGCGATGCCGACATTTTTTTCGGGGATCAGGTAAAGCGCAGCCACCGCGCCGAGCACCGCGCCCGTGTGCTCGATAATCGTGTGGCCATGGTAGTTCTCGATAAACCAGCCGAGGCCGTAATCCTGGAATTTTGGCGACAGCGCCTCCATCACGGCCGATGCCGCTTTGCCGAAGGAATCCGGCGACACCACCACCTCCGGCTTCCACATCTCATCGGCTTGCGCTTCGCTGAACAGGCGGCCGCCGTTCGGCAAGTTGCCGCGCGACAGCTGAACTTCCATCCATTTCGCCATGTCGACGGCGCTAGCATTGATGGCGCCGGCCGGTGCGGACGCTCCGCCTTCCAGTCCGTGCAGCAGAATGCCCTGCGGCCCGACGCCGCGAATGGGGCCGCTTGTGCGGGCGTGCAGCGCGATGCCGTTCTCGGCGTGAATGTTGTAGGCGGTCGCCGAGTCCGTCATGCCGACCGGCTTGAAGATGTGGTTCTCGATGAAATGCTCCCACGTCTCACCGGAGACTGCCTGCACCAGCGCGCCGCCGACAATGTATAGGATGTTGTCGTAGGCGAACTTCTCGCGGAATCCGCTGACCGGCTTCAGATAACGCAGCGCATGGACGATATCGGCGCGGCTGCGGGTGGTGGACGGCACGATCAGTAGGTCGCCCTCGCCCAAACCGAGACCGCTTCTGTGCGTGAGCAGGTCGATGATGGTCATGTGCTCGGTGGCGTAGGGGTCGTACATCTGGAAGCCGGCTAGCTTGTCGACCACACGATCCGTCCACTTCAGCTTGCCTTCGTCCACCAGTATGGCGAGCGCCGCCGAGGTAAACGCTTTGGTCTCCGAACCAATGGGAAAGGCGGTGTGCTCATCGACCGGCGCTTTCGTCGCGATGGAGCGGATGCCATAGCCCTTGGTGAGCACGGGCTTGCCGTTCTCGACGATGGCAACTGTCACCCCCGGCGGTCCAAACGTCTTCATCGACTGAGCGACAAAAGCGTCGAGATCCTTCGGCGGCGCGGCGCCGGCGGCGGAGATGCCGAGCGCCAGGAAGGCCGCAGCCGCGGCGGACGAGAGAAGGCGGTTCATGCTCGCGGCCTCAGATGTTGGTGTAGAAGTTGGCGAGGCCGTAAGCGAAGATCGCCCAGATGCCCCAGAGGCCGGCGAGCGCGAGCACAACGTCACCCGCACGAGCGAGCCACCCGCCCGGGCCGTTCTTCGCACGCATCACGCCGTTGGCGACCATGGCGAGTCCGCCGATGAGCGCCAAGACACCGATGATGTAGAGCAGGATCAGCCACGGGCCGAGCGCGTCTTCGAGCAGCAGCGCCTCATCCACCTGGATAGCCGTGAGGAGGGCGATCCAGCCGCATACCACCACGAGGAACAGCACCGCGCCGACGCGCGAGGCGAGCCGTAGACGCGCCTGCTGCGGCGTCATCTCCAGCGGCCGCTTAAAGCGCCGCCGCGCGATCCAGCCGCCGAACCAGATCACGACGGCGAGCGCGCAGATGAGGATGGTGCCGATGCCGAACAGCTTGAGCAAGTTCAGCTGCTCGAGGCCGTGAACCTTCTGCAGGACCTCGACCGGGATGAAATCGTCCGAGGTGAAGTAGTCGACGTTGCCGTTGTTATCGGTGACGAATTTAAGGTGAGTCTGGCCGTTGACCTCACGATAGGTGAGCGGACCGACATTGCGCCACTTCTTCGGCGCACCGCTGAGGTCCTTCAGCAACTCGACGGTGAGCGTCTTGTCGGGCTGCTCGATGACGGACGTCTGGCCGAGTTGGAAGAGCAGGCGCAACGCAGAGTCCTTGCGCCGGCTGGCCTCGTAATAGCCAACCACGCGCGCATTGTCCTTGTCGGGATCGGCAACGGTCTTCTCTACCGGCGGCGTGTAAGGGAAATACCGGTCGAGGAACGCGCGGAAGACGTTGACACGTACCGGTTCAACGGCGCCTTCCTTGCCGGCGCTGTTGAACGACATGAACATGCCGACATTGGCATCGAGAATAAGATGGAGGTCGCTGTGGAAAACCTCGGTGTCGCCGCCGTGGCCGATGATGCTGTGGCCGTTGCGGTTCTCCTGATAGAAGCCGAGATCGAATCCGTTCAGTCCCGGAGCCAGGACGAAGGTGAGCGAATGCATTTGCTTCACCGTCGCCGGCTTCAGAATGCGCGCGCCGTTGTATTCACCATCGTTCAGATGGGCAATCATGAACTTGGCCATGTCGGTCGAAGTCGACGCGAGCGCGCCGGCAGGCGCCGCTTCGACGATCTCATACCGCTGCGGCGTGGGATCGGAGGCCTGGCGGTATCCCATCGCCATGTCGCCCTGCAGGTCCTTCGGCAGCGGCTGCGCGAACGATGAATGGTCCATGCCGAGCGGCTTCAGGATGTGATTAGCGATGTATTGGTCGAAAGGTTCGCCCGACACGCGTTGCACGATGTAACCGGCAATGGTGGTGGCGTAATTCGAATAGGCGACATACTTGCCCGGCGGGAAAATGCGCTCCGGCATGTGCTTCAAGAGATAATCGTGCAGCGGAAACAGCTCGGACGGCTTAGCGATGAATAACTGGCCGAGCGTCTCCTCGAAACCGGCGGTGTGCGTCATGATGTTGCGCAAGGTGATCGGCTTGCCGAACTTGCCGGGGATTTTGAAGTCCAGATACTTGTTGACGTCCGTATCGAGATCGATCTTACCCTGCTCGACCTGCTGCATCACGGCCGTCCAGGTGAACAGCTTGGAGATCGAGCCGGGGCGGAACATCGTCACGTCGGGGATGACGGGCTTGTGCGTCTTCAAATCGGCGTATCCGTAGCCTTGCGCCAGCAGCAGCTTTCCATCCTTGACGACGGAAATGGTTGCACCGGCGATGTCGCCGCGCTGGATGGCATACGGCACCAGGCCGTCGAGGAATGTTTTGAGATCGGCGGCCGTGAGCGCATGCGCTTCAGGCTTCGCAGCCGGCGGCGCGACCTGATTGGTTGCGGGTGTTGCGGCCGTGGTCTGCGGAAGCGGGGCTGGGCCGGTGGTCGGCGTTGCCGCGATCGCCACACCCGTCATGCAAACGGCGGCGATTGCCAGACCCGTTGCGAGAATTCTCTTCACATCCATTGCCCTCACCCCTCTTCGATCAAGATGCTGCGCGGAAATCGTTGTGAGCCGACGGTGCGCCCCAACCGCGCGTGGTCGGGATGATATCGCCGTTTTCATAGGTCACTGAAGGTTCGCGGTCGTGCGCGAGGAACATGGCGCCGTCCATATCGACGAAATCGCACAGCTGGCCGACCAGTGCGCCCGGCATCATGGCGAGCGAGGTGCCCTCCATGCAGCCCACCATGACGCGCATTCCAAGCGTACGGATTTCGCGCGCCATCATCAGCGCTTCGGTCAGGCCGCCGCTTTTGTCGAGCTTGATGCTGACGATGTCGAACAGGCCTTTGGCCTTGGCGATGTCGTTCAATCCCTGCACGCTTTCATCGGCAGCGAGCGGGATCGGCGAATTGAGTCCGGTCAATTCGGATTCATGGCCGATCGCCACTGGCTGCTCGATCAGGCTGACCTTCATCTCGATGAGCACCGGCAGCAGCGCTTCGAGTGCGGCGCGGGTGAAGGCCTGATTGGCATCGACGCCGATCCACGCATCGGGCCGCGCGCGCCGCACCGCGAAGATACATGCTGCGCCGTCTTCTCGCGTGAGCTTCATCTTGATGCGCGGCGCGGGCGCGTAGGACTTCGCGACCTCCGCCATCTTGTCCGGCGTGTCGGCGCCGATTGTGTAAGTGGTGGGAAGCGAATGCGGCGCCCTCAAGCCTGCAGCCTGCCACGCGGCAACGCCGGAGAGCTTTGCTTCCAGATCCCACAGTGCGCAGTCGACGGCATTGCGCGCACCGCCGCACGGCAACAGCTCGCGCAATGCCATCCGGCTGATGCCGCGCTCGATCTCGCCGCGCACGCGGTCGATCTGGGCCGTCATCGTTTCGGGTGTCTCGCTGTGATAATAGACGCCCGCCGCCTCGCCGTAACCGGTGACGCCACGCTCGCTCAGCGAGACGACGACCAGATCGGATTGCGTGAACTCGTAGCCGGCAATCCGGAACGGCGCCTTCAGCGGCCAATGCTCGGTTGCGATCTCCAACGTACGCATTACGCCCTACGCATCAGAAGGATTTGTCGACGCTGATGCCGATCGTTCGCGGCTGCGAGATCGTGCCCTGAAACTCATAGGGCGTACCGAGCGAGAGCACCGTGGCATAGCCCTCACCCCGCAGATACAGATCGTTCGTCACGTTGCGCGCGTAGAGCTGTAGCCGCCAGGTGTCGTCCGATACGCCGATGTGCAGATCCAGCTGGTTGTAGGCGGGGTCAAGGAACGCGGTGGGTACCTTGTTGTCGGGCGGAGGAAGGTAATCACGCTGAAAAGATCCCTGCACACCCGACCAGCTGCTGCCGCCGTGGCGGAATCCGGCGCCGGCCTCGAAATTCCACGAATTGCCGAGCGGCATCGTGTAGGTCGCCGTTAGCGACCAGGTCCACTTCGGCACGTAGAGCAGCCGCGCGCCACTTGGGGCGTTAAGGGTTGGGATGGGATCGCTGATGGTCGCGTCCGTGTAGGCGAGATTCGCACCCAGCAACAGACCGTCGAAGGGCGAATAATTGCCGTTGAAATTCACGCCCTTGCTCTTCGCCCCGCCACCGTTGCCATTTGTCGTGCAATTACACTTAAGATCAACTACGGGGACCTGGATTTTCGTCCAGTCTATGTAAAAGGCCGAAATATCCGCCAGTGCCTTGCCATCGAGGAAGATGGATTTGAGCCCCGCCTCATAATCGACAAGCGTCGACGAGACATAAAACTTTGGCGCGTCAGGTTCGTCAAAGGGGATAGCGTTGGGCGCACCCGGCTGAAAGCCCTTCGCGATGCGCACATAGACCATATCGTTCTGGTCGAAGTGGTAGCTGGGATTGACGTCCCACGTGAATACACCCTCGTGACTCTTGCCCAAGGGAAAGGTCTCGGTGCCACCGAGTAGGTATCCGCCAAGCCCCTGGCGATAGCGCTGGTCGTTGTACGAGTACCGCGCGCCACCAGCGAGATCGAGGGCATCGGTGATGTGCCAGGTTGCGTTGGCGAAGCCTGCATATTCAATGTACGACGAATCGAGGGTGGCAAGTTCAAGCGGATTGATGGGTGGCGGATACGGCATGCCGGGCGATGAGTACGCCAGGAAAGATTGCGTCTGCGAGGTAATTTCATGGGTGAAGTAGCCGCCGAACAGCCAATCGACCGGCCCTCCCTGTTCCGAAGTTAGCCGCAGCTCCTGGGTAAATTTGCTGACCTTGGGGTTTTCAGGAAAGTTGGCAAAGACCGTGCTTGGAAGACCGATCAGCGGTGCGATCGGCCGGAGGCTTGCCGTGAGGTCGCCGATGGTGGTCGTGCGGATGATCTGGTAGCTCGATGCCGATGTCAGGTTAGCCCAACCGAAATCGTACTTGCCCGTCAGGTCGTAAAGCAGAATTTCGATATCGGTCTTTTCCGGCAAATAAAAATCGTTGCTGAGGGCCCCCGCTCCCGGAAGCGGCCTGTGGGTCGTTGCATCGTAAGACACCGTGTCGCTGTTGTTTTGCAGGAGATGCTGATCCAGCACCTGGGCCTGGATCGACAGTTGCGATGTGGGTTGCCACAACACCGACGCCCTGCCCCCGATCTGGTGGACGGCATTGTTGTTTTTGTCGCCTGTCACGACGTCGTCGATGTAGCCGGGCGTGAAGCGCTGGTAGAATGTGCCGCGCGCCGCGAGCGTATCGTCGAAGGGAATATTCACCATGGCGCGGGTTTGCTCGCCGGCGCCGCCACCGTCCTGAATCCCGAAGACATCGGCGCCCACTTCCGCGGAGAATTTGGTCGGGTCCGGCTGCGTCAGCACATATTTGATGACGCCCGACATGGCGTTGGCGCCGTAGAGCGTGCCCTGCGGACCACCCAACACCTCGACGCGCTCGATGTCGTAGGGCATCACATCCGGCGTAATCACATTCGCCGCCACGAATCCGCTGCTGCTGCCCATCGGGGTTTCGTCGATGTACACACGGGCTGCCGTGGTCGAGGCCGTCGGCGGAATGCCGTCGATCGTTACAAATTCCAGTCCCGCCGAACCCAAGGGCTGGATGTTCAACCCCGGGATGTAGCCTTCCAAGTCCTGCAGCGACACGGCATGCATGTTGGCGAGCTCCCCCCCTGTGAGAGCAGTCACCTGGGCCGGCACGTCCTGAATGTTCTGCGACCGCTTTTCGGCCGTCACCGTGACGGTTTCGATCCCGCCCCCGCTGGTGCTTTGGGCTACGGCGGGCAGTGTGGCCGCCACAATCGAAATCGAACCTAGAAGCGCTCCCCTGAGCAGTGCCCGTGTCATGCCGGCCCCCTAACACTTGCTGGACGGCGAAATATGATATGTGCTTTCCGATCATGCAACATATTTTCTGCACGGGAGAACTCGACAGGCCGGCGGAACGCAATTAACTTGCCGTCAGGAGAACGAGATGGCGCACAAGAAACTCGCCCTGGTTGAAAAGGCGGCAGTCCCGCACTTTGCGGCCCGTCCGGGCGCGGCCCTGAAGGCGCTCCGGATGCAGCGCGGCTGGACCTTGGCGGAGGTCAGCAAGCGCACCGATTTGCCGATCTCAACCCTTTCGAAAATCGAAAACGATCGGGTCTCGCTGACCTACGACAAGCTCGCCCGAATCAGCACCGGGCTCGGCGTCGACATTTCGCAGCTGTTTTCGCCGCAGGTTGTCGGCGTGCCGGCGGGAATGGTGAGCGGCCGCCGCAGCGTCACGCGCACCGGCCAGGGCCAGACTATCGAGACGGAAAACTACGGTCACACCTACCCCGCCGCGGACTTCCTGAACAAGCGCTTCGTGCCCGTGATCGCCGAGTTGCACTCGCGAACGCTCGAGGAATTCGGCGAAATGATTCGCCACACCGGCGAGGAGTACGCCTATGTGCTGGAAGGCACTGTGGCGTTTCATTGCGAACTCTACGCCCCGCTCATCCTGCACAAGGGCGATTCGCTTTATTTCGACAGCGGCATGGGTCATGCCTACCTTGCGGCGGACGCAGGGCCGTGCCGCGTGCTCTCCATCTGCTCCGGACCGGAATCGCATCTGATGGAAGCGGTGCGGCGCGAGAGCAACGGCAGCGGCAAACCGCGCCGGCGGAAGTAATCAGTCGAGCCCCAGCGGATCGGGAACGCGCGGGAAGAAGTCGAGATCGCGCTTCTTGCGATAATCGATGTCGGCGAAGTTCATCTGGATGGCGCCGGGTGTGGAGACCGAAACGATCCGGTCCGCCATCGGCCCGAACAGCGCCTGGAAATGCCAGCTCGATTTCACCACGATGATGCGGCCGTTCTTGAGATCGAGTCCGAGGCCGGTGAAGGCATCCGGCGAGAACACCTGCGTGCGCATCGACATCAACGCGACATCGTTGCCGCCGATCTCGAGCCAAACCGCATCGCCCATGTTGACGCGCGCCGGGCCGAGGCCTTGCTGGTCGTGCGCGGCGCGAAACCCCTTGACGGTGGCCGTAATATCCAATGGATCGCCCGACGCGGGGCCGCATTTCCCACCGATGCGCAGATCGAGCGTGGCGCCGACACCGGCTTCCGCGCAGGTCTGCACGGCGACGGGATCCCAGATGCAGCCGAACACGCAACCTCGCATGCCTTCCTCAAGCATGGCGCGCAGAATGGCGACGTTGTCGCTTGGCGCGCCGCCGCCGGAATTGTCCGCCGTGTCCGCCAGCACGACGCAGCCATTGCTCTCGCGCGCGATGCGGAGCGCTTCCGAGATGGACGGATATTTCGGCAGCAATTCGCGCCGCGCTGCGTAGATGTCGCGGCCGATCTCGGTTGCGAGGGCGCGCGCGAGTTCCGGATCATTATCGGCGATCGCCAGCACTTTCGATCCCGTCTCCGGCGTATCGCCCCACGGAAATCCGTGGCCGAAGCTGACGGACAGAACGCCCGGCCGCTTCTCCGCCGCCATCATCTTGTCGACGAAGCCGCGCATGGGCTGATCTGTGGTCGGATAGAAACCGACCATGCGCAAATCGAACAGATGCGACACCGGCTTCAGGCGGCCTTGCGCGGCGCCCACGCAAATGTCGAACAGTTCGCGGCCGCGCTCGGAATAATCGGTGTGCGGATACTCCTTCATCAGCACGATGGCGGTGGCGTTCTCGATCATCTGCGGGGTGAGATGGCAATGCGGATCGAGTTCCGCACCGATCGCCACATTCGGCCCCACGATCGCGCGCGCGCGGGACAGGATGTCGCCTTCGCAATCGTCGCACGCCTGCGACACCATTGCGCCATGGAGAAACAGCAGGACCACATCGAACGGGCCTTTGTAGCGCAGATCGGTCAGAATCTCGTCGCGGAACGCCTCGTACACGCTCTGCACCGTCTTGCCCGAAGGTTGCGCGAACGCGAACAGGCTCTCGACATATTCGAAATTGTGCCGCTCACAGAGCCGGCGCCATTCCGACGCCAGCACGCCCATTTCCGATTCCGGGCCGCGCGTGGTCGCATCGCCATGAAACGGACCGGTTTCGGAGAAGCCGCGGAAGCCCGTCGGCCATGGCGCGAAGGTGTTGGTTTCAGTGATCAGGCCGGCCGCAAAAACGCGCATGCGAAGACATTTTCGAATTGAGAAAAAAGTTTCTGTAGAGTAAAACGCTTGCGACCGCAACCCGTCGAGACGTCGTGTGAGCCGCAGCGCAGTATCAGGAGCTTCCGTAGCTCGCGTGTCCATGGGACGCGGCTGGTGGGCCGTTTCGATCTTCGCCGCAGCCGCCGTTCTCTCCTATACGGACCGCCTGATCCTGGGGGTCCTGGTCGATCCCATTCGCCACGAACTTGGCTTCTCCGACACGCAGATCGGGATCTTGCAAGGCACCGCGTTCGCCGTGCTTTACGCTTTCATCGGACTACCGCTTGGCCGCATCGCCGACGTGGTTCCGCGCCGCGCTCTCCTGGTCTTTGCCGTATTGACCTGGAGCCTCGGGACGGCGCTGTGCGGTCTGGCACATTCCTTCGCCGCGCTGTTCGCAGCCCGGCTTTTGGTCGGGCTTGGCGAAGCGGCCCTGGCGCCTGCCGCAATGTCGCTGATCGGCGATTATTTCCCCGCCGAGCGTCGCGCCCTGCCGACAGGCGTTTTCCTGACGGGAATGGTGATCGGCGGCGGGAGCGCAATCGCCATCGGCGGGTTCTTATTGAATGCCGCACAGCATCTGGCGTTCGCCGCGTTTCCGATGGTTGGCCGACTGGAACCTTGGCGCGAGGTGCTGGTGATCCTTGGATTGTCAGGCGCGGCACTTGCCGTTCTGCTCGCGACCGTGCGTGAGCCGCGAAGCCGCAAGACCTCGCGGGCGGATATTCGCGCGCGCCTGCTGTCCTGGGACGAGTTGCGGCATCTCTTCGGCGACCATGGAAAAGTGCTCCTGCCGCTTTACGCGGCGATGGCCATTGGCTCGATCGTTGACTTCGCCGTCCTTTCCTGGACACCCGCGCTGCTCGAACGCCACTTCGGCATGTCGGCCGGCGAAGTGGGTCTGGCGCTCGGCTTGGCCGCAGTCGCCGCCGGCCTGTTAGGCACCCCGCTCGGCGGATTCCTGGCGGACTGGATTTCCGCGCGCTTTGGCCTGCTTGCCCGCATCCGCGTTGGCTTGGCCGTTCTTTTGCTCGGCATGGCCGCGGCACCGATCGGCATCGTGAATTCATCCGCCGTCGTCATTGCCAGCACATTTCTCTGGATCTTTGTGTCTTCGCTCGCAGGGACGATCGGCATCGCCACCACGCTCGATCTGCTTGCGCCGGGCAGTCGCGGCATCGGCACGGCCACCATCGCCTTCTGCAACATGATCGTCGGCCTGGGACTGGGACCCACGCTCGTGGCGCTAACAGCCGACCACATTTATGCGGCGCCGGATGCAATCGGACCAGCGCTGTCTACGGTCGTCGCGCCAGCCATCGCGATCTGTTGCGTGCTCTTCTGGCTTGCCGCATCGATGGCCCGCAGAACTTCACCGGTCGCCGCGCCCGCATGACCAAACCATTCGAGATTGTCGTCATTGGAGCGGGTATCGCCGGCGCATCGGTGGCGGCGGAGCTTGCGCGCACGCACAAGGTGGCGCAGCTGGAGCGCGAGGAATTCCCCGGTTACCACTCGACGGGACGTTCTGCCGCCCTGTTCTCGGAAATCTATGGCAATGCGGCTGTTCGGGCGCTGTCGCGCGCCAGCCGCGACTTCTTCTACGCGCCGCCGGCCGGTTTTTCTCCCGATCCGCTCGTCAAGCCGCGCGGCGCGCTCCACATCGCAAGCGAAGCACGACGGGAGGAACTGGAAACCTTCGCCGCAAGTGCGGACGTCGGCGGAGCGGTGCGCCGCCTCACCCGCGACGAGGCCTTGGCCGCCTGCCCGGTCTTGCGGCCGGAACACGTGTGCGCCGCGGTGCTCGAAACCGATGCGGCGGATGTCGATGTCAACGGCCTGCATCAGGCTTATCTGCGCAATTTTCGCGGCGCAGGAGGCACTCTCTTCACGGATTGCGAAGTGATTTCCCTGTCGCGCGGCGGCCCATGCTGGGAGATCCGAACGGCGCGCGAAACGGTGTACGCGAACATTGTCGTCAATGCGGCCGGCGCATGGGCCGATGCGGTTGCCGCGATGGCGGGTGCCTCGCCTCTCGGCATTCAGCCCTGCCGGCGCACGGCCATTCTTCTCGAATTGCCAGCCGGCATCTCGGCCGAGAACTGGCCGATGGTGATCGATATCGACGAGTCGTTCTACATGAAGCCGGATGCGGGTCTGCTGTTGATTTCGCCGGCGGATGAGACGCCGGTGGAAGCTTGCGACGTACAGCCGGAGGAACTCGACGTTGCCATTGCCATCGATCGCGTGGAGACTGCAACCACTCTCAAGATCGAGCGCATTCGCAAGCGCTGGGCGGGTTTGCGATCTTTCGCGCCGGACCGTTCGCCGGTGATCGGATACGACGGCGCGGTTGCCGGCTTCTTCTGGCTAGCGGCACAAGGCGGGTACGGGATCCAGACCGCGCCTGCGGCATCGCGGCTAGCCGCTGCCCTGGTACGCGGCGAAACACTGCCCACGAACATCGCCGATGCCGAACTCGTCGCGCAGCTCTCGCCGCGGCGATTTTCAGCCGCGCGAGCGCGGAGTCTCGCGTGACCGCGGCAGCCGACGCTGCAGATATCGCGGCGCACCAACAGAAAACCTGGTTCGGGCATCCGCGCGGGCTGACCATCCTGTTTCTCACCGAGATGTGGGACCAGTTTTCGTTCTTCGGCATGCGTGCGCTGCTCGTCTATTACATGACGAAGGAGTTGCTGATCAGCCAACCGCATTCGTCCCTGATCTACGGTCTCTATTCGTCGTTCGCGTATTTCACGCCGCTTATCGGCGGCATCGTGTCCGACAAGTGGCTGGGACGCAGGCGCGCTGTGATCATCGGTGGACTGGTCATGGCCGCCGGCCATTTCATGATGGCATTCGAGCCGCTTTTCTACGTTGCGCTCGCGACCATCGTGATCGGCAACGGTTTGTTTCTGCCGAGCCTAGCAAGCCAGATCAATCAGCTGTACGCGCCGGACGATCCACGCAAGGCCTCCGCGTACAACATCTACTATGTCGGCATAAACGTCGGCGCGGCCATATCGCCCTTTGCCTGCGGCTACCTCGGCGAGACCTATGGCTGGCATTGGGGATTCGTGCTGGCCGGCGTCGGCATGCTGAT
Organism: Rhizomicrobium sp.; assembly: GCA_036500585.1. Lineage (GTDB taxonomy): Bacteria > Pseudomonadota > Alphaproteobacteria > Micropepsales > Micropepsaceae > Rhizomicrobium. The sequence goes on from DASYBT010000131.1 coordinate 16,578, forward strand.
CGGTCTCTTCACCTACCTGGCTGGCTCGAAATACCTGCCGAAGACAAACGACTTTGCGCAGGGGGAAGTCGCGGTAAAGCCGTCCGAACGCCGACCGGGGGTTGCGATTTATCTGGTGCTTCTGGCTGTCATTGCTATCGTCGTGATCTTCAGAGCGGCCTACGAGCAGGGCGGCAACACGATCGCCCTGTGGGCCGACACTGGCGTGGACCGGCGCGTCGGACACTTGTCGATCCCCATGACGTGGTTCCAGTCGCTGAATCCCCTGATGATCTTTCTCTTCACGCCGTTCATCGTCGGCTACTGGACGCGGCGTGCGCAGCGCGGACGCGAACCTGGGAGCGTCACCAAGATGGCGATCGGCGGAGTTGTTGTGGCTGCCTCATACCTGCTGCTAACGGCTGTTACCGCCGTCGACGGAACCGGGCGCGCCAGTTGGATATGGCTTGTCCTGTTCTTTGTCGTCTACACAGCCGGCGAACTCTTCATCCTGCCGGTGGGCCTGGGACTCTTCGGAAGGCTGGCGCCCAAGGGATTTGCGGCCACGGCCATTGCCGCGTGGTTCATGGCCGCGTTCTTCGGCAATCTGCTGGCGGGTGTCGTCGGCACGCTGTGGAGTACGGTATCCGTGGCGGTCTTCTTCGCCATCGTCGCGGGCTTTGCTGCCCTTTCGGGCCTGCTGCTATTTCTCCTCAGCTGTTGGGCGGACCGGATCGAAGCGGAGGCATCGCATTCCGCCGAACAAGGCGACGCCATCGTCGGCCCATAACCAGCAGTCACAACAGGAGCCATTCCCGCATAATTTGTGTCACAGCCCGGGGCTGCTCCATGGCGAGCATGTGCCCGCTGCGTTCGATAACAACGAGACGGCTGTTGCGGATTCGCTCGGCCATCTCCTGATGCACGGAGACCGGGCGCAACGGATCGAACTCGCCAGCCAGGATCAACGTCGGCACATCGATTGCGTCGATCACGGCCGTGCAGTCGGGTCGGCGCAGCGCAGCCAACGTATGCGCCGTAAGTTCTCGCACAGAGTGGCGCGCGATCATTGCGACCATTGTCTCGACGAGGTCAGGGTGTTGTGCGGTTTGCGGTGCGAGCAACCCGATGAGCCAGCCGCGGGCGAATGCCTCCATCCCCTGCTCCGCCGCAAGGGCAAGCATCTCCTCACGCTCCCTCACCTCTTTCTGGCGCGCGCTTTCGGATGCTGGCCTGCGGTAGTCGGTGGCAAGCAGCGCCAGCTTGAGCACCCGCTCCGGAGCGCGCCGGTAGACGTCCTGCACCACACGGCCCCCCATCGAGTGTCCGGCGAGCGCAAATCGCGCCGGTGCTTGCGCAAGAACCATTTCCGCCATGGCGCCGAAATGGTCGAGTGCGCCAAACGCAACCACAGTGGCTTCCACGATATCGGACAGATTTTCGATTTGCGCCTGCCAATACGCAGCATCGCTGACCATGCCGGGCAGGAGCACCAGCGGAATGCGCTCTGCCATGGCCGTTCTTAGCCGAGGCGCTGGCGAACCAGTTTCGCGCCGTCCGCCATCGCCCTCATTTTGCCGAAGGCCACGTCGTGCGGCAGATATTTCAGGCCGCAATCCGGCGCCACGACGATCCGTTCGATATCGACATAGGGCAATGCACGTTCAATGCGCGAGGCCACCAGTTCCGGGGTCTCCACCTCATGCGTCGAAAGATCGAGCACACCGAGAATGATGGTCTTGCCTAGCAGCGACTTCAGAATGGATGTGTCGAGATTGGATTGTGCCGTCTCGATGGAGATCTGCCTGACCGAACTGTCGGCCAGCTCCGGCAGGAAGGAATAGCCGCTCGGCCGCTCGTGAATGATGGCGGCGTAGCCGAAGCAGATGTGGAGGGCCGTGGTGCCGTCCACGCCTTCCAGCGCGCGGTTGACGGCCGCCAGCCCGAATTGCCGCGCCTTCTCCGGCCGCGCCTGCATATAGGGCTCGTCGATCTGCACGATATCGCAGCCGGCGGCAAACAGGTCCTTGATCTCTTCGTTCACCGCCGCGGCATAATCCAGCGCCATGTCCTCTTCGCGCTCGTAGAAATCGTTCTGCGCCTGCTGTGACATGGTGAAGGGGCCGGGCACCGTCATTTTCACGGGTTTCGACGTATTCGCCTTCAGGAATTCCAGATCGCGCACCTCGACAGATCGGCGCCTGCGGATTTTGCCGGTGACCCGCGGCACTGGATTCGGGTGGCCGCTGCGATCGAGTGCGGTTCCCGGATTGTCGAGATCGACGCCGTCGAGCTCGGTGGCGAAGCGGTTGGAGTAGCTTTCGCGCCGCATTTCGCCGTCGGTGATGATGTCGAGGCCGGCCCGCTCTTGGTCGTAAATGGCGAGCCGCGTGGCATCGTCCTGCGCCTGCTCGAGCCATTCGGGATCGATGCGCCACAGTTCCTTCGCCCGAACCCGGGGCGGAAAGCTCTTGGCGAGCTTCGAGCGGTCGAGCAGCCAGTCGGGCTGCGGATAGGATCCGACGAGGCTGGTGGGCAAGAGAGGCAGCATTGCGTATTTTCCCTGTTATTCTGAGGCTAAGAATTGCGGGTTCCGCCCCGTATAGCATTTTTCACTATGCGGTAAAATCTTCGGATAGCGAAAAGGATGCGAATGCCCCCTGCCAGCAAAACCACCGTGAAGCAGTCCCGCAAGCCGCTCGCGCCACGGCGGGGGCCGGCCGCGGCAGAAGTCGAGGAGCGCAACGACAGCGAATACCTGTCGACGCTCGAGCGCGGGCTTTCGGTGTTGCGCGCCTTCGGCCGCGACAATCCACAAATGACCCTGAGTGAGATGGCCACCGCCACTCAGCTTTCGCCGGCCGCGGCGCGGCGCTGCCTCAATACCTTGGTGAAGCTCGGCTATGTCGCGAAGCACCACCGCTACTTCCTGCTGCGGCCGGAGGTGATGAGCTTTGCCTCCGCCTACCTCGACTCCATGAGCCTAGGCGAACTGGTGCGGCCGCATCTGCAGGCCGTGCGCGACGAGACCGGAGACAGTTCGTCGCTGGCCGTGCTCAGCGGCTACGACATCCTCTATCTTGTGCATGTGTCGACCAATCGCATGGTGCGGCTGGCGGCAGGCATCGGCACGCGCTTCCCCGCCTACGCGACATCCATGGGGCGGGCGATCCTCGCCTTCGAGGCCGACGATGTGCGCAACGCCTATATGGCAGGTGCCGAGTTCACACAGTTCACAGAGCACACGGTGAGTTCCGCACCCAAACTCCGCAAGGTCCTCGAACAGGCACGCAAGGATGGTTACGCCGCCATCCAGGATGAACTGGACTACGGTCTCATATCGCTGTCGGTGCCCATTCTGGACGACCACGGCCGTTCCATGGCGGCGATCAACTGCTCGACGTCCACGTCACGCGTGAACAAGGCCGAACTGACCCGGACGCGATTGCCGAAGCTGCACACCGCCGCGCGCCACATCGAGGCCGCGCTCGGGCGGCAGCCTTATCTGCTCCGCTCGGTTCACCCGGATTGAACGACATCAGCCTCAAAACCGCTTCGTCACCTCGACGCCGAAGCTGCGCGGATCGGCCTTGAACAGGAAGCCGCCGGTCGAATATTCGGTGTTGTATTTCTTGTTGAACAGGTTCTTCGACCACAGCATGACCGACCAGTCCTCACTCTGCAGGCCGCCACGAATGTTCACCAGATCGACCGGATTGCGCTCCTGCGGATGCGGTTCGCCGACCGCGGGCACCGGAATGACGAAGGTGGTGGGGCCGATGCGGTTATAATCCAGCCGCACCAGAGCATCCCAGCCATCCATCACCGGGCGCTGATATTGCGCGGCGAGGTCGAAAGTATAGTCGGACACCAGCGGCGCCTTGGAGCCGACCACCAGTGCGCTCGACTTGCCCGGAAAAGCTTCGATGCGGCTATCGGTCAGGCCGAAGCCGGCATTGAGGCTCAGATAATCGTCCACGTGCAACGTGGCATCGAGATCAAGGCCATTGAACCGCACCCGCTTGATGTTGCCGAGGTTTTGCGTGGAGTTGGAGGCGAGGAAGACGAAGTAATAATCGTTGTGGTCGATCGTGTGATAGACGCTGCCGTTGACGATCAGGCGGTCATCCAGCCAGCGGCTCTTGATGCCCGCCTCGAAGGTGTCTGCCGTCTCGTCGTTGAACAAGTCTCCCACATTGTCGAACCCGGCATTCTTCGCCGCCGTCGCCACACCCGTCTGATTGAAGCCGCCGCTGCGGAAGCCGCGGCTGTAATCGCCATAGATGCTGAGATTATCGGTCCACTGATATTTCAGGATGGCCTGCGGCTGAAAGGCAGACCAGGTATGCTGCCGCTGGTCGCCGGTATGCCCCGGAATGCCTCCGATATCGAGATAGAACTGCGGCGTCTCGGTCGTGTTGCGGCGGTGGTCGCTGTCGTAGCGGATGTTCAGCGACAATTCGAGATCGTCGGTGAGGTCGGTCGAGGTATCGACATACCCAGCCCAAGCGAACTGTTTCTGCGCATCGGCGAG
>DASYBT010000132.1:0-2481 GCA_036500585.1 Rhizomicrobium sp.
GTCGGCGGCCTGATGAACGTGCAATACGCCATCAAGGACGGCGACATCTATGTGCTGGAGGTTAATCCGCGCGCCTCGCGCACAGTGCCATTCGTTGCCAAGGTGATCGGCTTACCGGTTGCGAAGATCGCCGCGCGCATCATGGCCGGCGAAACGCTGGCAAGCTTCAAGCTGGAGCCGCAGCATTTCGAACCGGGGGCCGCAAAGCATATCGGCGTCAAGGAAGCCGTGTTCCCGTTCGCGCGCTTCGGCGACAAGGTCGACACCGTGCTCGGTCCGGAAATGAAATCGACCGGCGAGGTTATGGGTCTCGACCGCGACTTCAACATCGCCTTCGCCAAGAGCCAGCTCGGCGGCGGAACCCGGGTGCCGAAAAGCGGAACCGTATTTGTCTCGGTACGCGACGCCGACAAGTCGCGGATTCTGGAATCCACGCGGCTCCTTGCCGGGCTCGGATTCAAGATCGTGGCAACCTCGGGAACCCAGCGTTACCTTACCGAACAAGGGGTTCCAGCGGTCAAGATCAACAAGGTCGCCGAGGGCCGTCCGCATATCGTCGACGCCATCAAAAACGGCGAAGTTCAGCTTGTTTTCAATACCACGGAGGGGGCCACGGCGCTGGCCGACAGCCGCTCGCTGCGGCGCGCAGCCCTCTTGCATAAAGTGCCGTATTACACCACTCTTTCAGGGGCCGTCGCCGCAGCGCAGGGCATTAAGGCGTATCTTGGGGGTGACCTCGAGGTGTGTGCGCTGCAAAGCTATTTCGGGGCCGGCTCTGATCGCGACAAGTCTGATCGCGAATCGGGACGGCCAAAGCGACGGTATGTGTAGAGCCAGTTGCAGATCGTGTGGCCAGGCAGATGCTTCGGCCCGCGATCTGACTTTGACTCTGGAGGTTGAGACCGATGGACAAGATTCCGATGACGGCCGAGGGGTACACAACCCTGGGAGCCGAGCTCAAACACTGCCAGCAGGTGGAGCGCCCGCGCATCATCCAGCAGATCAGTGAGGCGCGCACCCACGGCGACCTGTCGGAGAACGCCGAATATCACGCGGCGAAGGAATCCCAATCGCTCAACGAAGGCCGCATTGCCGAGCTTGAGGACAAGCTTGCGCGCGCCGAGGTCATCGACGTCTCCAAGCTGTCCGGCGACACCATTACGTTTGGCGCGACCGTAACTCTGGTCGACGAGGATACCGAGAAGAAAGCCGTCTGGCAGCTTGTTGGTGAGCCGGAAGCCGACGCCAAGAAGGGCAAGATCTCCATCACCTCGCCACTCGCCCGCGCGCTGGTCGGCAAGAAGAAAGGCGCACAGGTCGAGGTCAACGCACCCGGCGGCGCTAAGGCCTACGAAGTGATGAAGGTGGAGTGGAAGTAACTCCACCTCCGCTCGTCCCCGCGAAAGCGGGGACCCAGTTCAGTTCCCGTACCATGCAACTCCCTGGATTCCCGCTCACGCGGGAATGAGCGGTATAATGTTGGCGCGCGGGCATAAAAGTCCGCCCGGAATATCGTGAGGGAGGAACTGCGTCGTGAAGTTCGGCGTCTTCGATCATTTGGACGATGCTGGCGTGCCGCACGGCGCGCTCTACGCTGACCGCCTGCAATTCGCGGAAGCGCTGGATCGCGGCGGTTTCCACGCCTATCACCTTGCCGAACATCACGGCACGCCGCTCGGCATGGCGGCGTCTCCAGGCATCTTTCTTTCCGCACTGACACAGCGCACGAAGAAGCTGCGCTTCGGCCCGATGGTTTATTTGCTGCCGTTCTATCATCCGCTGCGCCTGATCGAGGAAGTTTGCATGCTCGATCAGATGAGCGGCGGACGTTTCGAGCTAGGCATCGGCCGCGGCGTGTCGCCGTTCGAAACCGCCAATTACGCGCTCGACTTCGCCCAGACCCAGGCGATGTATCACGAAGCGTTCCAGGTCTTGCTCAAAGGACTCGACACCGACGAACTGAACTTCGAGGGCAAGTTCTACAAGTTCAGCAAGGTGCCGATGCTGCTGCATCCGGTGCAGCGCCCGCATCCGCCGATGTGGTACGGCGTCAACATACCCGAGAACGCCGACTGGCCGGCGCAGAACGATATCAACGTCATTTCGCTCGCCCTGCCGCAAGCAGTGCGGCCGATCTTCGATCGCTATCGCAACGTCCGCAGCAGCCTCGGCAAGCCGGATTCGACGCTTTATGGCGTCGGTCGTCATGTCGTCGTGGCCGACACTGACGCCAAGGCGCTCGACATTGCGCGGCACGCCTATCCGAAATGGCGGACGAGTTTCTTCTGGCTGTTCGAGCGCCACGGTTCGGCGCCGCGGGTCGCCGGGATCTACCCCAAAACATTCGAGGAACTGCAGGCGCTGGGTGTAGCCGTGGCCGGCTCGCCGGAGACCGTCCGCAACTATATCGAGGCTGAACGCGAGGCGACCGGAGCCAACTACTTCGCGCCCTGGCTCGCCTTCGGTGACATGGCGCTACCG
>DASYBT010000133.1:0-49422 GCA_036500585.1 Rhizomicrobium sp.
GGTTGCAGCCGGCGATCGGCAGCCCGGAACGCGCCGCATATCTGTACTGGTTTCACTATTCGGAGGCGAGCGCGGCGGTGCCGATCAACCAGTATGTCGGCCTCGCGGTCTATGGCGGCGAAGCGGACAAATACGCCGACATGATCGAACGCGCGCGGCAAAGCGCAGACCGGATTCTCGACCGCGTGGAAGCCGCGATCCGGGGACAGTCGTTTTTGGTGGGCGGCACGCTGTCCGGCGCGGACATCATGATGGGATTTACGCTGTGGTCGGCGCGAATGCTGAAGCTTCTGGATCAGCGTCATCCGGAGACCTTGCGTTATCTCAACGACCTGAAGGCCCGGCCGGCGTTCGCAAAAGCGCTGGCCGAAGGCAGACGCTGAAGCACGGCGGGGCGTCCGAGGCTGCGATCGTTTCAAATCCGCTGGACTCTGTCGCGAGCGCCGTCGCATCCTTTGCCTGACAAAATATTAGGGGCTTCTGCCATGACCGCCATCAATCCCGTGACCGACCTTGCCCGCGACGGCGACATTGCCGTCATCACCTTGAACTCACCCCCGGTGAATGCACTCTCCGCGCAGGTGCGCGATGGACTCGCCGAAGCTTTCCGCCAAGCCATTGCCGATGCTGATGCGAGGGCCATCGTGCTCATCTGCGACGGCCGTACCTTCATCGCCGGCGCCGACATCACCGAGTTCGGCAAGCCGCCGAAAGGCACGAGCCTTTTGGAGCTGGAAGACATTATCGAGAATTCGACCAAGCCGGTGGTGGCGGCGATACACGGCACTGCCCTCGGCGGCGGCCTGGAAGTGGCGCTGTGCGCCAATTACCGCATCGCCGTGCCGAGCGCGCGCCTCGGGTTGCCGGAAGTGAACATCGGACTCTTGCCCGGCGCCGGCGGAACGCAACGGCTGCCGCGCATCGTCGGCGTCGAGATGGCGCTCGACATGGTGACGAGCGGCCGTCATGTGCCGGCGAAGCAATGCCTCGAAATGGGGCTGGTGGACGAGTTGGCGCCGGAAGGGGCTTTGCGCGATGCCGCGCTGGCCTTTGCCCGCAAGATCGTCGCCGAAAAGCGGCCGCTGAAGCGCGTGCGCGATCTGAACGACAAGGTGGAAGCGGCGCGCGGGCATCCCGAGATTTTCGAAAACTTCCGCAAGGCCAACGCGCGCAAATTCCGCGGCTTCAATGCGCCGGAAATGAACATCCGCTGCATCGAAGCGGCGGTGAATCTGCCGTTCGAGGAAGGCCTCAAGGCCGAACGCGCCAACTTCCGCGAACTCTTCACCGGCACGCAGGCGCGCGCCCAGCAATACGGCTTTTTCGCCGAGCGCCAGGTCGCGCGCATTCCCGACATCGGCGACGACACGCAAACCATTCCGATCGCCAAGGTCGGCATCATCGGCGCGGGCACGATGGGCGGCGGCATCGCGATGAACTTCGCCAATGTGGGTATTCCGGTGCGGATCGTGGAGATGCAGCAGGCGGCGCTGGATCGCGGGCTCGCCGTCATCCGCAGGAACTACGACAACACGGCGAAGAAGGGGCGCATGACGGCTGAGGATGTCGACAAGCGCATGCGGCAGATGCACGGCTCGCTCGCGCTGGAAGACCTCGCCGATTGCGACCTCGTCATCGAGGCGGTGTTCGAGAATATGGACATCAAGAAGGAGGTGTTCGGCAAGCTCGACGCTATCGTGAAACAGGGCGCCATCCTTGCCACCAACACGTCCTACCTGAATGTCGATGAGATCGCGGCGGTGACGAAGCGGCCGGAATCGGTCATCGGGCTGCACTTCTTCTCGCCGGCGAATGTGATGCGGCTGCTGGAGATCGTGCGCGGCGAGAAGACCTCGAAATCCGTTGTCGCCACCGCGCTGCAGGTGGCGAAGAAGATCGGCAAGATCGGCGTGGTGGTCGGCGTGTGCCCCGGCTTCGTCGGCAATCGCATGCTGGCGCAGCGTCAGCGCGAGGCGAACAAGCTGGTGCTGGAAGGCGCCATGCCGTGGGATGTCGACCGCGTGCTCTACGATTTCGGCTTCCCGATGGGGCCGTTCCAGATGAGCGATCTCGCCGGACTCGACATCGGCTGGAGCAAGGAGAAATCGTCCAGCTCCACCTTGCGCGAAGTGCTGTGCGAGATGGATCGCCGCGGCCAGAAGACCGGCGCCGGATTCTACGATTACGACGAGAACCGCGAGCGCAAGCCCTCGCCCGTGACGGCGAAAATCATCGAGGATTTCCGCGCCAAATCCGGCGTCAACGTGCGCAAGATTTCCGATGAGGAAATCCTCGAGCGCTGCATCTATCCGATGATCAACGAAGGCGCGAAGATTCTCGAGGAAGGCAAAGCCATCCGGGCGTCGGACATCGATGTGGTGTGGGTCAACGGCTATGGCTGGCCGGTCTATCGCGGCGGCCCGATGTTCTACGGCGACACCATCGGGCTTGGCGAAGTGCTGGGCAAGATGACCGCCTGGCGCGACCTGATGGGCGAGGCGTTCGAGCCATCCAAACTGCTGGAGAAGCTGGTGGCGGAGGGCAAAGGTTTTCGCGATTTGAAGTAGCGCAGGCTGAGGCGCCGGGTACTTGTGAATTGGTAAACCGATCGCAAGTTGCGAAAGCGTGGGAGCCAATCTAGGTATTCACGCGAGAGTGAAGCCAGGCGGGTCATGCGTAAAGACGACCGAGAGTTCCACAGCAACGATGCCTCCCGTGAGGAGGGTGAACGTTTCTTCAAGGAACTGGCTGACTTTGCGCCGGTCATGATCTGGCGATCGGGCACGGACGCGTTGTGCGACTGGTTCAACAAGCCGTGGCTGGACTTTGTCGGACGCACGATGGAACAGGAGATCGGCAACGGCTGGGCGGAGAATGTCCATCCCGAGGACTTCGATCGCTGCCTGGAAATCTACATCTCCTCGTTCAATGCCCACGCGCCATTCACCATGACCTATAGGTTGAAGCGGCACGACGGCGTCTATCGCGAGATCCTGGACAATGGCGCGGCGTTCTACCGGCACGGCGAGTTTGCCGGCTATTTCGGCAGCTGCATCGATGTTACCGACTTCAACGCGATGGAAGCGCAATTGCGGCAGGCGCAAAAAATGGACGCGGTCGGCAAGCTGACCGGCGGCATCGCGCACGATTTCAACAATTTGCTGCAGGTCGTCGGCGGCAACCTGCAGCTGCTGAAGAAAGACATCCCGCAGGAGGAGCGCGCGCAGCGCCGGCTGGAGCATGCGCTGGAGGCAACCTCACGCGGCTCCACGCTAGTTAATCAGCTGCTCGCCTATGCCCGCAGGCAGCCGCTGGCACCGCGCGTGATCAATCTGGGCCGCCTGGTTCGCGGTATCGACGACATGCTGCGCCGCGCCTTGGGTGAGGCCGTGGAGATCGAGACCGTTATTACTGGTGGATTGTGGAACACGCAGGTCGATCCCATGCAGGTGGAGACCGCAATTCTCAATCTCGCGGTCAATGCGCGCGATGCCATGCACGGACGTGGCAAGCTTACCATCGAAGCAGGAAATGCGCGGCTCGACGATGCCTATTGCGTGCAGCATGTGGATGTGATTGCCGGCCAGTATGTGATGCTGGCGGTCAGCGATACCGGATGCGGCATGACACCGGACATTGTGGAGCGGGTGTTCGAACCGTTCTTCACGACGAAAAACGAAGGCGAAGGAACCGGTCTCGGACTGTCGATGGTGCACGGATTCGTCAAGCAATCCGGAGGCCACATCAAGGTCTACAGCGAAGTGGGCCACGGAACGACCGTGCGCATCTATCTTCCCCGCACGCGCGAGGAAGCGGAAGGGTCCGCGGATGCCAACGTGACTGTCGAAGACGGCAGCGGCGAGGTTGTCCTTCTGGTGGAAGACGACGATCAGGTCCGCGCGACCACCGCGGAGATGTTGAGTGAGCTTGGCTACCGCGTGGTGCAGGCGCGCGACGCCGACGTGGCGCGGTCGATCCTGGAAAAAGGCACGACGGTCGACGTCTTGTTTACGGATGTCGTCATGCCGGGTGCGCTCGCGACTCGCGATCTCGCGCGCCTTGCCCGCGAACGCGCGCCGGGCCTGCCGGTACTGTACACCTCCGGCTACACCGACAACGCCATCGTCCATGGCGGCAGGCTGGACGACGGTGTCGATCTGCTCAGCAAGCCGTTTACGCGCGAGGACCTGGGGCGGAAGCTGCGGCAGGTGCTGGAACGGAATAGGCAGTAGGGAACATTGAATTCACCTCCCCCTCGTGGGGAGGTCGACGCATCGAAGATGCGTCGGGTGGGGGGTAAGCATGCGCAATCGTGTCAAGCGCGACACATTGGCGAACGCACGCGAAATGCGAGCTGCCCCGACAGCCTTCGAGAAGCGATTGTGGAATGCGCTTCGCGAACTGAACGATGAGGGATATCACTTCCGGCGACAGGTTCCTTTTCGTGGATTCATCCTCGACTTCTCCGAGCATAGAGCGAAACTGGCAATTGAATTGGATGGCTCGTCACATCAAACGCCAACCCGCCGAAAGCTCGATGCACGGCGGGACGCGGTCTTGGAGAAAGAAGGCTACCTCGTGCTGCGGATCGAGAATGGCGAGATCGCCGAAACGCTCGATCCAGTGCTTCAAGAAATCCGTCGCGCTTTGAAGGTTCGTGCGGACTTACCCCCCACCCGGAACGCTGCGCGTTCCGACCTCCCCACAAGGGGGAGGTTTGTCTGGAGCCGATAATGCTCCACCTCTTCCTCTCCGCCTTTGCCACATTGTTCGTCGCCGTCGGACCGGTGGAGGTGGCGGCGATGTTCCTGGCGCTGACGCCGGGCACGCCGAAAGCCTATCGCCGCAAGCTCGCGATCATTGCCGCAGGCGTGGCGGCCGGCGTGCTGGTCGCGTTCGCGCTCGGCGGATTGTGGTTGCTCGGCCTGCTCGGCGTGGGATTGCCGGCGTTCCGCACCGCGGGCGGCGTGCTGCTCTTGATGATGTCGGCCGAACTCTTGCTGCGGCAGCACTCCAACCTTTCCTCCATCAACACCAGCGAAGCGGCCGAGGCGCAAACGCGCGACGACATCGCCATCTTTCCGCTGGCCATTCCGCTGACCGCCGGCCCCGGCAGCATGACGGCCATCGTTCTCTTGATGGGACGCGCGCATACCGCGCTCGGTCAGGGATTGGTGCTGACCGCACTGGCGCTGGTGATCGGCATGACCTTCCTTGCCATGCTGCTGTCCGACCGGCTGATGGCCGTGCTCGGCATCACCGGGGCCAATGTGGTGGCGCGCGTCTCCGGTATCCTGCTCGCCGCATTGGCGATGCAGTTCATCTTCGATGGCCTGACGCAGAGCCGCGTGTTCGGTTGATCTCAGCCTTTCCTGCGCAGCTTCAGCGCGGCGAACACCAGCACGCCGCCGATCACCACGGGGATGCCGCCGACCACGGCGACCATCGCAAGGGTCGAAGTGGCATCGCGCACATTGCCGGTGAAGACGCTGAACAGCGCGCCCAGCCCCATGAGGCCGGTGCACAGACCGGATGGAACAAGGATCAGCAATCCGATCACCATCAGCGCCACGCTGATCACACCCCAGCGCGGCTGCGGAGGAAGCTGCGGCGTGTCGCGCATGTCAGACATGGGCGGGCTCCCGCAGCCGGGGGTCGATGCCTTCGCGATAGAACAGATTGTAGGTGTCGAAGGGGATGATCTTGCGCTCCGGCGTGACGAAATGGATGCAGGAGCGCTTCACCGCGCCGATGCAGAAATTGTAGCAGTCGAGGAATTGCACGATGACGATGCGGAACACCTTGTCGTAGCCGAGGTCCGACGGCACTTCAACTTTCGGCAGGCAGCACAACAGATCGCCCAGCGCGGTTTTGGTCGCCTCGCCGGTCGCCGATAGCGACATCAGATTGTAGATGCGCTTCTGCAGCTCGGGATATTTCTCGAACGAAATGGTGTTCGGCGCCGCCGCCAGCAATTCATCCTTGGGGATGAGCTTGGTGATCGGCGTGACCTTGGTGCCATCGCGCAGGCCGTAGGCGATGGCGATTTCGTCCGGATTGCAGGGCAGCGGGATCACGTCATCCAAGTCGAACACGCCGGAGTTGAGCCCGATCTCTCGGCGGATGTCGGTGAGCAGGAAGCGGTCGCGGTTCTTGTCGAAATCCTCGTTGCGGCCGGCGTCCTGCACCGGCTGGAAGGTGATGCCGCGCACGCATTTGTAGGTGAGCGCGTGGCGTACGATGGCGCCGATCTCATCGTCGTTCTGGCCGCGCTTGATGACGCAGACGAGCGTGGTGGAAATGCCGGCCTCTTCCAGATTGGCCAGCGCGCTCTCGCGAATGCGGCGCAAATCGGCGCCGCGCAGATTCTCCAGCGCGCTCTTCTTCATCGAATCGAATTGCAAATAGACCTCGAACCCCGGCGCAAGTTTCGCCAGTTCGTCGACGAAGGCGCGGTCGCGCGCAATGCGCAGGCCGTTGGTGTTCAGCATGATGTGGCGGATAGGCTTGCTCTTGGCGAGCTTCAGGATATCCAGGATTTGCGGATGGATGGTCGGCTCGCCGCCGGAAATCTGCACCAGGTCCGGCTCGCGCTCGCTTTCGATCAAGGTCTCCAGCATCGCATCCACCTCGGCGAGCGAGCGGTGCCGCGTCTTCTTCGGCGAGGAATCGGCGAAGCACACCGGGCACGTCAGATTGCATTCGTCGTTGATCTCGATGAGCGCAAGACACGAATGCTGCTCGTGATCGGGGCATAGGCCGCAATCATACGGGCAGCCGCGCTCCGTGCGGCTCTGGAAGGCGAGCGGCCGGTCGCCGGGCTTCAGCCAATCCTTCTGCGATTTGTAGTAGGCCACATCGCTCGCCACTTTCGTTTTCTGCGCGCCATGCTCATTGCAGCGCTTGAGGAAGAACACATCGTCTCCCTCGAACACGATCTTCGCCGGCACAAGGCGCAGGCACACTTCGCACAGCGACGTGGTCTGTCCGTAGAAGATGTAATCCTTAGACGGCCGCACGAAGCTCATACGATCTCCGCATCATGAATAGGCTGTAGGCAAACAGCACAAGGCAAATCAGGTGGAACAGATTGAACGGCCCGATCACCGGCGGATAGGGCTTCAAGAATTCCCACGCGAAACGCTGCAGCGCATACCACGCCACGAACAGATAGAATCCATTGCGGATGACGACGCTTTCGCGGCGAAACAGCGCCTGCATCCAGGAGATGAGAAAAACAAGCATCGCAGCAGATTCATAAAGCTGCACGGGATGGCGGTGGATTCCATCACCGAAATCCACGCCCCAGGGTAGCTGCGTCGGCGTGCCGTAGGTGTAATCCGGCAGTCCGGCGAAGAAGCAGCCGAGGCGGCCGATGGCAATGCCCAGCGCCAGCGGCGCCACGAACGGCAGCCCGGTCGAGCCGCGAATGCCGCGCACCCATTTGTAAAGCTCGACAGCGGCCGCACCGCCCGCAATGGCGCCGGCAATCGAATGGCCGAGCGGCAGCAATCCGGCGAGCCGCATGTTGAAGCTGCCGAACAGCACCGCGCCGGCCAATGCACCGGCACCCAGTGCGATGAAATAGCCTGGATCGCTGGCAAGCGTGGGCCGTGCCGAATATCCGGCGAGCAGTCCGCGGCGACCGATCCACCAGCCAAGCAGCCCGGCGCTCGCCCAGGCAATCAGATCAAAGACAGTATGGATGCCCACTCGCCGCCCCGGCGTGTCCTTCGCCAATCTGCTTGCAATCGGCGGGCAATACCATGACAAAGAGTTGAGAAATCCGAAAATTTGTGATCAGGGGCATGCCAGACGCCACCGCGCCGAATGCCAATGCCGCCGGGCGCTTTCGCGTCCTCCTGATCAAGCCATCACATTACGACGATGATGGCTACGTCATCCGCTGGTGGCGCTCGATGATGCCGTCCAATTCGCTGGCCAGTGTCTATGGCCTGGTGATGGATTCGATCGGGCGTGGCGTGCTAGCCGAGTATCCGCAGATCTACGTGACGCCGATCGACGAAACCAACACGCGGGTTCGCATCGACGACATCATCGAAGAATTTCGCGCGGATGGTGTCGCAGGCTTCGTCGGCCTCGTCGGCGTGCAGTCGAACCAATACCCTCGCGCGCTCGATATTGCGCGGCCGCTGCGCGCCGCCGGAATTCCGGTGGTGCTGGGCGGCTTCCATGTGTCCGGCCTGTTGTCGATGTTCGACACGTTGATGCCGGACCTGCAAGCCGCGCTCGACATGGGCGTGTCGCTGTTCGCCGGCGAAGCGGAAGGCCGCATGGACGACATCCTGCGCGACGCCGCGGCCGGCGCGCTCAAGCCGATCTACAATTACATCGAAGACTTGCCGGGCCTTGAAGGCACCGTCACGCCATTCCTGCCGCACAGCCATGTGACGCGCACGATGGGCAACATGACGAGCTTCGATGCAGGACGCGGCTGCCCGTTCCAATGCTCGTTCTGCACCATCATCAATGTGCAGGGCCGCCAGTCGCGCCGCCGCTCGCCGGACGATGTCGAGCGCATCCTGCGCGAGAACTGGGCACAGGGCGTCAACCGCTTTTTCATCACCGACGACAATTTCGCGCGCAACAAGGACTGGGAAATCATCTTCGACCGCATCATCGAACTGCGCGAGCGCGACAAGATGGATGTGCGGTTCATGATCCAGGTGGATACCTTGTGCCACAAGATCCCGCGCTTCATCGAGAAGTCGAAACGCGCCGGCGTCACCCGCATCTTCATCGGGCTCGAGAACATCAACCCCGACAATCTGATGGCGGCGAAGAAGCGGCAGAACAAGATCACCGAATACCGCAAGATGCTGCTGGCGTGGAAAGCGGCCGGAATCTGGACCTATGCGGGCTATATCCTCGGCTTCCCCGGCGACACGTATGAGTCCATCGCCGCCGATATCGAGATCATCAAGGAAGAGTTGCCGCTCGACATCCTGGAATTCTTCTTCCTCACGCCGCTGCCCGGTTCGGAGGACCACAAGGTGCTGTGGACCAAAGGCATTGCGATGGATGCCGATCTCAACAAATACGATCTGGAGCACGCGGTCACCGCTCACCCGAAGATGAGCCAGGCGGAGTGGGAGAAAATCTACTGGGATGCCTGGCAGCTCTACTACACGCCCGCGCACATCGAGACGATCTTCTGCCGCGCCAAGGCAAGCGGCATCGACATCTTACGCCTGATGGTGATGGTGCTGTGGTTCGCCGCGTCCTTGCGGGTGGAGCGCGTGCATCCGCTGCAGGGCGGACTCTTGCGCTTCAAGAACCGGCATGAGCGGCGGCCGGAATTGCCGGTGGAATCGGTTTTCACATTCTATCCAAAATTCGCGGCGGACTTTGTTGCCAAGCACGCGCGTATCTTGCGCGAGGCGTGGCGCATCCGCTCCATCTGCCGGCGCGTCGACCGCGATCCATCGGCCATGCGCTACACCGACCTTGCGATGACTCCGGTGGCGGACGACGATGTGGAACACCTCGCCATGTTCACCCACAACCAGGGCGCCCGCGATGCCGTCGTTCATGCCCGCAAAATCCGCGAACTCACCCACGCCGCGGAGTAGTTGCAGCGCACCGAAGTCCAGCGTCGTCATCACCCGGTCGCGAGCGTTTCTAGCGAGCGATCCGGGTGAACCATTTTCCGTTTGGCAGGAAGAAAATTGGGTCGCCCGGACCTCCCCCGGATCAGTCCGGGGTCGGCCGGGCGATGACGGATAGAGTTATTGCTCATTCCGCGGCACGCCGTCGTCGCCGATGTCGTAATAATCGCCCTTGTCGGCGACGAAGATGTGGATGGCGAGCTTCGTGTTGGTCGGCTTGTCGAAGGCGCCCATCGCGAGCCCGATCCAGTCGCGGTAGATCGGATCGAAGAACACCGGCGAGCCGCAGGTCTTGCAGAAGCCGCGCCGCACCTTCTCCGACGAGCGATACCAGGTGACGTTGTCGCCGCCTTCGATGGTGACCCGCTCGCGTGGCACGTCGGTGCCGGCGTAATAGTGTCCGGAGATTTTTCGGCAAATGCTGCAGTGGCAGGCGTCCGGCCCTTTCAGCTCTCCCTCGACCTTGAACTTGACCGCGCCGCAGAGGCAGCATCCTGTGTGCATCTCAATCCTCCACTCAAATTGTGCGTCGTCCGTAAGAACAAACCCGAAATGTTTGCACTATCGAAACCACATCGGGCGAGGACGCCGCATCCCACAAAGCGAGCGGAACTGTAGGATAATCCGGAACGTTCCGGTACGTGTCGGGCGGCCGGTTCTGCACGCGGCTTCTGATCGAAGGAAACTAGCACCATGGCGGACGATTTGGACCGGCTCCCTATCGACACCATTCGTACCTTGTCGATGGACGCGGTGGAGAAGGCGAATTCCGGCCATCCGGGCACGCCGATGGCGCTGGCGCCGGTCATCTACACGTTGTTCACGAAGCATCTGCGCTGCGATCCGGCGGATGCACGCTGGCAAAACCGCGACCGATTCATTCTCTCTGCCGGCCATGCCTCGATGCTGCTCTATTCGATGCTGTTCCTCGCCAATGTGCGCGAGCCGGACGGCGAAGGCCTCACCCTGGACGACCTGAAGCAGTTCCGCCAGCTCGACAGCAAGACGCCAGGCCATCCGGAATACTGGCACACGCCGGGCGTCGAGGTGACGACCGGTCCGCTCGGCCAGGGCATCGGCATGAGCGTCGGCATGGCGATTGCCGCGCGCTGGAAGGCGCACCATTTCAATCGCGACGGCTGCGAGGTGTTCAACTACCGCGTCTTCTCCATCTGCAGCGACGGCGATCTGATGGAAGGCGTGGGTAGCGAGGCGGCGTCGCTGGCCGGGCATCTGAACCTGCACAATCTGTGCTGGATCTACGACCAGAACCACATCTCCATCGAAGGCGACACCGAGATTGCCTTCACCGAGGATGTCGCGGCGCGGTTCGCGGCCTATGGCTGGAACGTGCTGCATGTGGCAGATGCCAACGACACGCGCGCCATCGACGAAGCGCTGTCGGTGTTCGACGCGACGCACGAGCGGCCCACCATCATCATCGTGAGGAGCCACATCGGCTACGGCGCGCCGACCAAGCAGGATACAGCGGCGGCCCATGGCGAGCCGCTGGGCGAGAAAGATGTCGAAGGCGCCAAGCGGGCCTATCACTGGCCGCTGCAGCCGACCTTCCTGGTGCCGCAGGGCGTGCGCGAGCATGTGTCGAGCACTCTCGCAAATAAGGGCCGCGAGCTGCGCGCGCAATGGGATGCCCTGATGGAGCGCTGGAAGCGCGAGAACAGCGAGTTGGCCGACGAGCTCGATCGCATGCGCCTGCGCGAGCTGCCGGCTGGATGGGCCAAGGACATTCCCGAATTTCCGCCGGATGAAAAAGGCGCCGCCACCCGCGAAAGCGCCGGACAGGTGCTGAATGCGATTGCGCAGAACGTGCCGTGGCTCGCCGGCGGCGCGGCCGATCTTTCGCCATCCACCAAGACGGTGATCAAGGGCGCCGATACGTTTGAGGCGACGACCACCGGCCGCAATTTCCATTTCGGCGTGCGCGAGCATGTGATGGGCACCATCGTCAACGGCATGACGATGTCCGACCTGCGTGCCTATGGCGCCACGTTTCTCGTCTTCAGCGATTACATGAAGCCAAGCTTGCGCATCGCCGCGCTGTCGCATATCCCCAGCATCTTCATCTACACCCACGATTCCATCGGTCTCGGCGAAGACGGACCCACACACCAGCCGATCGAGCAGCTCATCACCTTGCGCGCCATGCCGGGGATGATCGTCATACGGCCGTGCGATGCCAACGAAGCGGCTGAGGCCTGGCGCGTGATCATGGAGTTGCAGCACGAGCCGGTGGCTCTGGTGCTGTCGCGCCAGAAGACGCCGACCATGGACCGCAAGAAATATACGCCGGCGGATGCGCTGTCGCGCGGCGCCTACATCCTCTCCGATGCGCCGGACGATCACCCGGATGTCATCCTCATCGGCACCGGCACCGAAGTGCAGCTTTGCCTGGATGCGCAAGCCGCGCTGGCGAAAGAGAACATCGGCGCGCGCGTCGTCTCGATGCCGAGCTGGGAATTATTCGACCGTCAGGATGCCACCTGGCGCGACGCCGTGCTGCCGGAGGAAATCACGGCGCGCGTCTCGGTCGAAGCGTCCGCGACCATGGGCTGGGAACGCTACGTCGGCCTCAAAGGCGCGAGCATCGGCATGCACAGCTTCGGCGCGTCGGCGCCGGCGAAGGATGTGTATAAGAAATTCGGCATCACGGTTGACGCAATCGTGGCGGCAGCGCGGAAACAGGTCGCGCGCGAAAGGGTTCGAGCATGAATCGTCTGAAGCAGTTGGAAGAGTTCGGCCAGTCCATCTGGCTCGATTTCCTGAGCCGCGAATTTCTCGCCGGCGACGAATTCCGAAAGATGATCGAGGAGGACGGCCTCAAGGGCATGACCTCCAACCCTTCCATCTTCGAGAAGGCATTCGCCCACGGCGACGCCTACGACGGCGACATCGCCAAATTCGTCGAGCAGCACTGCGACATCGGCACGATGTACCGTCGCCTCGCCATTGCCGACATCCGCAAAGCCGCCGATGCGTTCCTGCCGATCTACAACGCGCTCGACGCGCGCGACGGCTTCATCAGCATGGAGGTGTCACCCTACATCGCGTTCGACACCGACGCCACCATCGCCGAAGCCAAGTCGCTGTGGCACGAGATCAACCGGCCAAACCTGATGATCAAGGTGCCGGCCACTTCGGACGGGCTTCCCGCCATTCGCGATCTCATCGGCGAAGGGTTGAACATCAACATCACGCTTCTCTTCTCGCGCGATGTGTATGCGCAAGTGGCCGAAGCCTACATTGCCGGGTTGGAAAAGCGGCCGGCCGATGCCGACCTGAGCCGCATCGGCAGCGTGGCGAGCTTCTTCGTCAGCCGCATCGACTCCAAGGCCGATAAGCAGATCGACGACAAGATCAAAAGCGGCGGCGACAAGTCGCTGTCCGAGCTGCACGGCAAGGCGGCCGTCGCCAACGCCAAGATGGCGTATCAGGATTACAAGCGCATCTTCTCCGGCCCGCGCTGGGAGAAGCTGGCCAAACGCGGCGCGCGTCCGCAGCGGCTGTTGTGGGCATCGACCAGCACGAAGAACAAGGCCTATTCCGATGTGCTGTACGTCGACAACCTGATTGGCGAGAACACCGTCAACACCTTGCCAAAGGAGACGCTTGAGGCGTTCCGCGATCACGGCAATCCGCACGCCTCCATCGAAGAGAATCTCGACGAGGCGAGAGCGGTGCTGGACCGGCTGGAGAAGGCCGGCATTTCGCTCGACCAGATCACGAAGGAATTGGTCGAGGAAGGCGTAGCGGCGTTTGCCGATGCCGCCGACAACCTGTTTGGCGCGCTGGCCGACAAGCGCACCAAACTGCTGGGCGACGAGATTGTCGCCGTGACCGCGCAGCTGGGCGATGCGGAAACCGCCGTCGCCGACGAGATCAAGCAGCGCACCGCCAGCGGCGATGTGCGCAAGCTGTGGCGCAAGGACAAGTCCTTGTGGACCGGCGCCGACGAAGACAAGTGGCTCGGCTGGCTCGATATCGCCACGCGCGAAGGCGACGACGCGCACACCTACAAGGCTTTCGCCAAGTGGATTCAGGACGGCGGTTTCACCGATGTCGTCCTCATCGGGATGGGCGGATCGAGCTTGGGCGCCGAAGTCTTGAGCGAAATGTTTGAGCCGCAACCGGGTTGGCCCACATTGCACACGCTGGACTCAACCGACCCGGCGCAGATCGCAACCGTCGAGCACGCCATCGACATCGCAAAGACGGCGTTCATCGTGTCCTCAAAATCGGGTAGCACTTTGGAGCCGAACATCCTGAAGGATTACTTCTTCGCCCGCGCGGTCGAAGCGGCCAAGGAGAAGGGTGCCGGCGCGCAGTTCGTCGCCATCACCGATCCCGGCTCGTCGCTGCAGGACACGGCGAAGCAGGAGGATTTCGCGCACATCTTTTTCGGCGACCCCCAGATCGGCGGGCGCTATTCCGTGCTGTCGAAATTCGGATTGATTGCCGGCGCCGCTATCGGACTCGATATCGAGCGCATCACCCGCGAAACTGGCCGCATGATGCAGGCCTGCGGACCGTTCGTGCCGCCGGCATCCAATCCGGGTGTGAAGCTGGGCATCACCTTGGGACTGCTGGCAAGCAAGTTCGGCTGCGACAAGGTGACGATCATCGCGTCACCGAAGCTGAAAAGCGTCGGCGCGTGGCTGGAGCAATTGTTCGCCGAATCCACCGGCAAGCACGGCAAGGGGCTGGTGCCGGTCAGTGGCGAGCCGCTCGGCGATGCGAAAGTTTACGGCAGCGACCGCGTGTTCCTGCATATCGCGCTTGCCGGTGACGATCCGGCCAAGCAGCTCGATGCCATTCAGAAGGCCGGCCATCCCGTCATCCATGTCACAATGCACGATCCCTATCAGATCGGTCAGCTATTCTTCCTCGCCGAAGTGGCGACGGCACTTGCCGGCGCTGTGATCGGCATCGATCCGTTCGATCAGCCGGACGTGGAAGCGGCCAAGGTGAAGGCGCGCGACCTCACGGCGCAATACGAAAAGGGATCCGTCCCGGAAGAGAAGCCCGTCTTCGCCGAAAACGGAATCATGCTGTTCGCAGATGCGGCCAACGCAGACGCGCTCGGCCGCGCCAACACGCTGACGCAGTACATGAAGGCGCATCTCGACCGCGCGCATTCCGGCGATTACGTGGCGCTGCTCGCCTTCGTCGAGCGCAACGCGGAGAACGATCGGCCGCTGCAGGACATGCGCACACGCATCCGCGATGCGAAGCGCGTCGCCACATGCGTCGGATTCGGGCCGCGCTACCTCCATTCCACCGGCCAGGCTTATAAGGGCGGCCCGAACTCCGGCGTGTTCGTCGAGATCACCTGCGACCACCCCAACGACCTTGCCATCCCCGGCCGCAAGGCAAGCTTCGCCACCGTGGAGAAAGCGCAGGCGCTGGGCGATCTTGCCGTGCTCAACGAACGCAAGCGGCGCGCGCTGCGCGTGCATCTCAAGGACGTGAAGAGCGGACTGATCGCCCTGCGCGACGCCGTCACCGAAGCGTTGCAATAGGAGCCGCCATGCAGATCGGAATCGTCGGACTGGGACGGATGGGCGGCAACATCGCCCGCCGCCTGATGAGGGCCGGGCATCAGACGGTGGTGTATGACCGCAATGCCGATCCCGTTGCGAAACTGGCGAAGGATGGCGCACGGCCCGCCAACACGCTGGACGATCTGGTTCGCAAGCTGGAGGCGCCGCGCGTGGTGTGGATCATGCTGCCGGCAGGCGCACCGACCGAATCTACCATCGCCGATCTCGCGAAGGTGCTGGGAAAAGGCGACACCATCATCGATGGTGGCAACACCTTCTACAAGGACGACATCCGCCGCGCGAAAACCTTGCAGGGCGCCGAGCTGCATTATGTCGATGTCGGCACCTCCGGCGGCATCTGGGGGCCGGAGCGCGGCTATTGCATGATGATCGGCGGCGAGAAGCCGATCGTCGACAAGCTCGATCCGATTTTCGCCGCCCTCGCTCCCGGTCTCGGCGACATCCCGCGCACGCCGAAGCGCGAGAAGCGCGACCCGCGCGCCGAGAAAGGCTACATCCACGCCGGGCCCAACGGCGCCGGTCACTTCGTCAAGATGGTGCACAACGGCATCGAGTACGGCCTGATGCAGGCCTACGCGGAAGGTTTCGATATCCTGCGCGGCCGCGGCCATCCCAACATCGCCGAGGACGAGCGGTTCGATCTCGATCTGGCCGATGTCGCCGAAGTGTGGCGGCGCGGCAGCGTGATCTCGTCGTGGCTGCTCGATCTTACGGCCATTGCCCTGACGGAAGACGAGAAGCTCGAGCACTTCGAAGGCGTGGTGCAGGATTCCGGCGAAGGGCGCTGGACGGTGAATGCGGCGATCGAGGAAGCGGTGCCGGCCACCGTGATCACCACGGCGCTTTACGCACGCTTCGCCTCGCGGCTCGAGCACGATTTCGCCAACAAGCTGCTCTCGGCCATGCGCAACCAGTTCGGCGGCCACGTCGAGACTCCGCTGGTGAAGGGCACGGCGGAAGGCGAAGGCCAGGGGCCGCGATGAGCGAGAAGGGGAACGCAACAGCAAGCGCGGGCGGCACCAAGCGGGAATGCGCGCCATGCTGCGCGATGGTGATCTTCGGCGCCAATGGTGACCTCACCAAACGGCTGATCGTGCCGGCGCTCTACAATCTCGCCAACCAGAATTTGTTGCCGGAACGCTTCGCCATCATCGGCTTCGATCACAATCGGAAAGACACCGAAGAGTGGAAGAGCGGCCTGCACGATTTCCTCGAAGGCATCGTGAAATCCGGCTCCGGCGAATTCGAGGCCAAGAGCATCGATGAGACGGTGTGGCAGAAGGTCGCCAAGGACATGACTTACATGTCCGGCGATTTCCTGAAATCGGATTCGTATGCCGAACTGGCGGATCGGCTGCAAAAGATCGACAGCCAGAACAATCTCGGCGGCAATGCGGTGTTCTATCTCGCCGCCGCGGATCGCTTCTTCGGCCCCATCGTGGATGAGCTCGGCAAGGCCGGGCTGACGAAACAGGACCATGGCTGGCGCCGCGTGGTGATCGAAAAGCCGTTCGGCCACGACCTGCCCTCGGCCAAGGCGCTCGATCAGCGCATCCTGAAGGTGCTTCAGGAAGACCAGATCTATCGCATCGATCACTTCCTCGGCAAAGAAACCGTGCAGAACATCATGGCGCTGCGCTTCGCCAATGGATTGTTCGAGCCGATCTGGAATCGCGACCGCATCGATCATGTGCAGATCACGGTGGCGGAAAACATCGGCATCGAGGAGCGCGGCTCGTTCTACGAACACACCGGCGCGCTGCGCGACATGGTGCCGAATCATCTGTTCCAGCTCCTCGCGATGGTGGCGATGGAGCCGCCGATCTCCTTCGATGCCAACGATGTGCGCGCGCGGAAGGCCGAGCTGTTCAAGGCCGTGCATCACCTGACGCCGCAGGATGCCGTGCGCGGCCAATATGCTGCCGGCGAGATCGACGGGAAGAAGGTTCGTGGCTACCGCGACGAGGACAACGTTGCCAAAGACTCGAGCGTCGAAACCTTCGTCGCGCTGCGCCTGCACATCGACAATTGGCGCTGGGCCGGCGTGCCGTTCTACATGCGTACCGGCAAGCGCATGACGAAGCGCCTGACGGAAATCGCCATCCGCTTCAAACAGGCGCCATTCACGTTGTTCCGCGACACGCCGGTCGAGAAGCTGGGACCCAATTGGCTGATCCTGCAAATCGCGCCAGAAGAAGGCATTCGCCTGCGGTTCGACGCCAAGGTGCCGGGGCCGGAGATGACGCTCGAGAGCGTGTCGATGGATTTCAAATATTCCGACTGGTTCAAGCAGGCGCCGGCCGTCGGCTACGAGACCTTGCTGTACGACTGCTTCTCCGGCGACCCCACTCTGTTTCAGCGCGCCGACCAGGTGGAAACGGCCTGGGCGGTGGTGCAGCCGGTGCTCGATGCATGGGCCGACAAGCCGGAGCCGGATTTCCCAAATTACGCCGCCGGCAGGGCAGGACCGAAGGCGGCCGACGACCTGCTGTCGCGCGATGGCAGGAGCTGGAGAACGATCAGGACATGAGCACGCCGGAAGCCGCTCGGCTTCATATCTTCGACAATCCCGAGGCGGTGGCTGTTGCGGCGGCGGAATGGATCGCCCATCGCATCGCCGAGACCTCCGATGTGTTTCGCATCGCGCTGTCCGGCGGCAACACGCCGCGCTCGCTCTATCGGCGCCTCGCCTCGCCCGATTACCACGACCGCATCGAATGGCGGCGCGTCGAGTTGTTCTGGGGTGACGAGCGGTTCGTGCCGCACAACGATCCGCGCAGCAACTACCGCATGGCACGCGAGACCCTGCTCGCGCACGCGCCGGTGCTGATCGACCACATCCACCCGATCCCCACCGAAGGCGAGCCTGACCAGGCGGCGCGCAAGTATGAGATGCTGCTCAAGGCAATCTACGGCGGCGAATCCTTTTCACAGTCGCGTCCGCTGTTCGATGTCGTGCTGCTCGGGCTTGGTGCTGACGGCCATACCGCGTCACTGTTCCCCGGCAGCCGCGCGCTGGAAGAGCGCACCCATTGGGTCTGCGCCGTCGAGGGCAAGGATGAACCGCGGATCACCCTCACCTACCCCGCCCTGCAATCGGCGCGCGCCGTCGTGTTTCTCGTCGATGGCGAAGACAAGGCCGACGTGGTCGCCCGCGTGCGCGCCGGCGATATGGCGCTGCCGGCGGCAAGGCTGAAGGCGCGCGGCGAGGTGCTGTGGTTCGTCGATCGTGCCGCAGCAAGTGCGCTCGCGGAAGCTGCATAAGCCCATGGCGGGTCTGATCGAGGATTACGCGCTGATCGGTGACATGCGGACGGCCGCTCTCGTCGGCAAGGACGGTTCCATCGACTGGCTGTGCGTTCCGCGCTTCGATTCCGCCGCATGTTTTGCCGCCCTGCTCGGCACGTCGGAGAACGGCCGCTGGCTTATCGCGCCAAAGGCGGAAGCCAAGGTCAAGCGCCGCTACATCCCCGGCACCATGATCCTGGAAACGGTGTTTACGACCAAGACCGGCGAAGTCTCGATCATGGATTTCATGCCTGTCGAGGAGCCGGACTCCAGCGTGGTGCGGCTGGTCACCGGCCGGAAAGGTTCGGTGCGGATGGAGACAGACCTCGTCATCCGCTTCGATTATGGCATCTCGGTGCCGTGGGTGACCCGTGAAGACGAACGGACGATCACGGCGATCGCCGGTCCCCACATGCTTGTGATGCGCACGCCGGTTGCGGTCCGCGGCAAGGACCTGCGGACACAGGGCGCGTTCACGGTCCACGAAGGCGAGACGGTGCCGTTCGTGATGACGTTCTCCTCGTCCTATGTGCCGCTACCGTTGCCGCTCGATGTCGAGGTGGCGCTCGCCGCCACGCAGAAATTCTGGAAGCAGTGGAGTTCGCAGGCCCACTGTGACGGAAAATGGCAGGTGCCGATCCGGCGCTCTCTCCTGACGCTCAAGGCGCTCAGTTACCGGCCGACGGGTGGCATCATCGCTGCGGCCACCACGTCGCTGCCGGAGCAGATCGGCGAGACCCGCAACTGGGACTACCGCTATTGTTGGCTGCGCGACGCGACGTTCACGCTTCTCGCGTTCCTCAATGCCGGATACGTCGAAGAAGCCGAAGCCTGGCAACATTGGCTTGTGCGATCGATTGCCGGCAGCCCCGATCAGATCCAGACAATGTATGGCGTCGCCGGTGAGCGGCGCCTGGACGAATGGCAGGTCGACTGGCTGCCCGGCTATGAGTCCTCCGCGCCGGTTCGCATCGGTAACGCCGCAGCGCTGCAATTGCAGCTCGACATTTACGGCGAGCTCGCCGACACGATCACGCTGGCGACGAAGGCGGGGCTCGAGCGCATCCCCCGGCGGGCGGAGATTCGCGACGTGTTCCTGTCGCACCTGGAGAGCATCTGGCACAAGCCGGACGAAGGCATCTGGGAAATTCGCGGCGCGCCGCAGCACTTCACCCACTCGAAGGTGATGAGCTGGGTGGCGTTCGACCGCGCGTCGCGCTCGCCGCATCTCACCGCGAAAGAGCGGAAACGCTGGAAGAAGCTCGCGGACAAGATTCACGCGCACGTCTGCCTGCATGGCGTCGACCCGGAGCGCAAATGTTTCGTGCAAAGCTACGGCTCCGAACGGATGGACGCGAGCCTGCTGCTGCTGCCCATCGTCGGTTTCCTGCCGCCGAAACACCCGCTCATTCGCAATACCGTCCGCGAGATCGAGAAGCGGTTGAAGGTGGACGGTCTGGTGCTGCGCTACGAGACGGGATCCGGCGTGGACGGATTGCCGCCCGGCGAAGGCGCCTTCCTCGCCTGCAGTTTCTGGCTGGTGGACAATTACGTCCTGCAGGGGCGCCTTGCCGAGGCCAAAAGGATGTTCGAGAGCCTTCTCAAGCTGTGCAACGATGTGGGCCTCTTGGCCGAGGAGTACGACCCGCAGGCCAAGCGGATGCTGGGAAATTTCCCCCAGGCCTTTTCGCATGTGGCGCTGGTGAATGCCGGTCTCAACCTGTTGAATGCCCTGGCGCCCAAGAAATCCGAGCCGATCGCCAAGCGGCCGCATGGGAACGGAAACGCCGCCAAACGCGTCAAGAACATACGGGCGACACGGGCGCGTAAGCCAAAACACCGGGGACGCAAGTGACCGGCAGCGTTGCTAAAGAAGATGTCATGGAAGGCAGACGCGACCTGCGCACCGAAAACAATCCGCTGCCGGCGCTCGATTTTGCCGCCGACGCGCTGCTTCTCGACATCGACGGAACCTTGATCGACATCGCACCGACTCCGGAAGCCGTCTTCGTTCCCGAAAGCCTGAAGCTTCACCTTTCGGAGCTCCGCACGCGGCTGCAGGGCGCCGTCGCCCTGATCAGCGGCCGCACGCTTGCCGCGATCGATGAACTGTTCGCGCCGCTGAAATTCGTTGCCGCGGGATGCCATGGCGCCGAGTTGAGACTGGAGCCGGATGGTCAGATATTGCGGCCGGCGCCGATGCTGACCACCGCCGAGCGCGCAGAGATCGCAGAGGTTGCCAAGCTCGATCCACGCCTGCGCCTCGAAGACAAGCACTACACGATGGCGATTCACTATCGCTCGGCGCCGGAGCTGGAGAACATGCTGTTCGGCGCGGTGAACGCACTGGTGGCAAAATTGCCCGCCAACATCGAAGTGCTCTGCGGCAAGGACGTGATCGAAATCAAGATTGCCGGCTTCGACAAAGGAACGGGATTGGAGGCCATCATGCAAAGCTCGCCATTCACCGGACGCCGTCCGATTTTCCTCGGCGACGACACAACCGACGAGGACGCCTTTGCCGCGCTTCCGGATTTCGGCGGTCTCGGGATTTCGGTCGGCCGCCTTTTGCCGGGGGCGCGCGCCTGCGTCCGCGCCCCGCGCGACGTTCGCCACTGGCTTGCCCGCTCGACGGAACAACAACGATGAACGCACAGGGTCTCGATCTCGCCGTCATCGGCAATTGCCGCACCGCCGCGCTCGTCGATACCTCGGCGAGGCTGGTGTGGTGGTGCTTCCCGCGCTTCGACGGCGATCCGGTGTTCTGCCGCCTGCTGGCCGGCGATGAGGAGAAGGGATTCTCCGACGTGTTGCTGGATCGTGTGGCGAACATCGAGTCGGAGTACCAGCGCAACACGCCGGTCGTCACCACGGTGATGACGGCGCAGGACGGCGCCGCCATCCGCATCACCGACTACGCGCCGCGCTTCCGCAATTTCGGCCGCATCACGCGTCCGCCGCAGCTCGTGCGCATGATCGAGCCGATCGCAGGTCTGCCGCGCATCACCATCCGTTTCCGGCCGACGCACAATTACGGCGAACAGATGCCGCAGCGCTCGCTGGGCTCCAACCACATCCGCTATTGGGGCGGCGAGACATCCGTGCGGCTCACGACGGATGCGCCACTCGGCTACATCGAGAAAGAGGCGCCGTTCCTCCTGACGAAGCCCGTCCACATGGTGTTCGGCCCCGACGAGCCCTACCCCAGCGAGCTTGCCTCCGATTGCCGCGACATGCTGCAGCGCACGCGGGAATACTGGCTCGAATGGGTGCGCCGCCTCTCCATCGGTTACGATTGGCAGGAGGCGATGATCCGCGCCGCCATCACCTTGAAGCTCAGCAATTTCGAGGAGACGGGCGGGATCGTGGCGGCGCTCACGACCTCTATCCCGGAAGCGCCCGGCTCGGGCCGCACTTGGGACTACCGTTATTGCTGGGTGCGCGACGCCTACTTCGTGGTGAAGGCGCTGAACCGCATCGGCGCCACGCGCACGATGGAAGACTTCATCGCCTACACGTTGGGGATCGCGGCGGCGGACAGCGACGCGCTGAACCCGGTCTACGGAATCGTGCCGAATGAGAAGCTGACGGAATGGACCGCGCCGCATCTGAAAGGGTATCAGGGCAACGGACCGGTACGCGTCGGCAACGCCGCCGTCGAGCAGATCCAGCACGATGCCTACGGCAGCATCATCCTTGCGGCGACACCCATGTTCTACGACCGGCGGCTGCCGCAGCCGGCCGGCGTTCCCGAGTTCCGCCTGCTGGAGAAGCTGGGGACCAAGGCCGCGGAACTCGCCAATGAGCCTGACGCCGGCATCTGGGAATATCGCGGCCGCAAGCGCCTGCACACGCATTCCTCGGCGATGTGCTGGGCCGGTGTCAGCCGCGTGGCGGCGATTGCGGCGCGCCTTGGCCTCTCGGATCGCGCGGCGCACTGGACCCGGATCGCCGACGACATCCAGTCAGCCATTCTCGAGCGCAACTGGAACCCGAAGCGGGGCGCCTTCACCGCCGCCGTCGATACCGACGATCTCGATGCCAGTGTGCTGCTGTTGCCGGAACTCGGCCTGATCGATGCTCACGACCCGCGGTTCATCTCCACCGTAAAAGCAATTGATCAGGAACTTTTGCGTGAACATCACGTTATGAGATACGCGGGCGAGGACGACTTCGGTTTACCGGAGACGGCTTTTCTGGTGTGTCGCTTCTGGCTGATCGACGCCTGGCATCTCCTCGGCCGCGTGGAGGAGGCGCGTAACATGTTTCGAGATGCACTCGAGATGCGGAACCGCTACGGTTTGCTCTCGGAAGACGTGCATCCGCGTACCGGCGCCCTCTGGGGAAATTTCCCACAGACCTACTCGATGGCCGGCCTGATCACCACAGGCATGCGGCTGTCGCGCAGTTGGGAGGATCGGTATTGGCACGGGTCTTCATAATCTCCAATCGCGTCGCTGTGCCGTCGCCCGAGCGCAGCGTTCACGCGGGCGGGCTCGAGGTTGCGCTCAAGGCGACGCTCAAGCGACACGACTGCGTCTGGTTCGGCTGGAGCGGTGACGTCAAGCCGAAAGGCGAGACCCAAACCCGCACGGTAACGGCGAAAGGCACGACCTATATCGTCACGGACCTAAGCGAGGAAGATTACGAGGAATATTACAACGGCTTCGCCAACCGCGTGCTGTGGCCGATCCTGCACTACCGGCTCGACCTGGCGGAATTCACCCGCCGCGAATTGAGCGGCTATCTTCGCGTCAACGAGCTGTTCGCCGCGGAACTGGACAAGGTGCTGCAGCCGGACGACATCGTTTGGGTCCACGATTACCACCTGATGCCACTGGCCAAGGCGCTGCGCGACCGCGGCCGCCGCAACCGCATCGGATTCTTCCTGCACATCCCCATGCCGCCGCCGGACATCCTGACGGCCATGCCGCATCACGACCGCCTGATCGGCGCGCTGACCCAATACGATCTCGTCGGCTTCCAGACCGACGCCGATGCGCAGAATTTCGCCCGTTATCTCGCAGCCGAACAGGGGATGCCGGCGCATCTGCCTCGTTTCGACATCGCCGGCCGCACCATGCGCGTCGGCGCGTTCCCCGTCGGCATCGAGACGAAGGAATTCGGCCGCCGGGCACGCCGTGCGGTCCGGTCGAGCTTCGTACGAAAGGTGCTGGAGAGCGTGCCCGGTGTCGTCATCATGGGAGTCGACCGCCTCGACTACACCAAGGGCATCGCGCTCAGGCTGGAAGCGTTCGAGCGGTTCCTCGTGACCAATCCGAAATGGCGCGGACAAGTCACCTTCCTGCAGATCGCGCCGAAGAGCCGCTCCGCAATTCAGGAATACGCCGATCTTGAACGTGAGATCGACACCGCGGCCGGCCGGATCAACGGCACCTATGGCGATGTGTCGTGGACGCCGGTGCGTTACGTCAACCGCGCCTACACGCGCACGGCACTCTCCGGCCTTTATCGCGCGTCGCGCGTCGGGCTGGTCACGCCGCTGCGTGACGGGATGAATTTGGTCGCCAAGGAGTACGTCGCGGCGCAGGACCCGAACGACCCCGGCGTGCTGATCCTATCGCGCTTCATTGGCGCGGCGGCGGAATGCGCGGCGGCCCTCATCGTCAATCCATACGACCCGGAAGCCGTTGGCGCCGCCATAGCGCGGGCGCTTGACATGCCGCTCGAGGAGCGCATCCAGCGGCATCAGAAAATCTTGCGGGCCCTGCTCGAGAACGACATCAAGTACTGGGGCGACCGCTTCCTGGGGGCATTGATGGGCAAGGAGTTCAGGACCGCCGCCGAATTGCCGCCCAAGCCGCAGAAGGCGGCGCTTGAAGCTCGGCAAGCCTGGCGTCCGGTGGCGGGAACGCCACTTGAGGCCTCGCAAACGCCCAGGTTTGGCAAGCTCGGCTCAGTCGCCGCCTTTACCCTGCGCTAGGCTTTCATCCGGGCCGGGAACTTCTGCCGCCAAAATCTGTTCTTTTGACGCCTAACGACGGGGAAAACTCATGCTCGGAACCATTCTCATCATCGTCCTCATTCTGCTCCTGCTCGGCGCCTGGCCGGCTTGGCCCTACAGCCGCGGCTGGGGTTACTATCCCAGCGGCCTTCTCGGCGTGGTCTTGATCGTGATCCTGATCCTGGTGCTGATGGGCCGGTTCTGATTCCAGGGACACCGTGGCGCGGCTCACTCTCTATAATCGCAAGCGCAATTTCGACGTTACGCCGGAGCCGCCCGGCCGGGTGATCAAGGCGCTCGGCAAAGCCCGGCGCTTCGTCATCCAGCGTCATGACGCGACACGGCTGCATTTCGATCTGCGCCTGGAACTGGACGGCGTCTACAAATCCTGGGCGGTTACCAAAGTGCCCTCGCTCGATCCGGCGACCAAGCGGCTGGCGGTCGAGGTCGAGGATCATCCCATCGACTACGGCACGTTCGAGGGGACGATTCCGGAAGGCGAATATGGCGGCGGCACCGTGCAGCTGTGGGACAAGGGAAAGTGGATTCCGCAATCCACCACGCCGCCGGACAAGGACCTGGCGAAGGGCCACCTGAAATTCGTCATGGACGGCGAGCGCATGCATGGCGGCTGGGCCCTGATCCGCCTGCGCGACAAGGAAGAGAACCGACGCCGCACGCCGCGCCACAACTGGCTGCTCATCAAGGAGATCGACGACTTCGCGCGCCCGGGCGAGCCGGACACCTTGTTGTCGGAAGTCACCTCGGTGAAAACGGGACGCACGCTGGAAGAGATCGCCAGCAAGTCGCGCAAGGTGTGGCACTCGAACCGCTCCGATCCGACGACCAGCACTTCGGCCCGCAAGGCAGCCGCGAAACGCAAAGTTTCGGCGAGCAAGCGGAAGACGGCGCCGCGCAAGACGCGCGCCGCATCCGCCAAGGCTAAAAAAAAACGCCGCTGAGCGGCGGGCGACCTGCGCCGATGCCGAAATTCGTCGCGCCGCAGCTGGCGCGCATCGTCGAGGTGCCGCCGGCAAGCGACGCCTGGGTGCATGAGATCAAGTTCGACGGCTATCGCATGCAGCTGCGCGTCAAGGACGCCAATGCCGCTCTGCTGACGCGCAAGGAACTCGACTGGTCGCACCGCTTTCCCGAGATCGTGGAGGAGACGCATGCGCTGCCTGATTGCATCCTCGACGGCGAGGTCGTCGCGCTCGATTCCAGCGGCGTGTCGAATTTCGCCCAACTGCAAGCCGCGCTGTCGGACAAGAAGACCGCCGGCCTCGTCTATTTCGTGTTCGACCTGATGTATCTCGACGGCGAGGACTGGCGCGAGCAGCCGCTTACCGATCGCAAGGCCGCGCTCGAAGCACTGTTGAGGAAACATCTGCGCCGCTCGCAGCGCATCCATTACGTCGAGCACTTCCGGACACCCGGCACCGACATGCTGGAAGCCGCCTGCAAGATGGGGCTGGAAGGCATCATCTCCAAGCGCGCCGATGCGCCGTACAGATCCGGCCGCGGCGACGACTGGAGCAAATCGAAATGCCGCGGCGGACAGGAAGTGGTGATCGGCGGCTGGTGGGGCGACGCCAACACGCTGCGCTCTCTGCTGGTCGGGGCATTCCAGAACGGCGAATTCGTCTACATGGGACGCGTCGGCACCGGCTACAATCAGCGCTCGGCCGGGGAGTTGCTGCGCAAGCTGAAACTCATCGAAGTGCCGAAACCAGCCTTCGCAAAATCCAAACCGGTGCCGCGCGCCCGCGGCATCCATTGGGTCGAGCCGAAGGTGGTCGCCGAAATCGAATTCAGCAACATCACCACGGATGGAATCCTGCGGCAGGCGAGCTACAAGGGAATTCGCGAGGACAAATCGGCACGCAACGTCACTATCGAGCCGCAACCGGCTGCCGAAGAGCCAAAGCAGATGCCGAAAGCGAAAGCGAAAACGATTGCACAACCGAAGTCGGCGTCGGTCGTCGGCAAACGGGACACGGTCATCGCGGGAATTACGATCACCAATTCGCAAAAGGTGCTGTGGCCGGCGACGGCAAGCACGCCGGCTATCACCAAGCTCGATCTGGCGCGCTACTATGAAGCGGCGGCGCAACGCATCCTGCCGCACATCGCGGGACGGCCGCTTTCCATGGTGCGCGCACCGGATGGAATCGAAGGCGAGCATTTCTTCCAGCGCCATCCGATGGCCGGCTTGGACAAGTACATCACCGCCATGCACGTTCCGGGGCGCAAGGAAACCTATGTGTCGGTCGACACGCCGGAAGGCATGGTGGCGATGGCCCAGGTTGCCGTGCTGGAATTCCATCCCTGGGGCTCGAAGCCTGGCGAACCGGATACGCCGCAGCGGCTGATCTTCGATCTCGATCCCGCTCCCGACGTGGATTTCGACACGGTGATCGATGCCGCGAAAGACATGCGCAAGCGGCTCGAAAGCCTCGGCATGACGGCGTTCGTGAAGACGACCGGCGGCAAGGGCATTCACGCCGCCACCGCCATTCGCGGCACGCCGAAAAATCCCGTCGCCTGGGCGGACGCCAAGAATTTCTCGCGCGATGTGTGCCTCGCGATGGAGCGCGACGAACCGGACCGCTATGTCACCAACATGTCGAAGAAAGTGCGCGGCGGAAAAATCTTCCTCGATTTCCTGCGCAACGACCGCATGGCGACGGCCGTCGGCGCCTGGTCGCCGCGCGCCCGGCCCGGCGCGCATATCTCGATGCCGCTGCCGTGGTCGAAATTGCGCAAGGGCCTTGATCCGGCGGCATTCAATTTGGCCAACGCCAAAGCCGTGCTGAAATCCGCCGACCCGTGGAAAGACCTCGACAAGACGGCGACGTTGCTGGAAACCGCGCGGAAGAAGCTCGGCAGATAGCGCCACGTCATTGACATGTGTCACTTGATGCACTATCTTGGCTCAAGTGATACAGGAGATGACATGGCCCCGCAAAATGCCGCCGTCGAGGCGCTTCTCGGCATGAAGCTGAGAAAGTCGGAAGCCAAGCTGGCGCTGGCCCGTTCCGTGGAAAAGGGCTTGCCGGTCTCCGCGCTGGAAAAATTCGCCTGTCACGTATGTCCGAACGATGCGCGCCGCTTTACTTATCGCGTCGTGCCCAAGCCCACGCTCGATCGGCGCCGTCGCGATAAGAAACCGTTGTCAACGGAAGAGAGCGACCGCCTGGCTCGCGTCGCCAAAGTCTTTGCATTCGGGCTGGAGATTTTTCGCGACGAAGCAAAAGTGCGCCACTTTCTGGACCGGCCGCACCCGATGCTGGACGGCAGAGCGCCGCTTGAGGTTGCGCTGGCAACGGGATTGGGGGCCGACGCGGTCATCAATCTGCTCGGCCGCGCCGCCTACAGCGGCGGCGTGTGAGCCGTGCCGGAGACGGATCGGATCCTCGCATGCTATCGCATTGGGGATCCGAATGGCCGATTTCCCATTTATGACGCGGAAGGAGCCGCCCTCTATCCGGGGCGTTGGAACACACACACGAGTCCCATCATCTACACGAGCGAGCACTACTCCACGGCCATGCTCGAGAAGCTCGTGCACGCAAATCTCGAGTTGCCGGCGAACCAGCACTATATCGAAATCACCATTCCGAATGGCACGAGCTACGAGATATTCCAGACAGCGGAACATCCAGGATGGGATTCCACAAGTGAAGCAATCTGCAAAGCGTTCGGAGCGGAGTGGTACGCGCGCAACCGTTCCGCTATTCTGATGGTCCCGTCCATTCCGGCGCGCGTGGAACGCAATTTCCTCATCAACCCGCTGCACCCGGATGCCAAGACCATCACGTACCGCTTGCCGGAACCCGTGTGGTGGGACGAGCGGCTCTACTCGCGCCCGCGCGCAACGACTCGCAAATGAACCTACCCCGCCCTCCTCGGGAGGGGGAAGCTCACCGTTAGAGCGGGCTTCAGGATCGCGCGCGCTTCTTCTTGGCGTGCGAGGTGTTCTTCGCAGCCGGCGCCGGTGCTGCCGCCCCTTTTTTCTTCAGGCTCTTCTGCAGCGCGTCCATCAGATTGATGACATTGGTGGCCGCAGGGGCGGGGGGCGCGACGGTCGGCTTCTCGCCATGTTCCTTGCGCCGAATCAGTTCGCGCAGCGCTTCCTCATAGCGGTCCTTGAACTCGGCTGGCTCGAACGGGCCTTCCTGCTGCTCGATGATCTTCTGCGCGATCTCTACCATTCGCGGATCGGCCTTGATGTCGGGAAGGTCTTCGAAGGCCGTCGCCGGATTCACCACCTCGTTCGCCATGCGCAGGGAATAGGCGAGCAGCCCCTTGTCGCGTGGCTCGATCGCCATCAGGCGTTCGCGCGTGTGCATCACCACGCGGCCGAGTGCGATGCGGCTCTGCTCCGCCATGGCTTCGCGGATCACGGCGTAAGCCTCGATGCCTTCCTTGCCGTCCGGCACCACGAAGTAGGGATCGTTCCAGTACAGCCGGTCGATGGTATCGGCATCGACGAAGCGCTCGATCTCCAAGGTGTGCGTCGTCTCCAGCTTGACCTCGTCCAGCTCCTCGTTGGTGACGATGACGTACTGGTTCTTGGCGATCTCGTAGCCCTTCACCAGGCTCGACCGTTCCACCGGCCCGGTATCGGGATCGGTGGTGATCATGCGGATGCGGTTGTTGGTTTCCGGATTGATGAGGTGGAACGAAATGTCATGCGAGCGCGTCGTGGCGTTGTAGAGCGCGACGGGGCAGCTCACCAGCGAGAAGCGCAAAGACCCCTGCCACACGGGGCGTGCGCTGCGCTTGCGCGGGGTGGGCAGGTTCTCGTTCGAAGCCCTTTGGTGAGCCTTCGCATGCGTCGACTTCTTCTTCGCCTTGGCCATCGCTGTTCCCGAAGCTGCCGCAAGATGAGGAACGCGCTGCTGACGCGGAGCGTTCTGCCTACGGACCATGATGTGTTCGCGCGATGAAGAATACCAAGTTTGTCGAGGAAGCCAAATTGCACCCCGCGCGCATCTACACGCGGCCGCAGGACGTTCTGCGCGACCGCCGGCTGAACGATGTCGACCGGCTGGAGATTCTCACCGTGTGGGAGCGCGAAGCGCGGTCGGCGGAGAGTGCGCAGGCCGCTCCGCAGGGCCGCCTCGGCGATATCGTGCAGGCCCGGCAGGAGGTGGAGGACCGCCTGCCCTCTGCAGCCGGCCAGCAGCCGCCGCAGCCGAGCCGTCACTAGAACCCGGAACCAGTATCCGCGGCGCCTCGTTGCCATTGGGAGCGATTGCAGAGGTAGCGCCGTGGGCATCGAGCAGAAGCAGCCGCCGCAGGAGCAGGGCCATCAACCGGGCCGTGAGTACAAGATGCGGCCCGCACCTGACTACACGCCAAAATATCCCGGTGTGGGCAAGCTCAAGGGCAAGGTGGCGCTGATCACCGGCGGCGACAGCGGCATCGGCCGCGCCGTGGCCGTCGCCATGGCGCGCGAAGGTGCGAAGATCGCCATCGCCTATCTCGAGGAAGACAAGGACGCCGACGACACGCTTGCGGCCATCGCCAGGGAAGGCAGCGAAGGCATTAAATTCCGCGGCGATATTGCGAAGGAGGAATTCTGCTTCGAAACGGTCGATCACGTGGTCGAGCGCTTCGGCCGGCTCGACATTCTGGTGAACAATGCCGGCGAGCAGCACGAAGCCGACGATCCGCTCGATATCTCTGTCGCGCAATTGCAGCGCACGTTCCAGACCAACGTGTTCGGCATGTTCTATCTGACCAAAGCGGCACTGCGGCACATGCAGGAAGGCTCCGTCGTCCTCAACACGGCGTCGGTGACGGCGTACAAAGGCAAGAAGGAGCTGATCGATTATTCTTCCACCAAAGGCGCGATTGTCGCGTTCACCCGCTCGCTGTCCCAGGCGCTGGCGGAGAAGAAAATTCGCGTGAACGCGGTGGCGCCGGGACCCATCTGGACGCCACTCATTCCAGCGAGTTACGACGAGAAGAAGACGTCGGAGCATGGCGCGCATGTCCCGCTCGGCCGCGCCGGGCAGCCGAACGAAGTCGCACCATATTATGTGCTCTTGGCCAGCGACGACGGCTCCTACATGACGGGCCAGGTGCTGCATCCGAACGGCGGCACCATCGTGAACGGGTAGTTTCTCGGCGGCGGAAGGCCTCTCGTCGCTCATTGGGCGGCGCGCAACGCGATCAGAACAAGTTGCCTTGATCCTTTGACACCTTCTTCGGCCGGCCGGAGCGATGCAGCGGCTGGCGCGGCGGACCGGCAGCAACGGCACTCGTGGAATCGTCAGAGAAGGTGAGCGTCAGCGCCTCGCCGGAAACGATCTCAACCGAGCGGCGCCGCAAATTGCCGTCGGCGCCGCGCACCAGCGCGAAGCCGCGCTCCAGCACGGCCCGATAGCTGATGCTTTCCAGGATGCGCGCAAATCCTTCCAGCCTGCCGCGGCGCTGTTCGAGCCGCGCGCGCTCGCGGCGCGAAAGCCGCTCGCCCCATGCGGCAACCCGTTCGCGGCAGACGCTCATATGCCGCTTGATGGCCGTCGGCCGCAGCCGTGCTGCGACTTCGCCGAACCCGCGGCGATGCTCCTGCAGATTGCGCCACAGCGCCTGCCCCAGATGCTCGGACGCATAATCAAGCCGCTGCCGCGGCGTGGCGAACAGCTGATCGGCCCGTGGCAGCACGCGGATGAGACCCGCCAGACGGGTGCGCCGATGCGAGACGGTGCGCATCATCGCCTGCGTCAGGCGGCGATCGAAATCCGCAGCCTGCGAGATGAGATCGGCGCGCACCGGCACGGCCATTTCCGCCGCCGCGGTTGGCGTCGGCGCTCGCCGATCGGCGGCGAAATCGATCAATGTGGTATCGGTCTCGTGGCCCACCGCCGAGATGAGCGGGATTGCACTCTCCGCCGCCGCCCGCACCACGCTCTCGTCGTTGAATGCCATCAGGTCTTCGATGGAGCCGCCACCGCGTGCCACAATCAGAAGATCCGGCCGCGGGATCGCGCCGCCGGCCGGCATCGCGTTGAACCCGCGGATGGCAGCGGCCACCTCAGCTGCCGCGCGCTCGCCCTGCACGGCGACCGGCCACAACAGCACCCGGCGCGGAAACCGCGCCTCCAGCCGGTGCATGATATCGCGGATCACGGCGCCGGTGGGCGATGTCACCACGCCGATCACCTGCGGCAGGAACGGCAGCCTCTTCTTGCGCTCGCCCGCAAACAGGCCTTCCGCTGCTAGCCGTTTCTTGCGCTCCTCCAGCATCGCCATGAGCGCGCCGACACCCGCCAGCTCGATCTGCTCGACCACGATCTGATAGCGCGAGGAGCCGGCATAGGTGGTGATCCGGCCTGTGCAAACGACCTCGAGCCCAGCTTCCGGCTTCACCCGCAACAGCCGCGCCGTCATCCGCCACACCACGGCGTTGAGGCAGGCCTTCTCGTCCTTGAGGTCGAAATAGATGTGACCGGAAGAATGGAATTTGAGGTTGCTCACCTCGCCGCGCACGCGCACGAACGGATAGGCCTCCTCGACCGTCCGCTTCAGTTCGGCGGCGATCTCGCTGACGCTGTATTCCGGCAGGTTGGTGCGCTGGGCGCTTGCTGCTTCGCTCATGACCCGGGCGAGCATACAGGAGCCGCCAAACGCACAAGCGAAAAATTTGGCCGGCTATTTCTTCGATGCTACGAGCGAGGCCGTGGCGACCCAGCCCTGCTGCTCGGTGGTGCCGTCACCCACGCGCACGAAGGTCCATTTCCCGTAGCTGGCTGCCGGCGTCACCGCCGTGTTGAGCGGCAACACCATCAGGATCGGCGCGCCGCTGGCAGGACGCGTGCGGAGATTTGCGATCGGCGCCGCGATCGTCCAGCCCGGCGCCTTCTCGGGCAGCACGAGCGGCAGCCCCGCCTTCTGCAGCAGCGGCTTCAGGTGACTGTTCGGGCCGGTCTCCTGCTTCCAGACCCCGACCGCCACCGGCGCGGCGCGCTCCGCCGCCAATGTGGCGAGTGCGATCACCAGCGCCGTCCAAGCGAATTCGCGGAAGATGCGCATGATCATCTTCACGCGCCGCTCGATGTTTTGCTCGCGTGCCGTCTTCTGCTGAAGCGTGGCGGGCGAGTCCCCCCAGCGGGCGCGCTCCTGCTCGCACGCGGCCCACGCTTTCGCGATTTCCGCATCCTTGCCGGCCAGCGCTTCCTGCGTCTGCAGGAGCTGGCGGCGGAGCTGTTCCATCGTGGCTTCGGCGCGCTGCACCGTCATCCGCGCGGCGGCTGTGCGATTGCGGTTGCGAGATTCCCAGGCGGCTTCTGCATCCGCGAGCCGCTGCCGCTGTTCTGCCAGCCAACACTGGCGCGCATGTTCGAGCGCTGCCGGATCAGACCCAGCCAGTGTTTGCCGCGGGTCTGCTCCCGGCAATTCGCCGCTCTCGGTGAAGCGCTGGATTTCGGCCTCGATCGCCGCATCGCCATCCGGAATGGACGGCATTTCGGCGAAATGGGGCTCGACCCGGTCTGCGTCGGCCGCAGGCGGTTGCGCGGCTCTTCCGAACTGCCCGATGGCCTGCTGCGACATGCCTTCCAGACCCCCCACATTCCCAGCACACAAGCAGTGGACATCTTGCACTGTCCGCGTAAACCAATCGTTCATCGATAGGAGAGCGCGGGTTGCATGTCCTTCTGGTGGGCTCCGGCGGGCGGGAACACGCGCTGGCGTGGGCGCTTTCGGCCAGCCCGATTGTCTCAAAGCTATACTGCGCGCCGGGGAATGCCGGGATCGCGCAGGTCGCCGAGCGCGTGCCGATTGCCGCGACCGACATCGAAGGGCTGGTGGCGTTCGCCCGCGAGCAGCGCATTGATTTTGTGATGATCGGGCCGGAAGCCCCGCTGGTGACCGGTCTTTGGGACCGGCTGGAAGCCGCTGGCATCAAGGCATTCGGCCCGAGTGCGGGGGCGGCGCGGGCGGAGGCGTCGAAAGGATTCGTCAAGGACCTGTGCGTCGCCCATGACATCCCGACCGCTGGCTACCGGCGCTTTGCGGAGCCTGCGCTGGCGAAAGCCTTTGCGCCCACACTCGGCTTGCCGGTCGTGATCAAGTACGATGGGTTGGCGGCGGGCAAAGGTGTGGTGGTTGCGGAGTCGCGCGCCGAATGCGACCGCGCCATCGATGCGATGTTCGGCACACCCGGCGACGAGATCGTCGTCGAGGAGTATCTCGACGGCGAAGAGGCGAGCTTCTTCGTTCTCACCGACGGCGAGCACATCCTGCCGCTGGCGAGCGCGCAGGATCACAAGCGCGCCTTCGATGGAGACACGGGACCGAACACCGGCGGCATGGGCGCCTATTCGCCGGCGCCGGTGCTGACCGCGGCCGTTGCGGACAGGGCCATCGCGAAGATTATCAAGCCGACCATCGCCGCGCTGGCCGAACGCGGCACGCCGTATATGGGCGTGCTCTATGCCGGGCTGATGATCAAGGACGGCGAGCCGAAGCTGATCGAATACAATTGCCGCTTCGGCGATCCGGAATGCCAGGTGCTGATGATGCGGCTGAAGTCCGATCTCGCCACCGCGCTGATCGCCACGCGCGACGGCGAGCTTCAGCATCTCGATCTGCGCTGGCGCGACGAGGTCGCGCTGACCGTCGTGATGGCGGCGAAAGGCTATCCCGGCGCTTATGCCAGAGGCTCGGAAATTCGCGGGCTCGACGAAGCGGCCAAAGTCGAAGGCGTCGAGATTTTCCATGCCGGCACAGAGCTCCACGACGGCAAGCTGATCGCCACCGGCGGCCGGGTGCTGAACGTCACGGCATTGGGACGCGACGTCGCACAAGCGCGCGAACGCGCCTACCGCGCCGTCGATCTCATCGACTGGCCGGAAGGCTTCTGCCGCCGCGACATCGGCTGGCGTGCACTGGGACAGAATCCCGGCAAATGATCTCGGCCGTTTCATTTGCGACGGATTGAAGCGAGTGCGTGCCTTTGGCGCTTGCTTCGTCTTCCGCCGCCTTCAGCGTTTTCATGAAAGCCCGTCGTGTTCGTTCGTCGATCATGGCTTGCCTTTCAGTCCGCAATTCCCAGGACGACCGCAAGAAACCCGTTCAGCATTTGATTCGACGCAGGCTCGATCTTCCCAATGGGCGCGCTGCACTTTGCTCTGCGCACCGCCATGATCTTGTCGACCATGATCTGCGAAGGCGCGCGCAAGCCCGTTTTCTGGTCCGCCGGCAGATCCAGGCGATAAAGGGATGCATCGCGAATCGTGCTGGTCACAAGACAAACAAGAACGCTGTCCGTCTCACCCAGATTGTCGGACTGAATAACGACGGCGGGTCGCGGCTTGCCGTAAACGCCGGGCATGGCGACCGTGACGATGTCGCCGCGCCTCATGCGGTCCAGTCACCCTGGTCCATGTTCCGCTCGATGAATGAAAGCGCCTCTTCCTCCTCGGGGGCACCGCGCAGCAGCGCCGCCTGGCGCTTCGCCTTCCGGCGAAAGGACGCCGTGCGCGGATCGGAAACCCACAAGCGAAGCAATCTGAGGCCTTGTGCCTTGCGGGACTCGCGATAACGACGAAACTTGTCGAATTCTTCTCGCTTGGGTGGCCGTGTCATCATTCACCTCGCGACTCATGGTAGCGCGCTACCTGTCCTCTCGCAAGTCGCCGCTTGTGCTGGCGGCAAAGTCCGTTTCAAATGCGGAGGTGTTTGCAGGCAATTCCCATGGCTGAGGCGAGCGAAGACAGGCAGAAGAAGTTTTCGGGCACGCAAGCTGTGCGTGAGGCGCACCGCTTCGATGTCGCCCGGCTCGAGCGCTACCTCGCCGACCGCATCAAAGGATTCCAGGCACCGCTCGAAGTGCGCCAGTTCAAGGGGGGCCAGTCCAATCCCACCTATCAGCTCGTCACGCCGAACCGAAAATACGTGCTGCGCCGCAAGCCGCCGGGAAAATTGCTGCCGTCAGCGCACGCCGTGGATCGGGAGTACCGCATCATCTCCGCATTGCACCCGACCGGATTTCCCGTCGCCAGGCCGTGGCTGCTCTGCGAGGACGAGAGCGTCATCGGCACGATCTTCTATGTGATGGATTACGTGGAGGGCCGCATTTATTGGGGCCCGCTGCTGCCCGACCAAAGCCCTGCGCAGCGCACCGCCATCTACGACGCGATGAACGAAACCTTCGCCCGTCTGCACAATCTCGACTGGCAGGCGCTCGGCCTTCAAGATTTCGGCAAGCCCGGCAACTACGTGGCGCGGCAGATCGCGCGCTGGGGCAAGCAGTACAAGGCTTCGGAAACCGACCGCATCGACGAGATGGAGAAGCTGATCGCGTGGCTGCCGCAGCACCTGCCGCAGAACCCGCGCGACTCCATCGTCCACGGCGACTA
This sequence comes from Rhizomicrobium sp., assembly GCA_036500585.1. Taxonomy (GTDB): domain Bacteria; phylum Pseudomonadota; class Alphaproteobacteria; order Micropepsales; family Micropepsaceae; genus Rhizomicrobium. The sequence goes on from DASYBT010000133.1 coordinate 35,837, forward strand.
TCGCCTCGACAACATGATCCTGCACCCGACCGAGCCGCGCGTCATCGCGGTGCTGGATTGGGAGCTGTCCACCATCGGCGATCCGATGGCCGATTTCACTTACCACCTGATGCAGTGGCAGATGCCGGGCGAGGGCACGAATACCGGCAGCCTGCTTGGGGCCGATCTTGCGGCGCTCGGCATTCCCTCGATGGACGACTACACGGCGATGTACCTCAGCCGCACCCATCGCGACGCCGTACCGGACCTGAATTACTACGCCGCCTACAATTTCTTCCGCATCGCCGCGATCCTGCAGGGCATCATCGGCCGCATCCGCGACGGCACCGCGGCGAGCGCCAACGCGGCAGAAAACATCTCGCGCGTCCGCCCGCTGGCCGAGCGTGCGTGGCATTTCGCCAAAGCCGCCGGCGCCCCGGGTTGATCTCCTGATGTGCGTTAATCATCGCCTCGCAAGCACTGCTTAACGGCGGAGCGGTAGGCTGCCGTCCGGCAACGAATTGGCCGGTCGAGATGTCTGAGAAGCAGCCGCAATTGACAGCGGATGGACGCGACGAATTGCTCGCGCGCTATCGCATCATGGCGGACGAAGCGTCCGACATCATCATACTTTACGAGGACGATCGAATCGTCTGCGCCTCGAATGCGCTGCAGCGCATCCTCAACCGCAAGCCGGAGGAAATCGAGGACGGCAACTACCTGAACCTCATTCATCCCGACGATCTCGGCGAAGCGATGAAGGTGCGCGGCCGGCCGGCAATCGGCGAAACGCGCACCATCACCTATCGCGGGCTGCATGCGGACGGGCATTGGGTGTGGCTGGAGCTGGTCAATCGCGGCGCCATCGATCCGGCGACGGGCAAATTCCACGAAATCAGCGTGGCGCGCGACATTACCGAGCGGAAGGAATACGAACTGGCGCTGAAGGCGGCGCAGGAGCGCGCCGAGGCTGCGAACCGCGCCAAATCCACCTTCCTCGCCAATATGAGTCACGAGCTGCGCACGCCGCTCAATGCCATACTCGGATTCTCGGAAGCGATGCAGGGCGAGCTGCTGGGGCCGCTTGGGCATGACAGGTACCGCGAATACACCAAGGTGATTCATGAGAGCGGGCAGCTTCTGCTCTCGTTGATCGGCAACATCCTCGATATGGCAAAAATCGAGACTGGCCGGCTCACGCTCGATCCGGCGCGCACTGATGTTGCTCGGCTCGTCGGCGAATGCGTCGGGATCGCAGCCGCGGATGCGGACCGTGCCGGCGTGACGATCGCAACGCGGCTCGGACTCGCCGCGGTCCACGCCGATGCGGGTGCGCTGAAACAGATGCTCGGCAATCTTCTCTCCAACGCCGTGAAATTCACGCCGCCTGGCGGACAGATTTTCGTCGACGCCGAGCAGGTGGACGGAGACGCGGTCTTCGTCGTTCGCGATACCGGCATCGGCATCGCACCCGATGCGCTGGAACGGCTCGGCAAGCCGTTTGAGTACGCTTGCCCCGAAGCCATGCTTGCCAAGGCGTCGCCCGGCGCGGGTCTTGGCCTCGCGCTGGCGCGTGCGCTGGCCGAAGCCCATGGCGGCTCCCTGGCAATCGACAGCCAGGTTGGCATCGGCACAACCGTCACCATCCGCCTGCCGCACTGCCATTCCGTAGCATAGCTAGCTAGCAACCGCGTACAGACATTTCCAAACGCGACCTTTGGAATGCGAAGTGCCTACGGTCAGGGGCAGGTATGATCGAACTGGCTTTTAAGTGCGCTTCTGATATTTCGGGCCGCCATGGGGTTTCATTGCGGGCTTCTCGGCGACATTGCGAAGCCAGAAATTGGTTTCATGCTCCTGACCGAACACGTCGTCATAGATAACCTTGCCGGATACCCACATGAATGATTCCCCAGCGGTAAACGCCTTGTGCTGGGGACCTCCCTTAAGTTCATCGGGAAGGCTTTTGGTGATCACCTTGTAGGCTCTGGGCGGCCTAATATCGTTGCCGCTTCTGCCGAAGGAAGCGCTTGCATCGACATCGACCGAATCTGCAACCCCAATGAGTATAAGCGGGGCATCAAGCACTTCTTCGGTGAACTCAGGCTTGATCATCTCCGGCTTCTGAACAAGGTCGGCGCTAATCTCTTTCAGGATTGCTGGTGTTTTACCGTAGTTTGTGACCCGTATTCTCGCGAACGTTTGCAAGAATTCGCCGCCTCCAGCTCCGCCCTTACTATATCCTCCGAACTGAATTTGTTCGAGTTCGACAAACACGTACGCCCGTTCCAAATCGGGTACGAGTTCAGCAGCGGCTTTGGCAGCGTTAGCAGCCGTAATCGTAGCGAACGCCAGCAAGATCGTGAACACGCCCAGCACGCCAGTGAACAGCGCAACGATCCAGTCGCCGAGATTAGTCTCGCATTCGATTCGGCGCCGCCATGGGCTTTCATAGTCATGGAATTCTGTTGATGTGGCGGTTTGTTGTTGGGCGGGTATGGAATCTGGATTGCTGAACACATGCCCCTGCTCGAATGCTGCCTTAGCGCCCTGATTGGGCCAACGCTCTACTGGATTAGGGAGGCCGGTCCAGATTTGGCTATTGATCTTGCCAATTTCGGCTTTCGCATCTTCGGCTGAGCAGATTGTGTTGAGATGTCCGAACCACAGAACGGCACCGCCGCCAAGCATTAGGAGAACTAGCGCGGCAGCAATATAGGGAGTCAGGCTTCGTCCAAGCGCAGCGATTGAACTCCAAGTGCTGTTAGGCATTGGATAAGCACCCTGCCGTAAAGCCCCCCTTTCGGGACGACTCATTGACCTAGGGTTGCAAGCATTCGGCTAGCGTAGCGCAATTCAAGTTCCGGCGCTTGATTTGTGAGGCGCGGCTGTGGGCATGCGCTCTTCGGCGCCGTTGCCGTCTCGTATAAATCGTCATTGTAAACGGCTTACAATTTCTGCTCCTGTTTTGTTCCAGTCCGACGAATTCAGTGCTATATGGCTCAAATGAGCGAGCTGAACACCGTCACGGCGGCAAGCGGCGCCGCCCCCGCCTCACGCCGCCGGGGCGCACCGCTTGGCAACCGCAATGCCATGACGCATGGCCGGCGCACAGCGGAGGCGCGGAATGCTCGCGCGGCGGCGCGCGCGCGGGTCGACCGGCGTCTTGTGGAACTGGCGAAGGGTTTCCGGCAGCCGGCGCAGAGGGGGGACCCCCTCCCCCGTTTTTTGCGAACAAAACAAAACAATTCCGTTGCGGACATCGGACCTACGGCACAACAGAAGAAGCGCGGCGCACCCAAGGGCAACGGTAACGCCCTGAAACACGGTCTGCGTTCCGCCGAAATGACGCGTCTGCGCCGCGAAATGCGGCTCGTGATCGCCAAGATGCGGTTTCTCACCAAGCTCGCGCACGAGTTCGTGCTGTTGCGGGCGATGGAGAGAAAGGCGGCGAAGCGCAAATCGACTTCTTCGCGTATCGACGAGGATTTCCCTTTCAGTGAGACGTTGGCGAGCCTTACGCAGAGCGAAAACTACGCTGCCAAATTTCTACAAGACGAGCCCGGGCCCGATGGGTAGCGTCGGCGCAAATTCGGGAGCGGCAAGGTGACCACGGAACACTCATCGCCAACGGTTCAACAAGGATCGCGGCTCGCGCTCGCCTTCATCTTCATTACGGCGCTGCTCGACTCCGTCGGTCTCGGCATCATCATCCCGGTATTGCCGCAACTCATCGCGGAGCTGCGCGGCTATCACACCATCACGCCGGCGGCCATGAGCGAGGCGGCGAGGTGGGGCGGCTGGCTCGCCTTCGTCTTCGCCGGGATGCAATTTCTCTGTGCGCCGCTGATCGGAAATCTGAGCGACCGCTTCGGCCGCCGCCCCGTGCTCATCGCGTCGCTGCTGGCGCTCGGGCTCGATTACCTCGTGATGGGACTGGCGCCGACGCTCGCATGGATCTTCGTCACGCGCGCGATTTCGGGCATTGCCGGTGCGAGCTATCCCACCATCGGCGCCTACATCGCCGACGTGACGCCGCCGGAGAAGCGCGGCGTCAATTTCGGATTGATCGGCGCCGCCTTCAGCCTTGGATTTATCGTCGGTCCGCTGGCGGGAGGGTTGCTCGGACAGTTCGGGCCGCGCATTCCGTTCTTCGCGGCGGCCGGACTCTCGCTCGCCAATGCGCTGTTCGGATTGTTCGTGCTGAAGGAGTCGCTCGCGCTTGCGAACCGGCGCAAATTCGAATGGCAGCGCGCCAATCCCGTCGGCGCGCTGCATGCGATGCGCCGCTTCCCCATGATCCTCGGACTGATCGCCGTGATCATTCTGACTCGGCTGGCGCACGACGCGAACCCGGTGATCTTCACCTATTACGTGATGCTGAAGTTCGGCTGGAACAGCGCCATGGTGGGCTATGCCATGATGTGGATCGGCGCCACCCTCGCGCTCGTCTACATGGTGCTGATCCGCGTGGTGATGCCGAAAATCGGCGAGCCGGCCAGCGTCTATGTCGGATTGATCGGCGGCGCGATTTCTTTCGCCGGCTATGCGTTCGCGACGCAAGGCTGGCAGATGTTCGTGTGGATCACGGTGTTCGCGCTGTTCGGATTCGCCGGGCCGGCGCTCAACGGCATCATGTCGAAGCTGGTCGGCCCGACAGAACAGGGCGAATTGCAGGGAGCGCTCGCTTGCGTCGGCAGCCTCACATCGGTTGCCGCGCCGATCATCCTGACCCAGGTGTTTGCGTTCTTCACCGGGCCGCGCGCACCGGTCTATTTCCCCGGCTCGGCCTTCTTCGTCGGCGCGCTGTCGTTGCTTGCCGCAGCGGCGGTGTTCACGCGCCTGCGAACGCGTGCGCCGGCAGCGCCGGCAGCCGCGGCAGCGGAGCCTGCGGAATGACGGCGCGGGTCCCGTTTTGGCAAACAGATCGCCTGCGGGTCATGCCGTGGCCCATTGGGCCAGGCACGACGAGAGGCAAGCCGGACGTGAACTACCGCCCTAGTGTACCGGGCCTTGCAGCTTGAGCAGTTCGTCTTTGATTCTGAGTTTTTCTTTTTTGAGGCAGGCGACCCGGAGTTCATCCCAATCGGGGTGCGCCATTTCGACTTCGATCAGTTCTTCCAGTTTCTTATGTTTTTCGCTGAGCTCCTGGATATGCCCTTGTAGCGCCATTCTTGCACCTCTTTGTTGGAAATGCTTCACAATTAGAACACCAAACCCTGCCCCTGTCACGCCCCTCTTTCGACCAGCCTCTACGCCCTGTAAACGGATGCCATGGCCGAAAAGAGCCGCGAAAATCCTGGAAAAAACCGCATCGTGGTGGGGATCAGCGGGGCTTCCGGCGTGGCCTATGGCATCCGTCTGCTCGAGGCTCTGAAGGAGGTCGGGGCCGAGTCGCACCTGGTGGTGACGAAGCCCGGCGAGATGACCATTGCCTACGAAACGACGCTCACGCCCAAGGCCGTCGCTGCCAAGGCCGACCATGCCTATGCGATCGGCGATATCGCGGCACCGCTGGCCTCCGGCTCGTTCAAGACTCAAGGCATGATCGTGGCGCCGTGCTCGGTGCGCACCATGTCGGAGATCGCCACCGGCGTGACCACCAACCTCCTCACCCGTGCCGCCGATGTGATGCTGAAGGAGCGCCGCCCGCTTATCCTGTTGGTGCGTGAATCTCCGCTGCATCTGGGGCATCTGCGCACCATGACGGCGCTTGCCGAAATGGGCACGATCATGCTGCCGCCGATGCCCGCCTTCTATGCCGAACCGAAGACGATTTCCGACCACGTCGACCAGATCGTTGGCCGTGCGCTCGACCTTCTGGGATATACTTGGCCCACCGTGCGGCGATGGGGCGAAGACCTGTCCAAGGGCCGCCGTGCGCGAAAAGGGTCCGCATGACGGAAGCCGACGAGCAGGTGCTGCGCGAGAAGCTCGCGGAGCTGCTGCAGGAACATCGCGACCTCGATGTGGCCATCGGCGCCATGGCCGAACAGGGCGTGACCGATCAGCTCACCATCGGCCGGCTGAAGAAGCGCAAGCTGCAGCTCAAGGATCAGATCGCGCGCATCGAGGATGCGCTGCTGCCGGACATCATCGCGTAGTCGGAAATCAGAAAACAGAAGCCAGAAGTCAGAAGCAAGGACGCGCTGCGCGCGGTTCTATTTTCTGGTTTCCGATTTCTGATTTCTGACTTCCGCAAGCGATCGCTAGCGCGATCGTTTGCGCGCGTACATCCGTTCATCGGCGCGGGCGATAGCCGCATCGGCGCTGTCGCCCGGACTGAGCTGGAATGCGCCATAGGAAAACGCGACATCGATCGGCACGCCGCGCCAGTCGAGCGGCGCACCGGCGAGGCTGTCGGCAAGCGACGCCGCCTTCATCTCGGCCTGAGTCTGGCTGGTGTGGCCGAGAATGATGCCGAACTCATCGCCGCCGAGCCGCGCCACCACGTCGCTGTCGCGAACTTGCTCCGTGAGCGTATCGGCGATGTGGCCGAGCAATGCGTCGCCGGCAGCATGGCCGTAGGTGTCGTTCACCCGCTTGAAGCCGTCGAGATCGAAATAGACCAGGCTGGACGGCGTGCCGTAGCGCGCCGCCGCCGCGATGGTGCGGTTGAGCTCGCGCACGAAAGCGCGGCGGTTCAGCAGCGGCAGCAGCTGATCCTGGTCCGCGGCTCGTTCGGCATCTTCGAGGCGGGCGGAAAGCGAAGCGACTTCTCGCTGGAGCCGGTCGACTTCCGCCATCAGTTTCGTCAGCGCGGCGCGCACTTTCGGCGTGAACTCGGCTTCCGGAATCCCGGAGATGTTGGCGACGGCGGCGCTTTCGGGCGGCCCGGCCGGCTCCAAAAGGTCGAGATTGCGCGCATAGGCCGCGGTGCTCCGCAAAGCCACCGTCGCGCGCGCGGTTCGCTCAGCCTTCATCGATGCGCCCCATTTCGGGACAGTCTGATGGCGAAGCCTTAACAATCCGTTGATACAACCGTCCGCCGTTAACCTGCGGGAACTTCCTGCTGCAAAACCGCGTTTTACCGCGGGGCCTGATTTGTCCGCCACAGCATTGCCACAACAGCCGGACCGCTTGTCTCGGCAATTCGAAGGAGATTCGGATGCGATATTGGATGTTGGCCGCCGGCGCCGTTGCGGCCGGAACGGTTCTCGGATTCGTTTGGCCCGTCATGGCCGATCCGATGCCGATGGACACCCCTGTCGACATGAACGGCATCCAGACCGTCTGTACCGGGGTCGGCTCTGCGGAAGACAACCCGGAATGGAAGGCCTACCCGATCCGTGTCGAGTTCTCGAACGGCGGTGCCCAGTATCTTGCCGGCGCTCACATCACGCTGGCGCAAGGCGGCAAGACGCTCGCCGATTTCGACTGCTCGGGATCCTGGGTGCTGTTTCGCCTTCCCGGCGGCTCATACAAGGTCACCGCGACCTTGCACGATCAGGCCGGCACCGGTCCGCGCAGCGCGACCTTCTCGCCGCCTGCACAGGGCCAGAAGCGCGTGGTGATTCAGTTTCCCAAGCCGCCCAATCAATAGCTAGGCGCATACGCTAACAGGCGCGCGGACCATTGCGCGCGCGCCTTCGCATTTCGTCACAATCGAATCGAAAGACACACGCATTTGTTGTGTGCGCGATCACGACGCGTACTGCGCCGGAACCTGCATACTGCAACACACATTAGCATCATGATTGCGCAGTGGATGGGCATGCGCATCGAGTGGAATGAGAGCAACAGCCCAACGGATGGGGTGGGCCTCAACAACAGGAGACTCATCGATGACTCTGTCTAATGTGATGAAGACGACGGCTTTCGCAGCGCTGCTGGGCGTTGCTGCACTAGCAGGATCGGCAAGAACGGCATCGGCCGCGACATTCGAGACGCGGTGCTACGGCGACGATTGCTATCGCGTCCGCTGCGATGATGCCGGATTCGATTGCCAGCGGATCGAGAATCTCGGCGATGTCGCGTACATCCGCCATCGCGATCGTCTGATGTGCGATGCAGACGGCGACGATTGCCACTGGGTGCGTGAGCGCGTCTACGAATACGACAATGATCAGTACGACAACGACGAAGATGACGGATTTCCGGATTGACGGGGAGCTTCAGGACCGGCCGCGCTGCGGCCGGTCCTCGGTTTCATGGCAACGGACGGCGCTCCCATCCGTTTTCTATAGCGGAGAGGGGTCGAAATAAGGAGACCCACGTCATGTATAAACCTTCCAAACTCCTTGCCGCCACAGCCTTTGCGGCACTCTGTGCCGGAGCCGTGGCGCTCGGTGCGTCGCCCGCAGCGGCGCAGATGCGAGGCCACTCCAGTGGCGGCGGATTCCATGGCTCGTTCCACGGCGGCTCGTTCCACGGTGGCGGGTTCCGCGGCGGTTCGTTCCGCGGCGGCGCGTTCCGCGGTGGCTCGTTCCGTGGTGGCGGCTGGCATGGCCGCACGGCCTGGCGGGGCGGCGGGTGGCACGGCGGTGGCTGGCACCGCGGCTACTGGCGCGGCGGCTACTGGTATCCGGGCTTCTCGGTCGGCTTCTACGGGTACCCCTACGACTACGGATATGGCTACGGCTACTATGGCGGCGCGTGCGATCCGTACAGCGCCTATTACGACCCGTACTACTGCGACTGATCGCAACCTCGTGGCGGCACCGGCGGTCTTGAAGGAAGAGTGAAAGGACAAATCCGATGGTTGGGTTTTCACGCGCACTTCAAGCCGCCGCCGCCGCAGGTCTCATGTCGCTGGTGGCGGGGGCGACATCAGCCTCGGCGCAAGCGACGTATACGGACGAACAGCAGATCGGGCGCGATCGCACGGCAGCCGTGCAATGCGACGCTTGGGGTGATCGCTGTGCGCAGGTGATCTGCCGCGACAGCACCGGGCGATGCCACACAACGGGGGTCGCCTATTATCGCCCCGCCTACGACGGCTACTACAGCACGCGCATGGTGTGCGATCGCAACGAAGCCAACTGTCACTATCTCGCGCCCGGCGAATAGGGCCCGTACCAGGCACTGACTGGGAGATCGCCGGTCCATCCGACCGGCGGTCCTCTATTAACCAAAGGATCAGAATTCTCCCGCCCCCCTGTCCCCTTTTGCAACGGACCTGAATACAATCCGTTAAGCTCTAACCTTAAGCTGTGCCAAAGCGGGACCACCGCGGGGAGTTTCCATGACCAGAGTTTCGACGCTCGTCCGAAGCACAACCTTGGCGCTGGCGGTGGCGGCACTTGCCATCGCTGCCGGACCGGCAGAAGCCGGCCATAGCGGCGGCGGCTGGGGCGGTGGCAGTCACGGCGGCGGACATTGGGGCGGCGGCGGCCACTCAGGCGGCATGCATTGGGGCGGTGGTCACTCTGGCGGTGGCATGCATTGGGGCGGTGGTCACTCCGGCGGCGGCATGCATTGGGGCGGCGGAACGCACTGGGGCGGCGGCCATACCGCAGGAGGCTGGGGTCACGGCGGATGGGGCCACGGTGGCTGGGGCCATGGCGGATGGGGCCACGGCTTCAAGGACCATGATTTCCACCACAACTTCCATGAGCATTTCCGCGACGTCGACCGCTTCCACCGCAACTTCCATGAGCGCTTCCGCGACGTTGATCGCTTTCATCGCAATTTCTGGCGCGACGGGTTTGGCCGCGTGCATTACGGCGTCGACGTGAACATCGGCGATGTCGGCTTGGGCTTTGGCGGATATCCATACGACGAGGGCTACGGTTACGGCGGCGACTATGGATACGGCGGTGGATACCCGGACGAAGATTACGGCTATGAGGGCGGCTATCCGGAAGGCGAAATGCCGGAAGGTGCGCCTCCTCCCGCTTACGACAACGGCGGCTATGCCGGGGACCAGGAGGGTTATGGCTATCCCCCGCAGGCTCCGTGCTCGTGCGACCAAGACGAGGGCGAGGGCGACGGCGGCTATCCAGACGGCGGGGAACGCGGCTGATCGTTCAGGCGGCGAACAGATCGGGCCGCTTTAGGCGCAGGGTTTGCAGCAGTGCGAAGGTCTTCATGTCGGAGATTTCTCCGGCGTCGGCCATGCGCGCCAGTTCGGAGAGCGGCATCTCCACCACCGTGATGTTCTCATGCTCGTCGGCCGCGCCGCCGCCTTCGCCATCGCGATCCGCCGCGCGGTAGGGCGCCAGGTAGAGCGTCATGCGTTCCGTTGAACCGCCCGGTGAGGTCCACATCGCACCGATGCTGGTGAGGTCACGAAGCTCCAATCCGGTCTCTTCGCGAGCCTCGCGCCGCGCAGCTTCTTCGGCGCCGCCGCCATCGCACATCCCGGCGATCGCTTCGAGAAGCTCCGGCTCGCCCGTTTGCAGCAGCACCGGTGCACGGAACTGGCGCACCAGCATCGCCACCTTGCGTTCTGGATCGTAAGGCAAGACGCCAACGCAAGCCCCGCGCTTGACGATCTCGCGGTCGGCAACGTGGCCGTCTTCCAGGCGCACCTTCGCCAGCAGGTATTTCGCCCAGCCGTCGTAGACGATCTTCGATTCGAGAATTTCCGGCTTCATTTTTTCTGCGCTCGCAATTCGAGGAACCGATCGACGATCGGCCGCTGACCGATCAGTAGTTTTTCGCGCGCTTCATCCTCGCCAAACCAGCCGCCGCGATCCACTTCCGGAAAGCGCTGCATCCGGCCCGAGCGCGGCGGCCACGGCATCTCGAATTCGTTGCTGACGAGCTTGTCCGGATCGCAATCGCCGGCCACCGCGAAGGCCTCCACATGCTTGCCGCCCGGCTGCTTGAACGCGCCCAAAGGCACGAAAGTGCCATCGACCGGGAAGCCGGTCTCCTCTTCGAATTCGCGCCGCGCGGCGGCAAGCGGGTCTTCGCCGGGATTGACGAGGCCCTTGGGTATCGTCCACGCGCCGGCATCCTTGTTCTTCCAGAACGGGCCGCCGGGATGGACGAGGAAGAACTCGATGCGGCCGCGCCGCTCCCGCACCATCAGGATGCCGGCGCTTCTCTTCATGCGTGCGGTTGTGTCGGTCCGGCTTTGGGAAAATGCGACTCGAGATGCGCCGCGCACGCCTCGATGGCCGTGATGAAGGCATCGGCCAGCGCGCCGGCTTTGGCGCGCGAAGCAAACTGGGAGACGATCTCGTTCCAGGCCGCTGCGCCGACGCGCGCATGCACGGTGCGGTCGGCGATGATTTCCACATAACGCTCGCCCAGCGAGGCGAACAATACGATCCCGCCGGAAGGGTTCTGCGCTGCGAGAATGCTGGCGCCGAATTCCCGATGCGCCATGTTGCGCGCGCGGGCCTGCTTCACGCGCCTCGGCACCAGCGCCAGATGCAGCGGCCGGATGTCCAGCAGCAACGCCGCGAAACCGAATGCCGCGGCTTCGAACAGGAATCCCAGCCGCAATCCGATGTGCTGCCAGAACAGCGCCAGCGCTGCGCCAACCGCCAGCGCGAACATTCCCGCCCACACCACCGGATACATCGCGTAGCGATCGCTGATCGGCACCACCATCAGGGTGAATTGCGCGTGCGTGCGCGCCTGCGCCGCAGCCAGGGCCGCGTGAATGCGCGTGCGCTCTTCAGCCGACAGCCGCATCACCAGCTTCCCGAGGCGCCGCCGCCGCCGAACGATCCGCCTCCCCCGGAGAATCCGCCACCGCCAAATCCACCGCCGCCACTCCCGCCAAAACCACCACCGCCCCAACCGCCGCGGCGTCCCCAGCCTCCGCCGAGGAACAACAACGGCCAGAAGAAGCGGCCGAAGATGATCCACACCAGAACGATCGCGATCACCACCCAGGGGATTCCGCCGCCGCTATCCTGATGCTCGGGCTGCGGCGCCTGGGGCACCTTGCTGAGATCGACCTTGCCGCCGCCGAGCAGGCGCACGATCTCCGCCGTGCCCTGCTCTACCCCGGCATCGTAATTGCCGGCGCGGAACTGCGGCAGGATGACCTTCTGGATGATGAGCTCGCTGGCCGCATCCGTCAGCGTGCCTTCGAGGCCGTAGCCGACCTCGATCCGCACCTTGTGCTCGCTCGGCACGACAATGAGGATGGCGCCATTGTTCTTGCCCTTCTGGCCGATGCCCCAGGCGCGGCCGAGCTTGTAGCCATAGTCGGCGATGTCATCGCCCTGCAGCGACTTCAGCGTCGCCACCACGACCTGATCGCCCGTCTTCTGCTCGAGCTGTGCGAGGATGCCGGTGAGCTGCGCCTTGGTATCGCCGGAGAGAACACCGGCATCGTCGACCACCCGGCCCGTTAGCGGCGGGAAATTCAGCGACGCCGCAAACGCCAGCGACACAAACGCCAGCGCGAACATCGCGGCAAACGCCGCCCCCGTGCGTGTGATGAGTCTGCGCTTCATCAGAACTGCACGTGCGGAGCCGTCTGCGCCGGCTCGGTGGCCGCGAAGGTCTGCTTCGGCTTGGCGTCGGGATAGAAGATCGCCGCGATCCAGCGCTGCGGAATCGTGCGCAAGGTGGTGTTATACGCCTGCACCGCGTCGATGTAGTCCTTGCGCGCCACGGCGATGCGGTTCTCCGTGCCCTCGAGTTGCGACTGCAGCACCAGGAAGTTCTGGTTCGATTTCAGATCCGGATAGCGCTCGCTCACCACCATCAGCCGGCCCAGCGCTTGCGTCAGCTGATTCTGGCTCTGCTCGAATTTCTGGAAGGCTTCCGGATTGGAGGTGACATCTGGCGGCAGGTTGACGGTCGTCTGCGTCGCCTTGGCGCGGGCCTGGATCACCTGCGTGAGCACCGTCTTTTCCTGCTGGGCATAGCCCTTCACGGTGTTGACCAGATTGGGCACCAGATCGGCGCGGCGCTGATACTCGTTCTGGACCTGGCTCCAGGCGGCCTTCACCTGTTCATCCTGCGTCGGCACCGTGTTGATGCCACAGCCGGAAAGACCGGCCGCCAGCAGGACCACAGCGCAGACGCCGGCAATCCACCGGGCAGACGATCTCAACATGAACAGTCCCTCCTAAACCCGCGCCATAAATGGGGTGGTTTCGTGGCGGGAGCAAGAGTGTCCGGCGCGACCGTTAACCTTTCCGGCCGTTGCGGCCGCCCCACAGGCAGAGCCGAATCGGCCGCCAGGAACACATGTCGCGCGCCTGCAAGGAACCCGAACCCGGCATCGGCGCGTTTCCATCGGTGATTACGGCAAGAAGAGATATCACGTGAACGAATTACCGCGATTCAGGATTCCCGACGGTTACGCGCCGGCGTTTGCGCCAGCCCTTGCCGACACGGCGGCTAAGGGATTCCTGTTCGACATTCCGACCAGGCGGCCGTCACGCTGGATGCTGAAGCTCATTGTCGCGTTCGGCGCGCTGAATCTTATCGTGTTTGTCGCTCTGACATTTCATCTTGGCGGCACTGCCCTGCGCGGCGACATCGCTGACGGCCATTATTACCTCGCGATACTCGGCCGGCAAACCGAAGTCAGCCGCCAGATCTTTGTCTACAGTCTGCTCGATACCTTGTTCACGTTCATCACGAGCGGCGCCGCGCTGATCGCATGGATCATCCTGCACGTCATGGAGTCCGACCGCCCCAGTTCGTTTTGATAACGGTGAATTGGAGCGGGCGAAGGGAATCGAACC
>DASYBT010000134.1:0-3158 GCA_036500585.1 Rhizomicrobium sp.
TCCGGTCTGCCGGTGGGCACGGCGTGACGAGGAACAGCGGCAGCACCAGCAGAATCAGGGCGGAGATCGCGGCCTCGCCGAACGGATAGGGCAAGGTGCGAACCAGGTAGACGATCAGGGCCGCCACCGCGCCGCCGGCGCCGAAGTTGACGACGCTGAGCCACGCGCCCAGCGAGTCCTTTTCCTCCGCGGGCACCAGATCGCCGAACCATCCGCCCATCGCATTGACACACATCGCAACCGACACGCCTGAAAGAAACAGCAGGCCCGCCAGCACCACTACATGGGGGATGGCAAGCAGCGCCGCGAAATTGCACAGCGTGCTCACGACGGCGAAGAAGATGGCATAGGTCCGCCGCGAGAATCGCCAATCGAGCAGCGGCGCCAGCGGAATGCTGATGAACGCCGCAGCCAAGTAAAGCGAGGTGACCGCGGCAATCTGCGACTCGGGCACATGGGCGGACGCCAGGAGATCGGGGACCGCAATGATACCGACCGATCCATTCACGGCGAGCGGCAGGTTGCCCCAGCCCAACACCCAAACGGGCGGAATCCTGGGCGATTGGGGCATGCGGTCCCTCCGGATGAATCGCATGGAGTGTGCATGGCAGTCCGGTCTGGACAACCACAAACGGCATGGATGCCGCGAGGCCAACCGACGGAGCGCGGGGCTTAAGTCCCTGAATGGGCAGGCGTCCGCGCCGCTCCTGTATCGCATAACGAAACGGCCACCATTCCGGCACTTTCGTCAAACCCTCAACCTCACATTAAGCCTGTATTGCAATCCTTTCACCCTGCGGACGGCCGCGCGGCCCCTTGGCGGCCCCCGCTCCGGAAAGGACATCTGCGCATGCGTCTCGGCGACATTCTGGTTGCCCATGGTCTCGTCACCCAAGGCGACATTGCCGATGCCATGGACCAGCAGCGGCTGCAGGGCGGCCGGCTAGGCGACATCCTGATTGCCTCGGGCAAGCTGAAGGCCGCGGACCTCGAAGCTGTGATGGACGCGGCGCCGTCGCCGCCCAGCACCATCGAAGACACCGGCCTTTCCCTGTCCGATCTGCTCAATCTCGCGATCAAGGCGATGTATGCTGGCGGCGCGGAAACCCCTTCGGCCATCGCCGAGACCCTGAAGCTGCCCAATCGCGTAGTGCAGCTGGTGCTGGAGCAGGCGCAGGAGCGCAAGCTGCTGGAAGTGCTCGGCGCCGCGGGCCTGCGCGTCACCGCAGAGCTGCGCTTTGCGCTCACCGAGAAGGGCAAGCAGTGGGCCGCCGATGCGCTGACGCAGAGTCAATATGTGGGGCCTGCGCCCGTGACGCTGGAGGACTACTGCAATCGCATCATGCGACAGCGCATCACCAACGAGCGCGTGGATCGCGACGCCATCGCGTCGTCGTTCGCCGACATGATCATCTCCGATTCCTTCATCCGGCAGATCGGGCCGGCGATCAATTCCGGGAAGTCGATCCTGCTGTACGGACCGCCGGGCAATGGCAAGACCAGCGTTGCCGACCGCATCGGCGGCATCTTCCGCAGCGTCGTCTACATCCCCTACTGCTTCGAGGTGGAAGGCCAGATCATCAAGGTGTTCGATCCCGGCATCCACGAACCGATTCAGCAAAGCGGACCGGAAACCGTGAGCCGCGTGTCGGCGCTGAGGCGTGAGGATTTCGATCGCCGCTGGGTGGCGTGCAAGCGGCCGTTCATCGTGGCGGGCGGCGAGCTCACCCTGGAGATGCTCGACCTCAGCTTCAATTCGCTGGCGAAATTCTACGAAGCGCCGCTGCATGTGAAGGCGCTGGGCGGCATCTTCACCATCGACGATTTCGGCCGCCAGCTGGTCAGCCCCGAAGCGTTGCTCAACCGCTGGATCGTGCCACTGGAGCGCCGCGTCGATTACCTGAAGCTGCACACGGGAAAAAGCTTCTCGCTGCCGTTCGACGAACTCGTCATCTTCTCGACCAATCTGACGCCGAAGGACCTGATGGATCCGGCGTTCCTGCGCCGCATTCCCTACAAGCTGGAAGTGGCCGCGCCCACGCGCGACGAATTCAAGCAGATCTTCTCCGCCATTTCCGCCTCGCGCGGGCTGGAGGCGCCCGATGCGGTGGTCGATGCGATCATCGCCGCCCTGCATGGATTGGGTGGACAGCAACTGGCGAGCTACCAGCCGAAATTCATCATCGACCAAGTGTTCGCGGCCTGCAAATTCGAGGATACCACGCCGCGCTTCCGCCCCGATCTGATCGCCATGGCCATCGGCAATCTCTCCACCGAGCACGCCGCCGCCGCACAGGGCCACGCCGCCAGCAATTGATGGCGGGCATTATGCGAATTTGAAGGGGCCAGACGGGCTCCCGAAATAGCGGGATACGGCAGTTGGCGCTTTGCTGCGGGGCATCTGGCAAGACAGTGGGCGGCACGGCGCACGCGGCCTATGCTGCGATCTGCTCGACGCGGCAGATGCGGCTATTATGATGCGCCTTGTTTTCTGCCGACCGCAAACTTCCGGAAACTTCTTCGTAATCCCTATCGTTTGTTGATCGCCCACGGACCCGGACCGGCTGCGGCGATATAGAGGAAGACGAAGCAGAACAGGATCGCTTCACCGCCGCCGTTGTTGGCCGGCAGCAGTCCGCCGTGCGGCACATGATACATCCAATAAGCGGCGGCCATTTCGCCGGACGCGATAAGCGCCGCGATGCGGCTGAAAAGCCCCAACACGATCAACGCGCCGCCGATCAGTTCGATCGCCCCGGCGGCCATGAGAAGCGGCGGAAGGTGATCGAACATGGGGTTGTACGGAAAGTGCAACAGCTTGGACGTGCCGTGCTCCAGGAACAGAAGTCCGGCAACGATGCGGAGAACGCTGAGAAGCATCGGTGCATATTTGTCCAGAAACGACATGGCAGCCCCCCTCTGAAAAGAAGAGGTCAAGATAAACCGAGTCGGCCTGGAATGCGAGAATTTGGAGAAGTTGTGGGAATTTCTACTCCCACCCCACACTTTACCTCACACTTTGAACTCTGACCCCAAACTTTCAACCAACGGCGGTCGCGACCACAAGCAGCAGGTCCCAGGCGCCGTCGTAGCGGATAGCGCGATTGCATTTGTTCAACGGGGTATCGGGCGTCATTTCGGTCTCTGCTGCAGTTCGG
>DASYBT010000135.1:0-5722 GCA_036500585.1 Rhizomicrobium sp.
GTGCAAATTCTCGGTTCTTCATCGATGAATTGCAGCACCAACGTCCGTATTCGACGAGACATGCTGCGTTTTGCATGACAATGGGTCACCCGGCCCGCGCGCGCGACCGGGTGATGACGTTTTGGCCCTCGAATCTGGTGAACGCCTTCGATCTACTGCACCGCCTTCAGACGGTGATCCGGATGCAGCGAGGCAAATGACGGCGGCGCCCTGCGCCGCGCCGGCGCGTCGCCATTGATGGAATAGGCAAGCAGCTTGTCGCGATACGATCCGACGTAGACCACGCCATCGGCAACCACAGGAGAGGACTTGACGGCAAATCCGACTCCGGCGCTCCACAATCTGGTGCCGCTCGCGGCATCGAAAGCGTAGAGCTTGCCGTCATTCGAGCCCACATAGACCACGCCGTTGGCAACAGCCGGAGACGAATCGATGAGCGCGCCTGTCGATGCGATCCAGCCCGGGGCGCCGGTGCCGGCATCGAAAGTATAAAGCTTGCCGTCCTCCGAGCCGATATAAAGGATACCGCTCGCCACTGCCGGCGATGAGACGAACGCGGATCCGCTCGCGCTCTGGGACCATGCGAGCCCGCCGGATTCTTGGCGCGCGGACACGTCTCCCGACGAGTCGGCAAAATAGGCGATGCCGTTGTCCGTAGCCGGCGAGGAAATCCCGCCGCCGCTGCTGGTCCAGCCGAAGCTGCCATCGAGACCCAATCCGACGGCCAGTCCGTCAGGGGTTGTGAGGAAGATCGCGCCGTCCGCGACGGCAGGAGAGGATTCGACGCCATCGCTGCCTCCGGCCTGCCACGCCGTGGCGCCCGTCGCCGCGTCAAATCCAAAGGCGCCGTGGGCGGCCGAGCCGATGTAGACGACACCGCCGGCGACCGTCGGCGAGGAAAAGATCGGCCCCCGGGTCGGCCCGCGCTTCCACACCAGCGCGCCGGTTGTGGCGTTGAAGGCATAGATGCGCCCGTCGTTGGAGCCCACATAGACAATGCCATTGGAGACGGCCGGCGAAGATTCGATCTCGTCGCCGGTTGCCGCCTTCCAGATGAGCGCCCCGGTGAGCGCGTCGAAGGCATAAAGGTTGTGATCCAGCGATCCCACATAGACGAAGCCGTTGGCGACGGCCGGCGACGAGGAATCGATCGCGTCACCGGTTTTTGCCGTCCACAGCGTGTCCAGCTTCTTGACGTTGCCCGTTGAGATGACGTTCTCGTACGGATTGTAGCGCTTGCCTTTGGCATCATAGCCGTGCTCCGCCCAAGCGGTCGTGACGGTGAACGGCGCCTGCGCCGCAGTGCCATTGTCCCGTTCGACCGCCGTGATCCAATGGTCGCCCGGCGCGGCATCGGCCGGCGTTTTGAACTGAACATTGGAGAAGGCGCCGCTGCCATTGCTGGCGACCAGCACTTCGTCGGTGGTGTCGAAATAGATGTCGACGGCCTTGCTGGCGCCGAAGCCGGTGCCGGAGACTTTCACCTTCGCGGTGGGATGACCGTTCGGCGTATTCAGGGTGACCGCCGGGGCCGCCAGACCGGGGTTTGCAAAACCGGCAATCGAGACCGCGAACAAGGTCGCGAGCGTGAGCCGCGCGTACGGATAACCCGACATGATTTCCCCCGGCAGGTGCATTGGCACAGTGCCAACAGCGACAGCGGAGGATAGCGCCAACAAGCCCAGGAGTCACACACCAAGGAATGATCAGATGAAGCAGCAGTGTTGCGCCGGCAGGAGGACAAGGGCCGGCTAAAGCTGGGCCAGTGAAAATCGGTCCGGTACGACGGCGCCGCCGGAGATGATCATCGTCATCGGAATGCACGAGGAAGCGCGCGACCACGCCGGATTGGCTAGGACGAACTCGGTTCAGCGTCGTGAGGTCGGATCCTTGTGTTGAGAAACGTCAGGCGTTCTTTGGCGAGACGCTCCCAACTGTCCGCGATAGCGCGAAACTGCTCCTTCAATGCCAGCGACCTGGCATTCTCGGCGGAAGCACGCGCCTCTTTGGCACGCCGCAGATAGAAAGTGACCGTTTGCATCCATATGTTAACGGATGAGCCGGTTGCCGGGTCTGGGAATACGCGGCGAGGCAGCCTAAGCAGCTGAAATGACGCTGTCTTTCTCCTGATCACTTTGCGTTACGGAATCGAATGCGCGCGTCGTGGGCTTGGAACAGTTTGGGTGCTCAGGCAGCACTCACATATCGGGATTCATGGAAAACCGCTCCGGCATCACTGCGCCGCCGGAGATGATCATCGTCATTGCCTGATCGGCGGGGATGTCGGTCGGCGTGAGCTTCGCCACCGGCACGATCTCCAGAAATCCGGAGGTGGGATTGAGCGCCGTCGGCACATAAAGCGCCGCGAATTCTTCGCCGGTCTTTGCATCGGCGAAGGTGCGCATGACGAAGGCGAGCGTCTTCAGTCCTTCGTACGGGAAATCGATCAGCACCACGCGCTGGGTGCTGTCGGGCTTCTGCCGCAGCACGTCCACCATCTTCTTGGTGGCGTGATAGATGGTGTCGACCAGAGGAATGCGCGCCACCACGCGCTCGAACACGCCCACAATTCGCGCGCCGATCACCCGCGAGGTGATCGCGCCGATGGCATAGAGCACGAACAGCGCGACGATGACGGAGAATGTCCACTGCACCCATTGCGCATGCAGCCATGGCGAGAGTGCGGGCCAGCGGCGTTCCATCTCGACGGCGAGCGGCGCCGCCAGCGGCTGCCCCGCCATGTGCAGCACGCCGAGCAGGAATCGGAACACCAGCCACACCACCACCACCGGAGTGATCGTCAGGATTCCGGCGAGCAGAGTGCCCTGCAGGTTGAGGCTGAAGCGCAGCTTTGTTGGTGCGGGCGGCATGGCGGCAGTGATTCGCGCTGCGCTTTGATTTTCGCGTGCCGCTGGCTAGAAGCAAGCCATGAGCAAACGGCGAAAGAAGATCGTCGATCGCGACAACTCGGAATGGACCGATGCGGAGTTCAAGCCAGCGCGGTTTCTGAGTGGCAATAAGCGTGTCCCGCTATTACGCTCGATCTATCGAGTCCCGCTATTTGAGGTCGGAGGTGACTATGCATCCACCTTCCATCGGGTTCTTGGAAATATCATGCTATTTTTGGGTCGCTACGACCGGTTACCTCCTCTATCGCCAGCATCGTGCCGGGCTGAGCCTTGACCTTCAAAGTATCGCTTGGGCCGCAACACGAGCATTGGTCGTGCCTGGGCTCTTCTTGTTCGTGCTTCTCACTCGCCTGCTTAAGTGAGGCGGGAAATGCGCGGTAAGAGCAAATGCATCGACGGACACGTATTGCGGCATTCTTCCATGAAGAGCGGCGTTCGCAACCGCGTTTGAGCGGCGACATGCACCGTGGCCAACTATGGGGCGGTTCGGTGGAACGGATCGCCTTGTCCGCCGCCATTGGTAGCAGCGATTCGCGATCAGCTTTGATTTTCGCCTGCTGCTGGCTAGAAGCAAGCCATGACCACGGCCCCAAATCGCATCCTCATCACCAGTGCGCTGCCCTACATCAACGGCATCAAGCATCTGGGCAATCTGGTTGGCTCGATGCTGACGGCGGATGTGTTCGCGCGATTCCAGCGGGCGCTCGGCCGCGAGACCTTGTTCCTGTGCGCCACCGATGAGCACGGCTCGACGACCGAACTGGCGGCGCTGGAAGCGGGGCAGGATGTGGTGACGTTCTGTGCGGAGCAACATGCCGCGCAGGCCGATGTGTGCCGCCGCTTCGGGCTGTCGTGGGATCATTTCGGCCGTTCGTCCAACCGGCCCAATCACGAGCTGACGCAGCATCTGGCGCGCCAGCTGTGGAAGAACGGGCATCTCGAACTGCGCACCACCAAGCAAATTTATTCCGTCACCGACAAACGGTTTCTCGCCGACCGTTACGTCATCGGCACGTGCCCGCATTGCGGCTATGCCAATGCGCGCGGCGACCAGTGCGAGAACTGCACGCGCGTGCTCGATCCCGCCGATCTCATCGATCCGCGCTCGGCGATTTCCGGCTCGAAAGATCTGGAGGTGCGCGATTCCACGCACCTGTTTCTCAAGCAATCTGAGTTCGTGCCGCAATTGCGCGAATGGATCGCCAGCAAAAAGGACTGGCCGATCCTCGTCACCTCCATTGCCAACAAGTGGCTGGACGAAGGGCTGCACGACCGCGGCATCACCCGCGATGTTGAATGGGGCGTGCCGGTGCCGGACGACATCGGCGACGGCAAGCTCAAGGGCAAAGTGTTCTACGTGTGGTTCGATGCGCCGATCGAATACATCGCGTGCGCGCGCGAGTGGGCGGAAGCGAACGGCCGCGGCGAGGAATGGAAAAGCTGGTGGTTCGGCGAGGCGGCGAAGGACGTCACCTATTACGAGTTCATGGGCAAGGACAACATCCCGTTCCACACCGTGGGCTTTCCCGTTACCATCATGGGTTCGGGCGAGCCGTGGAAGCTGGTCGACCGGCTGAAGGGCTTCAATTACATCAACTACTACGGCGGCAAGTTCTCGACCTCGCAGCATCGCGGGGTGTTCATGGACTCGGCGCTTGAGATTCTTCCGGCGGATTACTGGCGCTACTACCTCATCGCCAACGCGCCGGAGAGCTCGGATTCGAATTTCACCTGGGACCATTTCGCCGCGGTGGTGAACAAGGATCTGGCGGACGTGCTCGGCAATTTCGTCAACCGGGTGACGAAGTTCTGTGTGGCGCGGTTCGACGGCCGCGTGCCGGGCGAGGGCGAATACGGTGAGGAAGAGCACGCGCTGATCGCCGAGCTGGACGGCCGGGTGAAGACTCTCGCCGCGCATTTCGAGGACATCGAATTCCGCAAGGCGTCGGCAGAGTTGCGCGCCATCTGGGTTGCCGGCAACGAGTATCTCACCCGCGCCGCACCGTGGACGGCGATCAAGACGGATCGCGCGCGCGCCGCGGCGGCCGTGCGCATGGGGCTCAACCTCGTGCACACCTTTTCGCACCTGGCGTGGCCGATCATTCCGACGGCGGCGAAAGCCATTCACGAAACCATTCAGCCGATTGCCGGCGGCGGCGATCTCATCCCCTGGCCGACCGACCCGATGGCGCGCGAACTCGATCAGCTGGAAGGCGGCCAGCCAATCCGCGCCGCCGATGTGTTGTTCGCGAAAATCACCGACGAACAGATCGCCGAATGGACCGCCCGCTTCGGCGGCGCGCAATAAACGCAAACGAGCCGATCAACCCTCACGGCCATGCTATTTCGTGCGCACATACCCGTGAACGGTGCCATCGATATCGTCGGAGAAGGTCCCGGCGATCACGCCATGCTGGTTGATGCTCCAGGTACTTGTCCTATCCGCGCCGGGGGCATCGATAACTGAAATCTTGCCATCCGGTTTGCGAACATAGCCATGTGCTCCACCGTTCGTGCCCACGATGCTTCCTCGTGAATTTATGCTATTCGCGACGGGGTCGAACGAATTCGGAGGATCGAATGCGGTAAACGTTCCATCCGCGGCCAGCACGAATCCATGTTCATTGAAACTGCTGTCGACATACATGCCGCAGATATCGCCGTCTGCATTGATTCCGCGCAAAGACGTCTGAGTAGCGCCCGGGGGATCATACGTCGTAATCGTTCCGTCCGCGGCGCGGATGAAGCCGTGTGAGTAATTCTGGGAGGTTACTTGGTACTGGCCAACGACCGCGCCTTTTCCATTGATGTCA
>DASYBT010000136.1:0-3987 GCA_036500585.1 Rhizomicrobium sp.
CTCGCCTTTGGCTCGCCGACCTCCCCACAAGGGGGAGGTGGTCCAGTGTGGCGCTCATCTCGATCGTGCCATGGCGGCGATGGTGAAGAAGCAGCGGCCCGTGACGGCTTCCGGTGGAATGCCGGTGGTGCGCGTCTGCTCCTCCGTTTGGAGCAAGAGGTCGCAGGCATCGAGCAACTTCTCCTCGCTCCAGCGCGACACCTGCGCCTTGAAGGACGCGGTGCGCGAGAAATGAATCTGCGGCCAGCCGCGCTTCATCGCGCTATCGACCGGCTCGCCTTTCTCATGAGCGAGTTTCACCTGCAGCACGCGCTGGAAATGCGACAGCCCATTGCGGATGAGCATGGCGGGCGAAACATCGTCCGCCCATAGCCGCTCCAGCGCGCGATCGAGCCGCTTGAGATCGCCTTCGCCGGCTGCATCGCTGGCCTCTTCCGTGCGCGCTTCCGCCTCGTCGCCGATCACCGCACGCACATCCGCCAGTTCCACACGTGAATGGCCATTCGCATACAGCGCCAGCTTCTCCAGTTCCCGCCGCGTGACGCCACGGTCGGAACCAAGCCGCGACACCGCATCCTCCAGCGCCTCTTCGGTGATCGAAAGCCCTTCCCCCTTCAAGGTTCGCCGGACGACCTCCGAGAGGTTCTGCGCGGTGTCGGCGTAGCAGGCGATGGCGGCCGCATTGTCCGCTTGCTCAAAAACCTTGCGCAGCGCGGCGCTCTTGGCCAGATCGCCGCCCTCCACGAGGATCAGCGCATCGCCGGCCGGCGCATCGAGAAACGACTCGAACAGCTTGGCAAGTCCGTTGCCGGCACTGCGCACGCGCACCACGCGCCGGCCGCCCAGCATGGAGATCGCCGCCGCTTCGTCGGCAAGGCGCGCACCATCGGAATTCAGCGCCTGCTCCGACAAATCAGCGACGCGAAAGGCATCGTTGAGATCCGGAACCACCGCTTTTGCCAACGCCTCGGCGCGCTCGCGCACCAACCCCTGATCCGGCCCGAAGACGAGCGCGGCAACAATGTGCTTCGGCGGCCGTTCGACGAAGCGGTCCGCCTCGTTCGACTTCACGATCATCGCGCTGCGGCCGGATGCTGGTTGAAATATACGGCCAGCCGCAACCGCAATTGCTGCGACACATCCTCAGCCGTGCTCGCCTGCGCATTCCGCAGCGCCACCTCGGTGGCATAAGGCGACTGCACCACATCGTAGCCGGACAGCGACGTCACCTGGCCCTTGCTCAAGACCTTGCGTGTCTTGCGGTCGACTAGCTCGTAGTTGGCGATGAGCGTGTAATTCCAGCGCGTGATCTCGACCTCCTTGAGATTGCCCACCTGGTTGTTCGTGATGGCAATGCTCTGGTTGCGGTCCCGCAAAGCAATGGTGAGATCATAGTCCGCGCCTGCTGGGGTGCTCCTTGCCTGCAGATCGTCGAGCAAATCGTTGCGCAGTTCGTAGCCCGCGCGTTCCAGTTCGATGGGCGGGACGTAAATCGCGGCGAAGGTGGTGCCGGCGCTCTTACCGTTGCTCATCGTGCCGTAGAGGGGATGGAAGCCGCACGCCGCGAGCAACAAGGCAGCCGCGCCAAAGGCTGCGAATGCGATCAGCCGCATCATGCCACGATATTCACGATACGGTCTGGCACCACGATCACCCGCTTCGGCGGCTTGCCTTCGAGTGTGCGCGCCACCGGATCCAGCGCAAGCGCGGCAGATTCTGCGATCTGCTTATCGGCGCCGCGCGCGATCTCGATGGTGCCGCGCAGCTTTCCGTTCACTTGCACCGCCATGGTGACGGTATCGGAGCGCACCAATTCGGGATCGGGCTTAGGCCAGAGCTGGTCGACGACAAGGCCTTCATGTCCCAGCGCACGCCAGCAGGATTCAGCCAGATGGGCCATCATCGGTCCAATCAGCAACACCAATGTCTCCAGCGCTTCGCGCTTCACCGCGCCGGGAATGGACGCCTCGGCGCTGCCGAGCGCATTGGCGAGTGTATAGATCTGCGCCACCGCGCGGTTGAACCGCAGATTGTCGAGATCGTCGGTCACCGCGGCGATCGCGCGATGCACGGCGCGGCGCAATTCCAACGCGGCGCCATCGGCCGGATCGACTACAGGGGTGCCCGGCGGCGGCAGTCTGTCCGCGTCGCCGATCAGCCGCCACACGCGCTGCACGAAACGGTGGCAGCCCTCGGCACCTTCGTCGGTCCATTCGATGTCGCGCTCGGGCGGCGTGTCGGACAGCATGAACCAGCGGATCGTATCGGCGCCGTATCTTTCGATGATCGCCTCCGGCGCGATGACGTTCTTCTTCGACTTCGACATCTTCTCCGAATGGCCGACGATGACTTGCGTGTCGCTGCCCTTCAGATACGCCTTCCCGTCGCGCTTCTCGATCTCCGCCGGCTCAATCCAGTCACCATTATCGCCGCGATAGGTCTCGTGGCAGACCATGCCCTGCGTGAACAATCCGGCGAACGGCTCGTCAATGTTCGTGTAACCCAGGCGATGCAATCCACGCGTGAAGAACCGCGCATACAGCAGATGCAGGATCGCGTGCTCGATGCCGCCGATATATTGATCGACCGGCAGCCAGTAATCGGCCGCCTTTCGATTGACCGGAGCATCGCTCTTGGGATCGGCAAAGCGGGCGAAGTACCACGAGGAATCCACGAACGTGTCGCAGGTGTCGGTTTCGCGTTGCGCGGTACCGCCGCACTTGGGGCAATTCACGTGCTTCCAGGTGGGGTGCGAATCGAGCGGATTGCCGGCGCCTGTGAACTGCAATTCATTCGGCAACAGCACCGGCAGGTCCGATTCCTTCACCGGGACCAAGCCGCAATGCTCGCAGCGGATCATCGGGATGGGGCAGCCCCACGGCCGCTGGCGCGAAACAAGCCAGTCGCGCAGACGATATTGCACCGTGCGTTCGCCCTGGCCTGCGGATTCCAGCCGCCGCGCAACTTCGGCCTTGGCTTCCTCCACGCTCAGCCCGTCGAGGAAGCACGAATTCGCCAGTTGTCCTTGGCCCACATAGGCTTCGTGGCCGACATCGAACGTCTTCGGATCCTCGCCATCGGGGATCACCACCGGCAGCACCGGCAACCCGTATTTGTGCGCGAATTCCAGATCGCGCTGGTCGTGTGCCGGGCAGCCGAAAATGGCGCCGGTGCCGTACGCCATCAGCACGAAATTCGCGACGTAAACCGACAGCTCCCACGATGGGTCGAAGGGATGCCTGGCGCGCACGCCGGTGTCGAAGCCCATCTTTTCCGCCGTCTCTATTGCGGCTTCGGATGTGCCGAGGCGGCGGCATTCCTCGATGAAGGCCGCCAGCTTGTTGTCTGATTTCGCCCAATGCTCCGCCAGCGGATGATCAGGGGATAGCGCCACGAAGCTCGCGCCGAACAGCGTATCCGGCCTCGTCGAGAACACCTCGACCTTGCCGCTGTTCGTCAGATCGAAGGAAAAGCGCATCCCTTCCGAGCGGCCGATCCAGTTCTTCTGCATCAGCCGGACCTTCTCCGGCCAGCGGTCGAGCTTGTCGAGGGCGGACAAAAGATCGTCCGTGTAGGCGGTGATCCTGAAGAACCATTGCGACAGCTTCTTGCGTTCGACCAGCGCACCCGAGCGCCAGCCGCGGCCGTCGATCACCTGCTCGTTGGCAAGCACCGTGCTGTCCACCGGATCCCAGTTCACGTCGGCTTCGGCGCGATAGACGAGGCCTGCCTTGTAGAACTCGATGAACAATCGTTGCTGCTCGGCGTAGTATTCCGGATCGCAAGTGGCAAATTCGCGCGTCCAGTCGATTGCCAGGCCCATCTGCTTCAGCTGCGCGCGCATAGCGGCGATATTGGCGTAGGTCCAGTCGCGCGGGTTAACGCCCTTCTCGCGCGCCGCATTCTCCGCCGGCAATCCGAAAGCATCCCAGCCCATGGGATGCAGCACGTTGAAACCTTGAGCGCGGCGGAAACGGGCCAGCACAT
>DASYBT010000137.1:0-3811 GCA_036500585.1 Rhizomicrobium sp.
CTGATGGGTCACGGCGAACCCGCCGAGAACGATGATGATCGAGAGCGCATATTTCCTCATGACCGTCTCCCGTTTGAAAGCCTGACTATGCTCTCGGTGATCGAGACTCAGCAAGCCAATAGACGATGGCCGTCCAGCTTGGCGACGCGGAGGACTCGCCATTATTGGTTAAACGCCTCATCTGACGGCCAAGAGGCTTCGAGTACCCCCGAAGAACCCGCTTCTCCACCGGCCTGGATCAAGCCTCAGCTTGCCAAATTAGTTAACGAGGCACCTGATGGCCGCGACTGGCTGCACGAGTTAAAGCTCGATGGATATCGGATGCACGCCCGCCTCGACGGCGGCAGAGTGCACTCACTTCAGATGGCCGGCGAGGTGCTTGTTCATTTCGAACATGGTCACCTTGTCCTTCCCGAAGACCTTCCGGAGCTTGTCGTCGGCCAGGATTTCGCGGCGGTTCTCCGGGTTCTGCAGCTTGTGCGAGCGGATGTACTCCCACATCTTGCTCACTACCTGGCCGCGGGCGAGCGGGGCCGAGCCGACCACCGCAGCGAGCTCCTTCGACGGCTGTAGCGGCTTCTGCAGTGCATTCGACTTGCCTGCGCTGGCTTTTTTCTCCCGCGTTTTGGTCGCCATAGATCTCCTCCTTTCCGCAGAGGTCAGGCGAGGTTGAAGCGGTCGAGGTTCATCACCTTGGTCCACGCCGCCGCGAAGTCTTTCACAAATTTCTCCCTCGAGTCCGCGCACGCATAAACTTCCGCGAGGGCGCGCAGTTGCGAGTGGGAACCGAAGATCAGGTCAACACGGGTGCCGGTCCACTTAACCTCATTCGTCTTCCGGTCGCGCCCATCGTACACGCCTTCAGAACCAGCGGAAGGCTGCCATTGCGTGCTCATGTCGAGCAGGTTGACGAAGAAGTCGTTTGTCAGCGTCTCTGGCCGCTTGGTGAAGACGCCGTGCGTGGACTTCCCGGCATTTGCACCCAGGACACGCAGGCCACCGGCGAGAACCGTCATCTCGGGCGCTGTCAGCGTTAGCAATTGCGCCCGATCGACCAACAGCTCCTCAGCCGACAAGCGCTGCTCGCCGCGGACATAGTTGCGGAAACCGTCTGCGGTTGGTTCGAGCGGCGCGAAGGAGTCGACGTCGGTTTGCTCCTGCGATGCATCCACGCGTCCCGGCGTGAAGGGGACCTTCACGTCCTGCCCAGCGGCCTTCGCCGCTTTCTCGATCGCCGCGCAGCCGCCGAGAACGATCAGGTCGGCAAGCGAGACCCTCTTCCCGCCGGTCTGTGAAGCATTGAAGTCCTTTCGGATCGCTTCGAGCGTCTGCAGCACCTCCCGCAGCTGCGCCGGCTGGTTGACCTCCCAGTCCTTCTGCGGCGCGAGGTGAATGCGCGCGCCGTTCGCTCCGCCGCGCTTATCGGAGCCGCGGAATGTCGACGCCGACGCCCATGCCGTCGAGACCAGCTGGGAAACGGACAGGCCGGACGCGAGAATTTGCGCCTTCAAAGCAGCAATGTCCTGGTCCCCGATCAGCCGATGATCCACGGCGGGGATCGGGTCTTGCCAAATCAGCGTCTCCTTTGGCACGAGCGGGCCGAGATAACGCACGAGCGGGCCCATGTCGCGGTGCGTCAGCTTGAACCAGGCCCGGGCAAACGCATCTGCGAACTCGTCCGGATGCTCGTAGAAGCGCCTCGAAATCTTTTCGTAAACCGGGTCGACCCGCAGCGAGAGGTCCGTGACCAGCATGGTCGGCACGTGCCGCTTCGAGGGGTCGTAGGGGTCCGGAATCGTTGCGGCGGCGCCTTTCGCCTTAAACTGCCAGGCGCCGGCCGGGCTCTTCGTCAGCTCCCATTCGTTGTTGAACAGGTTCTCAAAGAAGTGGTTGCTCCACTGCGTCGGCGTGTGGGACCAGATGACTTCGGGGCCGCCGGTGATCGCGTCAGCCCCTTTGCCCGTGCCAAATCTGCTCTTCCAGCCGAGGCCCTGCTCCTCGATGGGGGCGGCTTCCGGCGCCGGGCCCACCAGTGACGCATCGCCAGCGCCATGAGTCTTGCCGAAGGTGTGGCCTCCGGCAATCAGCGCCACGGTTTCTTCGTCGTTCATCGCCATGCGGCGGAACGTTTCGCGAATATCCCTGGCCGCCGCGAGGGGGTCCGGGTTGCCGTTCGGCCCTTCCGGGTTGACGTAGATCAGACCCATTTGCACGGCGGCGAGAGGGTTCTGAAGATCGCGGTCGCCGGTGTAGCGCTCGTCCGCCAGCCACTTGCCTTCGGGGCCCCAGTAGATGGACTCGTCGGGCTCCCAGACGTCGGCGCGCCCGCCGCCGAAACCGAAGGTCTTGAAGCCCATCGACTCGAGAGCAACGTTGCCGGCGAGGATCATCAGGTCGGCCCAAGAGATTTTCCGGCCGTATTTCTGCTTGATCGGCCACAGCAGCCGGCGCGCCTTGTCGAGGCTCGCGTTGTCCGGCCAGCTGTTGACCGGCGCGAAGCGCTGCTGCCCGGCTCCGGCGCCGCCGCGGCCGTCGCCGATCCGGTAGGTGCCGGCAAGGTGCCACGCCATCCGAATCAACAGCCCGCCGTAATGGCCATAGTCGGCCGGCCACCAATCCTGCGAGTCCGTCATCAAGGCATGCAGGTCCTTGATCACGGCATTCAGGTCGAGGCTCTTGAATTCCTTCGCGTAGTCGAACCCGTCGCCCATCGGATTGGACAGACTAGAGTGCTGGTGAAGCACCTGAAGGTTCAGCTGGTTCGGCCACCAGTCACGGTTCGTGTATGCGCGGGTCCCGCCCGTGACCGGGCACTTGCTTGCACTTCCCGTGTTTTCAATCTCCACAGCGCCGCTTTCCGGCATTTCCGACCTCCTGCAGCCGAATTTTCGGGGCCGGCATCGGCATTGCGCGTCCGTCCTGCGCCGGCCTCCCACGCCCCGCCGCAAACCGTTTCGGCCCGCAGCGGCGTCGGTCGGTGGCCATCGCCGGTTCGCGATCGACCTGGAAAGGGGGCCGCTCGAAGCGGCAGGGCACCCACCGACGCCCGCGATATGGGGCCTCGGCGCCGCCAATCAAGAGTTAGAATTATTATAATTCAGGCGCAATAAGGTGGTCTTGTTGGTTAGCGGCATTGGGTTGTCCTTGGCTGCATTTGCTGGATCGCAACCGGCTGCCGCACAAAGCTATTCCAACGAATACAACTGTCCGGCGGGTTTCGTATACGATCCGACCTACGGCTGCACCCTGTCGGGCGACGCTTATGAGCCCTATGATTACGGATACGGCGCTTACTATGGCGGGCACCGCGAATTCGGCCACGGCTTCGGCCATGGCATGGGTGGCGGCGTCAATCATGGTGCAGGTTTCGCCCACGTCGACGGCCACGGCTTCGGCCATGGCATGGGTGGCGGCGTACATCATGGTAGGTTTCGCCCACATCGGCGGTGGCGGTTTCGGCCATGGCATGGGCGGCGGCTTCGGGCATGGCGGAGGGGGCGGGCACCGCTAAGTTGCGTTACTCTCCCGGCTGTTCTGAGACGGAGGGGGGATAACACCTCAGAAAATAGAGCAAACCTGTTCCCCTCCCGCCAAAGTCGTTCAAGAGCAGCTGGGCAGCGGGGCGCATATCGGAGGCCGCTACTCAGTTCGCGCGGTTGGATGCTCAAGGAGGTAAAACCATTGAAGTCCGCGAATCGGACCTCGCTGCTACTCACAGCCAGCCCCATCATGCGTCGGCTATGCTGGGTGATGGCGCTGACCGCCCTCTGTTCTGGATGTACGACCGCACTGGAGGAAAACGTTTGCCAAC
>DASYBT010000138.1:0-13499 GCA_036500585.1 Rhizomicrobium sp.
TGTCGGCTCATCACATCCTGGGGCTGGAGCAGGTCCCAAGGGTATGGCTGTTCGCCATTTAAAGTGGTACGTGAGCTGGGTTTAGAACGTCGTGAGACAGTTCGGTCCCTATCTGCCGTGGGTGTTCGAAACTTGAGAGGACTTGCTCCTAGTACGAGAGGACCGGAGCGAACGCACCTCTGGTGGACCGGTTGTCGTGCCAACGGCACAGCCGGGTAGCTAAGTGCGGAATAGATAACCGCTGAAAGCATCTAAGCGGGAAACTAACCTCAAAACCAGGTTTCGCTTGAGAGCCGTGGAAGACGACCACGTCGATAGGCCAGGTGTGTAAGCGCAGCAATGCGTTGAGCTTACTGGTCCTAATCGCTCGATTGTAACTCTTGATCGCAAAGCACCCATCGTTCCATGCCTGGAAACAAGGCCAGGCACGCGATTGCGATCACATTGGTGTCTTGTGTTTTCGCGAAGCACGCGTGAGCGCGTTCGCAAAACTGAAACGAAGCGTCCTTTGTTGGACTGGTGGTCCTAGCGGGGGAATTCTACCCGATCCCATTCCGAACTCGGCCGTCAAAGCCCCCAGCGCCCATGGTACTGCGGCTCAAGCCGCGGGAGAGTCGGTCGCTGCCAGTCCTACCAAGGACGCTTCGTTCATCACCGCGAACATGCTCGCGCATGCTTCACCTTAACCCCGCCTCACAATCCTTCTTTCGCGACGTCGATTTTTGCGTGCGATGGCGCATATCTCCCGGTGTAACGCGACTAATTTCTAAGCTTTAGCCGCCCTTTACTTCTCTCCTGCCAATCTCCTCCGCGTCAGCAACAGGCAGGCGCGGATATGCCCGTACTGAGCGAAGTACGGCGAAACGGCGAGACTGGCACGGACATAATTGCAACACGGCAGGCTGAATGCCTCCATATCGAGGCAATCGCGTTCAAGTCCTCTCCACCGGCCCGTTCGAGAGATTTCTACGAGGCGTTCTTCCGAGCCGTTTCTCGTCTCGAACATCAACCCACGCGATGTGTCATTGCCCTGCCGGCGCGTTTCGCCCTAGGGCTTCCTCAACGCCGCGCAGCAATAGGACTCGCCTGGAATCGCATTGGAATCGCGTTCCCGGAACTGCAGATCTGGTTGGTCGATAACGATCACCGAAGCATCAGTCGAACCGATTGGAGCAGTTGGAAAGCTCCCTCGAGATGCCTAGTGTAATCGCAATCGCGTCTATTTCTTCGCATTCTCCCAGAGGCCAAACGTGGCGCCGGTGGGGTCGGTGATCAGCGAAAATTTACCCATGTCACCCACTGCCACGTTCTCCTGAATGATGTGGCCGCCGAGTTCTCGGGCCGTGGCGGTGGACTCCGTAAGATCATCGACCAGAATGTACGGAACCCACAGCGATGGCGCGCCCGGCATCGGATGTTGCATCATCCCGCCGCCGGTACCTTGGCCCACGCCGATCGTGGTGTAGGTGCCCATCGGCCCCATATCCACGTCCTTCAGCTCCCACTGAAAAAGCTCAGCGTAGAAGTCTTTGGCCTTTTCGTGGTCGCTGGTGTTGAGCTCGATATGCACAAAGGGATTTGCCATCGGTGGTTCTCCTCGCATGTCCGGCTTCAGCCGAACATGCTTCTCTCATTAGAGTGACAGGCAAATGACGGCAACGGCGCCCGTGGTACCGCGGCTCAAGCCGCGGGAGAGTCGGCCGCTGCCAATCCGACGCTTCGAGAATTTGAAATCAACCCCGCCGTCGCATGCAATCGAAAGCCCCGCGAGGACCTATCCTCGCGCGGCTTTTGTCTTGCGGCCGGCATGCCCCTAGAGCCACGAAAATTTCTGCTTGGCGTGCGGGTTCACGTCGATGTCGACGTCCTCGACACATTGCTGCCGCTGCTTGTGACTCGATCCCGTCCTCCACGGACCGCTTCGTGCGACGAGCTTTGAGATGCCGGGAACACCGAAACAGCGCCATTCGCCTTCGGAACCGACCGGACTTTTGCTTGTCTCTCCACCAATTTGGTAGGCAAACAATCGTTCCACGCCCTTGGCGTGCCCCAGCACGTGCGGGCATACGACGCGCGGCTTGCCTTCGTAAACGAACGCCAGCTGCTGCTTGTGCCGAATAGCGTCGAAGCAGCTGCGGTACAAGCGGCTGGGCACGTCACCGGCCGTAAGGGAAGCAGCGTTGGCGTGACAGATCGAGGCCATAGTGCCTGCCGAGCACCGCAATGGAATCTGCTTCGGCCACGTAGGGGTCGCCATTGCTTGGCCCAACAATGATCATCCGGAAATTACGGACATCGTGTCCTTGCGGCGGAAGCATGGCGGTCGCAAGCCCGCGGCCTTCAGAATCGCGCAAGGTGAGGAACAGCGGCATCGCGCGCTTGAGGTGCGCCGCAAGGCCGATGTCTCGCTCGATGAAGTTGGCCGAGGTCGGTTGATAGGTTTGCAGCGCCTGCTCGCGCTGGCGGCGAAAGTACTTCTCCACCGCATGGTTCATCTCGGCGGACTCACGAACCGCCTCCGCTTCCGTCTCGATCCGGAACCAAGCTGTGCCGCCCGGTGCGTCACACACATACTCCATGCGGCAGATCGTATCGCGACGGAGGCGGCGTCGCCATCGGCCTGCGCTGCCTTGCCGATCAAACTTTACGGAGCCGCACAGTGAAGGCCGGCGGCCGGCGAGGATGCGCGACTTGAAGGGATTCGCCGGCGACCCTATTTGCGAGCGGTAGTGGACAGGCGGCCCGCGGTGTCCTATATCGCGCCCCTTCGCCGTCGATGTGACGGACCTATGACGCGGGGTGGAGCAGCCCGGTAGCTCGTCAGGCTCATAACCTGAAGGTCCTAGGTTCAAATCCTAGCCCCGCAACCAACGTCAATGATACGGACTACGCCGAAGCTGAAAGCTTAGGCTACCGCGAGGGGAGGGGGGCTAACCCCCTCTCCCCGCCGGAAGGCGCGGCGGCGCAACATCGCGCGGTGCGTTGTTCGCCGCCGATGCGTTCTAACCCCGCTCGCCGCCCGCAGGCGCTTCCTCACGCGGTGCGACATCGCGCGGTGCGTGGTTCTCACGCGGTGCGTTGTCGTAATCGCGGCGATAGCGGTTGTCGTAGTCGCGGCGGTACCGATCAATTCCGTATTCGTATCCGCCATACGGCGCCGCGTATCCGCCGTAATAGTACGGGTACGGATAATAGGCTGGATAGTACGGGTAGTCGTACCAGCCCCACCACGGCCAGCCGCCGATGTAGATGCCGCCGCGCCAGCAACAGCCGCGCCAGCCCCATCCGCCGTGCCAGCCGCCACGCCAGCCCCAGGCGCCGCCATGCCAGCCGCCGCCATGCCATCCGCCGTGGAAGGCGCCGCCATGGAATCCGCCGCCATGGAATCCACCACCGTGGAATCCGCCACCGCCGCCCATACCGCGGGCATCCGCAGGAGCGGCGAACATCAATGTCGCAACTGCGGCCGCTGCCGCTGTTGCCAACAGTCCTTTCCTCAAAGCCATTTCAACCTCCGTAAGCCGAGCGCGCACGCCGAAGCGCCCGCGTGCTGATAGGATGGCCGAACGGCGATGAACGGCAGCGCAACAAGCCGTTCATCTGGGTTGCATTTTCGTAAGCCGGTTATTCTTTGCCAACATCCTCTCGGATGCTTCGCGTACGCTCGCGCCTACTTCGCTCAATAGTGGTGGACGCCGCCCAGCCCGCCGAACAGCCACAGCAGGATGATCACGATCAGCACCAGGCCGAGCACGCCGCCCAGTCCCGGTCCGCCATAGGTGCGATAGCCGTAGTAGCCGCCGCCGCCGCCGAACAGCACCAGCAGGATGATAATGATGATCAGCAGGGTCATGGCGATCTCCTCTTTGCCCGTGCGATAACGTCCAAAGGGCGAATTCGCCTCAAAAGAGAGGTTGGGTGGAAGCAGTGTCCCCCTCCCCTTGCGGGAGGGGGCAAGCCGAACTTGCGAAGCAAGTGAGGATTGGGGGAGCGGTGATGCTGCTGCGCCCCCTCCCCCGAATTGCTTTCGCTTCGCTCCAGCAATTTGCCCCCTCCCGCAAGGGAAGGGGGACGCAGTGGCTTACGCCCTTGCGTAGCGCTGCGCCGAGCGGGCTTTCGCGTTGGCGGCGAATTCGGCGCGATCGCGCGGCGGCGCATTGCTCACCAGGTCGGCCAGCAGGTGATGCGCCGTGTGCGCCACGTCCTCCACGGCTCGGTTGAACGCCGCCTCGTTCACCTTCGACGGCCGCGTGAAACCGGATATCTTGCGCACGAACTGCAGCGCGCTGGCGCGGATTTCGTCGTCGGTCGCCGGCGGAGCGAAATTGTGCAGCGTCTTGATGGCCCGGCACATGGCGGAGCCTCCCTTGAATGCCCGACGGCAGCGTAGCCGGTGTTCGGATGCACTGAAACACACGCCATCGTCATCACCCGGTCGGGCGCTTCTTGCGCGCGATTCGGGTGACCTATTTTTCGGTTGACGGGATGAAAATGGGTCGCCCGAACCTCCCCCGGATCAAAGTCGGGGTTCGGCCGGGCGATGACGAATAAGGGGGGTGGGATTGACACTCCTCGATCCGTTGTTGTACATTTATACCTGTACAATTGAGAAAAGTCCGCTTTGTGCACCGACGAATCCAGCAAACCTGCCATCACCGAGGTGCTTGTTCTCCGCCCGCCGACGACGAGGCCGAGCGGACGGTGCTCGCCTGGTGGGACCGTTGGCCGGTTTCGGAGGCGCGGAGTGATTCGACAAAGCTCGAAAACCACCTCGGTATCCCCCTGCCGCGAGGGGAGGGGGAGTGGGTGGCACTTCTTGAATTCGAATGCGCCCGGGCCTGCGGGCACACAAGATGTTGTGGCCGCCATCAAACGGAGATTGGCTCCCGCAAAAATCGAAAAACAACCCCGAGGCGAAGAGGAGGGGAGGAAGCCCCCTCTCATTCCCTCAAAACAACCTCAAGCCGATTTCCAAGCGCCATCAATGGCTTGGCCATCGGACGTTCCCGCGCCTCGCGGCGGCTACTTGGTCGCCCAGGCCCAGGCGGCGATCTGCCAACCACCGGCGCCCTTCTGCATGGCGAAGGTCCACAGCCCGTGCTCGGTGACCTTCTTGCCCTTCTCCTTGAAGGTGAAGGTGGCCGGCACCACGGCATAGGCGCGCTCGCCGTCGATGTTGACGTGCAGCGGCTTGGCGGTCGCGACCAGCGGGTCGGTATCGCCCTTCGCCTTGGCAAAGGTGTCGAAGTCCGCCTCCCATTTGTCGAACGCCTGCGGGCCGGCCCAATAGTGCGGCGGGAATTCGTCGATGAGGGTGGCGTCGGCGGTGTACAGCGACGCCGCCGTCTTGGTGTCGTTCTTGTTCATGGCGTCGTTCATCTTGTTGATGGCGGCCATGATGTCGGTCTGGTCCGACGCGAATGCCGGCATGGCGAATGCGATCAGCGCCGCGGCGGCGGCGAGAAGAATGCGTGTCATGAAATTCCCCCTCGGTTGATGCGGGCGCAAACCCCGCGAGGCAAGCATCCTACGCCATCCGGGCCCGGCAGATCACCTGCTCCGTCGCGTGGTAGGCTCCCGGTCCATGGCAGATCAGGACCAGGCCCTCGAAAGGCTCCGCGCGCTTGTCTGGACCGACGAGCACCTCGCGGCACGGCTGGCTGGCATCGAGAATCTGGAAGTGTTCGCGGGCGAGGCGGCGTGCGCTGCCGGCGCGCACGGCATCCGCCTCGATCCCCGCGCGATTGCGGCCGCTGCGCCATCGGATCCGGCGCTGGCGCGGCTGCATCTGCCTCTGCCGGCGACGGCCGATCATTGGCCAGACGCGCACTGGCTGCCGGTGCATGTCGGGGTCTTCACGCCATCGCCCTTCGTGGTGTGGGCCCATGCCGGTGCCGCTCCGCTGCAAGGCGCATTGGAGCAGCGCGCGCTGGTGGAGATGGCGAACCGGCCCTTCAACCGGCTGTTCCTCCAGCGGATGGCCTTGGCCGGTTTTGTTGCCGGCGCCGCAGCGAACGAAGCTCCGGCGCCGGCCGGATTCCTCTTCCACATGTCGCGCTGCGGCTCCACTTTGGCCGCACGAATGCTCGGCGCGGTGGAAGGAAGCCTGGTGGTTTCCGAGCTGCCGCCGGTCAACGATGCCCTGCTGCTGGCCCATATCACCCCGCACCTCATCGCCGCACAGCGCATCGCCATTGTCCGCGCCATTCTGTCTGCCTACGGACGAACACACGCAGACGCGGCGGCTCCGTGGTTTGTGCGGTTCGATGCCTGGGCGGCGCTGGCGCTGCCGCTCGTTCGCGCCGCCTATCCGGACACGCCGTTCGTGCTCCTGCACCGCGATCCGGCGGAGGTGTTGGCGAGCCATGCAGCCTCGCCGGGCCGCGATCTCGTCTCCGGCTTCATGGCGCAACAGGTCTGGCAGATCGACGGGG
The DNA here is from genome assembly GCA_036500585.1 of Rhizomicrobium sp. Taxonomy (GTDB): domain Bacteria; phylum Pseudomonadota; class Alphaproteobacteria; order Micropepsales; family Micropepsaceae; genus Rhizomicrobium. The sequence continues at coordinate 6,435 of DASYBT010000138.1, forward strand.
CCGGGCAGATGTCCACCGATGAGCTCACGGCCATCGCACTCGGCCGCATCTGCCGCAGCGCGGCCGATCATCTTGGCGATGGGCGCGCAGCGGCGGTCGGCTATCGCGATCTGCCGGATGCCCTGTGGACGACCATCCTGCCGCACTTGGGCATTGCCTGCGACGACGCACTACGGCGACGGATGCAGTCGGTGGCCAGCCGCGATTCCCGCGCGCCGGAGAGTGTACCGTTCTCGCCGCGCGCCGGGATCAGGCCCGAAGACCGCCAGCGCCTCGAAGCGCTCGTCAGCCGGCACGTGGCCGAAGCCTACCGCCGCCTTTCGACTGCTAGTCAGAGCAGCTCGTGAACCAGCTCGGGCGGACGGCAGAGCTTGGCGCCCTTGTCGGTCACCACGATCGGCCGGTTCAGCAGGATGGGATGGATCGCGATGGCAGCGAGCAGCCTTTCGTCGGTGGCGCCGTCGAGCTCCAGCTCGGCATAGACCGGCTCCTTGGCGCGAACGATGTAGCGCACGCTGGCGCCCATCCTGGCAAGGAGCGCCTCAAGCTCCGCCGCGCTGGGCGGGAACTTGAGGTACTCGATGATGGTGGGCTCATAACCGGCGGCCCGGATGATCTCGAGACAGCGCCGAGAATTCGAGCATTTCGGGTTGTGGTAGATCGTGACACGCATGGGCTGATCCCGCGCAAGGCCCGCGCAGTCTGCCCCTTCCGGCGCGAATCGTGAAGCTATTATGAAGTTGCCGCTAGTGTGTCGGAAGGTGGGTTTCAAGGTTTGAACCTATGCTAACCCCGCATGGCCGCCAGAATTTGCCGCGCAACAAAATGTCCATACATCTTCGGCAGGTTGGTTCGCGAAGGGCGCTTACCCCGGCACCCGCCAATCCGATGGAGAGGTAAGATGAGTACGATTTTCAGCGCCGACGGCAGCAGCGATGTTGCCATCACGGCGGTCATCGCAGCGGTGGTCGGAACGGCGATGCTGTTCCTGGCGACCGTCCTGGCGCCGCCTACGGCCAACCCGGTCCAGTCGGTCCAGCATGTGGCAGCAGTCAGCCATGCTGCCCATGCCTCGTGACCCGAGACTTCAACTGAGGCGGCCAACCCCAAAAGCCGCCTCAGTTGTTCGCCAAACGCTCTGGATTATCACGCCAAAGTGAGTATGATGTTCGCCATGTGTCCCGGGTCCAGCCCAGAACGGCCGCCCGTCGGTGGCCCGGCTCTCCCGGACGAAAAGGGTGCAGTGTCATGGAACATCCCGTTCACGCCGCAGAACAAGTCGACAAGGACGAAATGCTGCCGAAGATCGTGGCCGCTGTCGCCGGCTTGGCACTTCTGGTGATTGCCGCCGGAGCGACGATCTACTCCGGCCTGTGGTCTCCCCCGGCAACGACCGTGACGCACACGGCCGCCACGCACAAATAGCGTCGCCGGCTATTGCTCTTCGTCGATCTCGTTGAGGTCGACTTCATGTCCCCAAAGCCGCTCGACATGGGCGAGCACCAGATTTTTCGTTGCCTCGTGCAGCGGCACACCGCGATGCATGCGGTGCCGCAGGAACAGGGTGCGGTCGCCCTTGAGATCGGCGGCTGCCACCTGGATGTTCGCTTCCGCTGAGCCGATGTCGTACTGGCGGGCGAGCCGCGACCGCACGGCGCGGTAGCCGCTCTCATTGTGAATGGCGGCGACGTGATAGGCGGGCTCCTCCGCCGTGTCGTGCAAGGCAAACATGCGGAAGTCGCGCATCAGCTTGGGCGACAGGAACTGCTCGATGAAGCTCTCGTCGCGGTAGTTCGCCCAGGCATCCTTCAAGACCGCCATGAAATCGCCTGAGCCGGCAAAGGCCGGAAACCAGTCGCGATCCTCGTCCATCGGATCCTCGCAGATGCGCTTGATGTCGGCCATCATGCCGTAGCCAAGTGCATAGGGATTGATGCCGTTGTAGCGGCGGTCGTCAAACTCCGGCTGATAGATCACACTGGTGTGGCTGTGCATGAACTCGAGCAGCGAGCCTTCGGTGATGAGGCCGCGGTCGTACAGCATGTTCATGATGGTGTGGTGCACGAAGGTGGCGCAGCCTTCGTTCATCACCTTCGTCTGCCGCTGCGGATAGAAATACTGCGCCAGGGTTCGCACGATGCGCAGCGTCTCCCGCTGCCACGATTTCAGCGCCGGCGAATGTTTTTCGAGAAAGTAGAGAAGGTTCTCTTCCGGCAGCTTCATGTCGCCGTCGAAATCGCCTTCGGGATCGGGGATCGGCGGGGCCGATGGCGGCTCGATGCCGGCCGGCAGGGTGCGCCACAGCTCGTTGTAGGCCTCTTCCTCGTATTGGCGGCGGGCACGGTGCTTCTCCATCACCCGCTCGCGCGAGGGCTTGGGCGGCCGGCGATAGCGGAACACGCCCTGGTCCATCAGCGCATGGGCTGAATCGAGAATGGCCTCGACGTCCTCACGGCCATAACGCTCCTCGCAGGCGGCCATGTAGCCCTTGGCAAAGGCAAGGTAGTCGAGAATGCCCTCCGCGTTCGTCCATTGCTGGAACAGATAATTGTTCTTGAAAAAATGATTATGGCCAAACGCGGCGTGGGCCATGACCAGCGCCTGCATCGTCATCGTGTTCTCTTCGAGAAGGTAGGAGATGCACGGGCTCGAATTGATGACGATCTCGTAGGCAAGCGCCGAATAGCCGGCGCGATAGAGGGTCTCCTCGCGGGCGAACAGCTTGCCGAAGCTCCAGTGGTTGTACATGAGCGGCATGCCGAGAGAGGAATAGGCATCCAGCATCTGTTCGGACGAGATCACCTCGACTTGGTTGGGATACACGTCGAGCTTTAGATCATTTAGCGCGATCTCCTCGATCGCCTTGTAGGTGCGATCCAAGGTCGCAAAATCCCACTCGGCTTCTGAAAAAAGCTTGGTCACGGCCGCCCCTCATGCCTGGTGCCATTGTTACCAAAGGGATTTTCACGCGGAGCCGCGGAGGCGCGGAGGTGCAGTGGATACGTGGCACGGTATACAGCCGATCTTGGGATTCTTTCGGCGCGCTTCGCGCGCCAGCTAGGCAGCGGCAAGTGACGAAACATCTCGTCAACGCAGTCAATATCTCCGCGTCTCCGCGTCTCCGCGTGAACTTTCAGGGATGCGACCGCCCCACCGACACTCACGACACAGACTCGCTTTTGCGGAATAGCTCGCGGAAGACGGGGAAGATGTCCGCAGGCTTGGAGATGCGCTTGGTGGCGAAGTTCGGCCAGCCTTCCGCAACGGTTCGATAGGCGCGCCACAATTCGGCGCCGGAATCCTCGCTGGCGAACACTTCCATCTCCCGCTCGTCGAGGATTTCGATGTACGCGTAGTATTGGCACAGCGGCATGATGTCGTTGTTGAGCATCTCGACACAGTGCCGCGCGTCGCCGGATTGCGTGTAGCCATCGGAGGCTTGCGCCGCGTAGATATTCCAATCCGCGGTTGCGTAGCGCTCCTTCTGAATTTCCAGCATCTTGTCGAGCGCGGTGGAGACGATGGTGCCGCCGGATTGGCGTGAATAGAAGAATTCCTGCTCGTCCACTTCCTGCGCATCGTGCGTGTGGCGGATGAAGACGATGTCTACCTTGTCGTAGCGTCGCTTCAGGAACAGATGCAGCAGCATGTAAAATCGCTTGGCGAGATCCTTCTCGCGTTCGCCCATCGAACCGGACACATCCATCAGGCAGAACATCACGGCCTGGGACGTCGGCACCGGCTGTTCGGCGAAGGAATTGAAGCGAACGTCCACCGGATCGATGTAGGCGATCCACTTTCGTTTGGCTTCGAGAAGCGCAAGTCTTTCTTTTAGCGCGGCGATCTTCTCCCGATCGGGTTGGTCGGCGCGCTCCAATGCATCCAGTTCGGCAGCCAGCGCCTGAACGTGTTCCGTCTTCGGCCGCTTGAGCGCGAGCCTGCGGCCCTGCGCGTTGCGCATCGTCCGGATGAGATTGATCTGGTTGGGTGAACCGGCGGTGGTGATGCCGGCCCGCTTCCACGTCTTGCTCGGTGTTTCCTTCAAGGTTGTGCGGACGAGATTCGGCAGTTCCAGGTCCTCGAAGAAGATGTCGAGAATCTCCTCCTGCGTCATGGTGAACTCGAAATCGTCCTCACCCTCCGCGTAATCCGCTGCCTGCTTGCCGCTGCCGCCGCCATCGCCCGAGCGCGGCTTCTTGATTTCGTCGCCGGGCATGAACTCCTTGTTGCCGGGCAGCACGAAATCGTGCTCACCGCCGGATTTTGGATCGAGCCGGAAGCGCGGCTCCTTCGTGCCCTTGCTCGAAATCTTGATCTTGCGGTCTTTGTCGATGTCGGCGACGGCGGCATCCTTGAGCGATTTCTGCACCGCCTCGCGGATCTGCGCGCGCGCGCGCCGCAGGAAGCGCTGGCGGTTGCCGAGCGATTTGCCCTTCGGATTGAGTCGCCGGTCGATGAAGTGGGTCATTGTGCGTCCTTCGGCGCGCTGCTCGCGCAGCGCACATCAGGATGACGCAAGCAGAACTTCGCGTGCCCCGGCAATGGTGTCGTCATGCTGAGCTGCGAGCGCGAAGCGCGAGCCCCGAAGCACATCTCAGCCCGCCTTATTGACGCGCATGTACCATTCCACGAGCCGGCGCACCTGGCGCGGCGTGTAGCCGCGCGCCAGCATGCGCTTGACGAACTCGTTATGCTTGGTCGCCGTCTCGTTATCCTTCTTCGACTCGAAGCTGATGACGGGCAGCAAATCCTCGACCTGCGTGAACATCCGCTTCTCGATGACCGAGCGGATCTTCTCGTACGCCGTCCAGGCCGGGTTTTTGCCTTCGTTCTGCGCCCGGTAGCGCAGCGCGAACTTCACCACTTCGTTGCGGAAGTCCTTGGGGTTGGCGATGCCAGCCGGCTTCTCGATCTTGCTGAGCTCGTTGTCGAGCGCGGCACGGTCAAGCAGCTGGCCGGTGTCGGCGTCCTTGAAGTCCTGGTCTTCGATCCAGGCATCGGCATAGGCGATGTAGCGATCGAACAGGTTCTGGCCGTATTCGCCGTAGCTTTCGAGATAAGCCTTCTGGATTTCCTTGCCGATGAACTCGGCGTATTTTGGCGCCAGTTCCGCCTTGATGAACTCCAGATATTTCTTCTCGGTCTCGTTCTGGTACTGCTCGCGCTTGATCGACTGCTCGAGCACGTACATCAGGTGCACCGGATCGGCGGCCACTTCCGTGACGTCGTAGTTGAACGTCTCCGACAGGGTCTTGTAGGCGAAGCGGGTGGAGATGCCCGTCATGCCTTCGTCGACGCCTGCTGAGTCCTTGTATTCCTGCAACGTCTTCGCCTTCGGATCCGTATCCTTCAGCTTCTCGCCGTCATAGACGCGCATCTTGGAGGTGAGGTTGGAGTTCTCGTGCTCCTTGAGCCGGGTCATGACGCAGAACTTGGCCAGCATCTCGAGCGTCTCCGGTGCGCACGGCGTGCCGGCGAGTTCGCTTCCCTTGATCAGCTTCTTGTATATCTGGGTCTCTTCCGTCACCCGCAGGCAATACGGCACGGTGATCACGCAGATGCGGTCGAGGAACGCCTCGTTGTTGCGATTGGCCTTGAACACTGTCCATTCGGCTTCGTTGGAGTGCGCCAGGATGATGCCGTTGAACGGGATCGGCCCCAGCGTCTCGGTGCCGATGTAATTGCCTTCCTGGGTCGCGGTGAGCAGCGGATGCAGAACCTTGATCGGCGCCTTGAACATCTCGACGAATTCGAGCAGGCCCTGGTTGGCGCGGCAAAGGCCGCCGGAGAAGGAATAAGCATCCGGATCGTTCTGCGAGTAGTGCTCCAGCTTGCGGATATCAACCTTGCCGACAAGGCTCGAGATGTCCTGGTTGTTTTCGTCGCCTGGCTCCGTCTTGGAGACCGCGATCTGGCGCAGCTTGGAGGGATAGAGCTTCACCACTTCGAACTTGGAGATGTCCCCGCCGAATTCGTCGAGCCGCTTCACCGCCCAGGGGCTCATGATGCCGCTCAACCGGTGCTTTTCGATGCCGTACTTGTCGGAGAGCAGGTCCATCAGCTCGGCCGAACGGAACAGCCCGAGCGGGCTTTCGAACACGGGGCTGATCTGATCGCCGGCCTTCAGCACATAGATCGGATGTCTCTCCATCAGATCCTTGAGCCGCTCGGCCAACGATGACTTGCCGCCGCCGACCGGACCAAGGAGGTAGAGAATCTGCCGGCGTTCCTCCAGACCTTGAGCCGCGTGCTTGAAGTAGCCGACGATGCGCTCGATCGTATCTTCCATGCCGAAGAACCCGTCGAACGCGGGATAGCGCTTGATCGTGCGATTGAAGAAGATGCGGCCGAGCCTCGGATCCTGCGAAGTGTCGAGGAGCTCGGGCTCGCCGATCGTCTGGACCAGCCGCTCCGCAGGCGCGGCGTAGAGCATCTTGTCGTCGCGCGCAGAAAGCAGCCAGTCGCGCAAACTCATCGTCTCGAAGCGTTCGCGCGCGTAGTCGCGGGTGAAGATGTCGAACACATCCAGCGTGCTCATCGAGGTCAGACTCCAGTTACGTCCAGCACACCCATCCACAATTCATGTCGTGGCCCTTCTTGGGCATGACAAGACCGGTGAACCCCACGCACAGCAGCATCGTCTCAACCTGCCGTGAACTAATCCTTAAGCAACCTCATTTGTTCCCTTTTCGGGCGTGCGTATTCGTTCGCATCTGCGCGGCTTTGCCGCGCAGATCATCGCCCTTGAACCACCCCTCTCGCGTTGACTGATCGCCGGCCTCCTCGCGTATCGGGGCACGGTCGAGCGGGAATCAGTGTAACTCCTTTTGCCGATTTGAAAAAGCGTTTCTCGCCCAAGTTATTGGCGACTGCACAGCATCGCGTCGCCATGTTGCCGATCTGCCGCGCGCGATTGTGAACCGCCGTTCATCCGCATATGCGAAGGTCCCGTGCAAAATTATTTCACGGCGCGCTTCATTCTGCAGAAGCCCGGTTCCTCTTGCGGAGATGGGTGCCGCGCGGGTTACCTGCCCGCGGTGGTCAGCAACTTCACATATCTGAGCA
>DASYBT010000139.1:0-24335 GCA_036500585.1 Rhizomicrobium sp.
ATCTTTCGCCAATATGACCGCGGCCTATGAAGAGCTGCCCGGTGAACTGAAGGTACGGCTCTCGGGAAAGCGCGCAATCCATTCATACAGCCATCGCTATGCGCAGATGAGCGACTCCAAATGGCGGCCGCCGCTGTCGCAAAACCGAATGGAGGGGGTGCCTGACGTTGCGCATCCGGTCGTGCGGACGCATCCGGAGACCGGCCGCAAATGCTTGTTCGTGAATGAGGGATTCACAACGCGCATCGTCGATTTGGCAGACTCCGAAAGCCGCGACCTGCTCGATCTCCTCTTCTGGCATTGCACGCAGCCTTGCTTCGTCTATCGACACAACTGGCGGCAACACGATCTCGCATTTTGGGACAACCGTTGCACGCTTCATTTGGCGCATGGCTGCCCGCTGCAGTTCAGACGCCATATGCATCGCACGACCGTTGAGGGCGATGTTCCCTATGAACGATGAACGGAGGTCTCGTAAGCGCGGCTTTAGCCCCACCAAACATTATTGAATTGTCATCGCGCTTCCGCGCTCGCAATCTTCCAAATCATGAATTGGGGCGGTTGCCGGCCGGCGGCGCGCGCCGACCAAATATGAAAGAGGGAGGACTTCGATGTTCAGTAGACGGGACGGTAAACATGGCTCGCGCCGCGGCCAGCTCTTGCTTTGTGTAGCAGCCGCAAGCCTGGGATGGAGCCTAAGCGCTCAAGCGAAACCAATATACACGACATTCGATCCCCCGGCCTCTAGCAGCACTTGGGCATGGGACATGAACGGTAGCGGTATGATTACGGGGTACTATCTGAGCGATACTGGTCAATCGGGGTTCCTGCGAGGTGCTGATGGATCGTACACAACGTTTGACGCTCCGGGATCGGGGGGCACGACATACGCTCTCAGAATAAATGAAACTGGCGAGATCACTGGATATTACTTGGACAGCGAGTCTGGCGAGCACGGCTATGTCAGGGCTGCGGACGGTACCTTTACGACGTTTGACGTCAAGGGAGCAGGCAGCACGGAGGGGTGGGGCATCAACAAGAAAGGTGAAATCGCAGGACAATATTACTACGGTTCTGGGGATATTGCTTGCGGAACCTTATACCAATGTCACGGCTTTGTGCGTACTTCGCGCGGAAAGATCAAGACGTTCGACCCTGCTGGATCAACTAATACCTGGGCTTGGAAGATCAATGACAAGGGCTCGATCGTGGGCGCTTACCTTGACGCTAGCGGCACGAAGCATGGCTTCGTAAGGACTACTGATGGGACGATTACAACTTTTGATCCTCCGGGATCAATGAACACCAATGCCAACAGCATCAACAACAAGGGCGCGATTGCGGGAACGTACCGAGATGCCAAGGGCGAACATCTCTATTTTCGGGGTGCCGATGGAACGATCTCGTCGTTCGATCTCCCGCAGGAATGTGTATCCTTCGGGGTTAACGGTCTAAACGACAAAGGACAGATCGTAGGATTCTGTGTCGATGTCAACTATGTATCTCAGGGTTTCGTGCGACGACCAGGCGGAAAGATCAACATATTCGATCCCCCGGGTTCATTCTACACTGTTTCCCGAAGCAGCGATGCTGGCGAGGTCATGGGATATTACCGCGATAACGCAGACAATTTTCACGGCTATTTGCGTACCCGCTAGGTCTGCGGGCTCCCAACCCCGGCGCGTGAAAAGAGGCAACTTCCAACGGAAGTCGCCTCTTCTGCATTTCACCGAGACCGCCATTTTTTCTGCGCCGCCGTAGCCGTACACTCACGGCATGGAATTGATGCAACTGCAGATGTTTGTCGCGGCGGCCGAGGAGCAATCGCTGCAGAAAGCGGCGGAACGGGTGCATCGGACGCCGCAAGCCGTGAGCATGGCCATCGGCAAGCTGGAAGATGAAATCCGCGCCGTTCTGTTTGAGCGCTCGTCGAGCCGCGGTCTTCGGCTGAGCGCTGCCGGGGAAGTGCTGTTCGAATATGCCAAGCGCGCGCTTTCGCTCCTGAACGAAGCGCTGGTGCAAGTGGAAGAGATTCGCACCGCAATGCGGGGCAGTCTGCGCATTGGCGTCAATCAAAGCATCGGCGACTACCTGCTGCCGCAGCTCTCGCAAACCTTCCAGGAGAAGCACCCGGCAATACGGCTCAAGATATCCATGGGCTATTCGGAAGCCATGCTCGCAGCCCTGCGGCGTCACGATGTCGATGTGGCCCTGGTGGCGGATAAGCCACGGGACCAGGAGCTCAAGGCGGAACTCTTGATGAAGGATCGCCTGATTGCGCTGCTGAACCCGCGCCATCCGTTGGCCGCACAGGAATCGATTACCTTGGAGGCGCTTGGCAGCGAGGCGCTGATCCTTCTCACGGAGACATCGGAGTTGCGCGAACGCGTGGCGGGCATCTTTCGGCGCGCAAACGTTCCGCTCAACCCTTCCGTGGAAACCGGAACCCTGGAATCCATCAAGCGGCTGGTCGGGCAGAATATGGGCATCGGCATCGTGCCGCTCCTCTGCGTGCGGAATGACGAAGCCGGAAAGCTGGTCGTGAAAACCATTGAGCAGTTTCCGGAGGACAGGTCTTTGTGGATCGTCTATCCGCCAACGCCTTCGCCGGCCTGTGAAGCCTTCGTTGCGCTAACCAAATCGCCAATGGCGACGATGCGTTAGCACCAGGCGGGCGGTCACCTCGCGCAGAAATTCAGCAACCTCCGTATAGGGCATTGCGGGATGATGGCCGCGCATCTGTCGCTGCGGCAGCAGGAGTTCGAGATGGCCTTTCCACCGCGCCGGATTTCTCCGGCGCGAAGACCTTTCACCTTCGCCGCGTCGAGTACGCGCTCAATCCGCCCGCGGATTCGAGACGCTGTCTCGTGCTTCACGCCCCACGAGGGACGAAGGACGCCTAATACATCGTCAGTGGTAATTGAGGATGCTGGCAGCGCCCGAAGGTCTTGAATAAGCTGGTCGGCAACAGCCCCGAAAGTGTGCATGTCTTTCGACGCGCGCAGAAAATTTCAAAAACAACCTCGAAAGGACTATCATGTCCGTTATCCGCGCGGGGCCGTGAGCCTCACGAGACTTTGCGCCGTCTCTCATCCGTCCGTGTCTGCGAAGACCAGCACGCGATGAGGCCACGCGCTCCACGAATGATGGCCACACCGGGATGAAAATCGAAAACACCCCTTTTTGGATCGGCGCTCGCATTGCGCCTGAATCGACCTCCAAATTTTCGTGTTAACTAACTAACCGGTCAGTCAGCAAGTTTCGTCACTGAACCATTCGCAACATTCTTGCCGCTATCGGGCGCAGGCCCTCCTGTGCTACGGCTTGATTCGGACAATCCGGGAAAAATCCATGTCGATGTTGCGCTGCGTACTGCTTGCTGCCGGGTTCGTATGTGTTGTCGGGAGCGCCGCGGGGGCGCAGCCGGATTGGCGCGGATATGGCGGCGATGCCCAGCACAACGCCAATTCGCCCGTGGCATCGCAAAATCTCACGCGCAAGCATTGGTCGATGCCCGTCGACCTTCAGTCGCAAAGCGGCTTCATCCTGATCCATTACGCTTCGCCGATGATCACCGAATCGAACACGGTCCTCGTGCCGGTAAAGGCAGATTCGGGTGGCGCCTTTCGCATCGAGGCGCATAACGGAGCCACCGGCGATCTCATCTGGCGGGCGAACAGCAATTTTCTGTTCGCGCCGCATGACTGGACGCCGAGCGTGCCGGCGCATCTGACCGCGCAAAACCGGCTCTATTATGGCTTGCGCGGCGGCGTGGTGGCATACCGCGACACGCCGGATCTCGCATCGGGCAACAGCGGCAAGGTCGTGTTCTTTGGCCGGAAGAATTACCGGCAGAATCATTCTGCGTACGACAACAATGTGATGATCAGCACGCCGATCACGGCAGACGAAGACGGCAACATCTATTTCGGATTTGTGGTGACCGGATCGACACCGATCGGTCTCAAGAGCGGCATCGCCCGCATCAGTGCCGGCGGCAAAGGAACCTGGATTTCGGCTCACGATGCGTCGAACGGCCAGTACATCGTTCAGGTGGCGATGAATTGCGCGCCGGCCATCTCCCGCGATGGCAAAACCGTTTATATCGCCGTCAGCGACGGATCGAACGGCTATTTGTTGGGCCTCAACGCGAAAAACCTGAAGCCGAAATATCGTGCGCCGCTGATCGATCCGAACTCCGGGTCGGGGGCCTTCCTGACCGACGATTCATCCGCCTCACCCACCATCGGGCCGGATGGCGATGTCTATTACGGCGTGCTGGAGTACGATGCCGTGAGCCACAACGACCGCGGCTGGCTGCTGCATTTCAATTCGAAGCTGACGCAAGAGAAGATACCCGGCTCGTTCGGCTGGGACGATACGGTGTCGGTGGTGCCATCCAATATGGTGCCGTCCTATCACGGCAGCTCGAGCTATCTGCTGATGAGCAAATACAACAACTACTACGGTGTCGGCACCGGCGATGGGCACAACAAGATCGCGATCCTCGATCCGAACGCCGAGGAGCGCGACCCGATCATTCCCTCCGTCAAGGTCATGAACGAGGTGCTGACCAAGATCGGACCAACGCAAGATCCCGGTGATCCGGCTGGCGCGGTGTACGAGTGGTGCATCAATTCGGCTGTGGTCGATCCGGCGACGAAATCGGTCATCGCCAACAGCGAGGACGGCACCACCTACCGCTGGGACCTGACCACCAATTCGCTGTCGCAAGCCTTCGTGTTGAATCCTCCGACCCTGGAGTCCTATACGCCGACCTTGGTGGGACCCGATGGCACGGCCTACGCGATCAACGACGCGCACCTCTACGCTATCGGAAATTGAACGGCTCTACTTTCGCGCGCCGCTTAGTTCGCCGCGCGTATTCATCGCCATAACCGGACTCTCTTCCGGCGGCGTCTCGTATTTTTGCAACTCGGGCACTTCGTCGAGCCGAACGAAGCTGTAGCCTTCTTCGATGAGGGCCGGCACGACCGCATTCACCAGATCGGCGGCTTTTGATCCGACGCAGTGCATCAGGACCACACCGCCGTCCTTGCGGCGGATTTCGCGCAAATATCCCTTGGCGCAGGTCTCAGCGCTCCACTTGCGGCCCCAGCATTGCCAATCGGCGGAGCTGAGGATGTAGCCGTCGTCGTTGAACGTCGTAGCGCCACCGACATCCCAGTAGATCGGCCCGACATATTTCTTCAGCACGGGGTCGGCGTTCAGCACAGCGGCATGCGATTTCCGCCAGGCGCCATAGGGCGCGCGGAAGTAGAATTTCGCGTCGGCTGGCATCAGCGGAGCGATCTGATCGTCCACCGCGCGAATCTGATCGAGCAGCAGCTCCGGATGCTGCACATACGTGTCGCCAAGCAGCGGATGGGTTGCGCTGTGATTGCCGAGCAGGTGACCTTCCACCGCGATCTCACGCAGCACGTCGCGATGGGCCTCCGCCATCTTGCCGACGACGAAGAACGTGGCCTTGATGTTCTGAGCCCGCAGCGCGTCGAGCACTGCAAGCGTGTTGCCGTTCGGGCCGTCATCGAAGGTGAGCGCGACAGTGTGCGTGCCGCGCAAGCCGAAATGATAAATGTTCTTGGTCTGAAAATAGGCGAGCTGCCGATTGGCGGATCGCGTGTCCTTCGCCTGCGCCATCACCGGTACCAGCGCAAGCGCCAGTATTGCTGCAATTATCGACCGCATGGCAGGTCCCCACATCTCCGCGCAATCAACAGCTTACAGTTTCGTCCTTGTGCGGGACAAGTTCCGTATAGTCCAAAGATCAGCGCCTGAACCGGGGAGATTACAACGGGATGTTGTCGTGCTTCTTCCAGATCTGCGGGACTTGCTTGTTCTTCAGCATCCTAAGCGCGCGGGCCACGCGCCAGCGGGTGGAATGCGGGCGGATCACGTCGTCGATATAGCCGCGTGAGGCCGCGACGAAGGGGTTGAGGAACCGGTCCTCGTATTCCCTGGTGCGCTCGGCGATGGCATCGGCATTGCCGCGCTCGTTGCGGAAGATGATCTCCACTGCCCCTTTGGCGCCCATCACCGCGATCTGCGCTGAGGGCCAAGCATAGTTCACATCGGCGCGCATGTGCTTGGACGCCATCACGTCATAGGCGCCGCCATAAGCCTTGCGCGTGATCACGGTGACCTTGGGCGAAGTGGCTTCGGTGTAGGCGAACAGCAGCTTGGCGCCATGTTTGATGATGCCGCCATGCTCCTGCGCCACGCCCGGCATGAAACCCGGCACATCGACGAAGGTCACAATGGGGATGTTGAAGCAGTCGCAGAAGCGCACGAAGCGCGCCGCTTTGCGGCTTGAGTCACTATCCAGCACGCCGGCCAGCACCATCGGCTGGTTGGCGACGAAACCAACCGTCGAGCCCTCGATGCGCCCGAATCCGGTAATGATGTTCTTCGCGAAGGCTTCCCCAATCTCGAAGAAATCGCCTTCGTCCGCAACCTTCAGGATCAGTTCCTTCATGTCGTAGGGCTTGTTCGGATTCTCCGGCACCAACGTATCGAGGCTCATCTCGACGCGCTGCGGATCGTCGGTGGTCGGCCATGATGGCGGCTTGTCGCGATTGTTGAGCGGCAGGAAATCGTAGAGCCGGCGGATTTCTTCCAGCGCGATCACATCGTTGTCGTAGGCGCCGTCGGCCACCGCGGACTTCGTCGTGTGCACTTTGGCGCCGCCGAGTTCTTCCGGCGTCACGTCTTCCTGTGTGACCGTTTTCACCACCTCCGGTCCGGTGATGAACATGTAGCTCGTGTCGCGCACCATGAAGATGAAGTCGGTCATCGCCGGCGAATACACATCACCGCCCGCGCACGGCCCCATGATCACCGACAGCTGCGGCACCACGCCGGACGCAAGCGTGTTGCGCTTGAACACTTCGCCATAGCCGGCAAGCGATGCCACGCCTTCCTGAATCCGCGCGCCGCCGGCATCGAGCAGGCCGATCATCGGCGCGCCGTTCTGCATCGCCATATCCTGGATCTTGCAGATCTTCTGGGCGTGGGTTTCGGAGAGCGAGCCGCCGAAGACCGTGAAATCCTTGGCGTAGACATAGACCATGCGGCCGTTGATGGTGCCCCAGCCGGTGACCACGCCGTCGCCGGGAATGACATTCTTGTCGGCGCCGAAATCGGTGTTGCGGTGCTGCACGAACATGTCGAACTCCTCGAAGGAGTTCGCATCGAGCAGCAGATCGAGGCGCTCGCGCGCGGTGAGCTTGCCGCGCTCGTGCTGGGCGGCGATGCGCTTCTCGCCGCCGCCGGCGCGCGCCCGCTTCCGTCGTGCTTCCAATTCCGAAAGGATGTGCTTCATGGCCTGCCGCTTGTGTCCCGCGGCGCGAGAGTGTGAGGGGCGGAGTTGCGGGTCAAGGTGGTCTCACGCGGAGACGCGGAGTCGCGGAAGAACTGCGCGATCGAGCGAGATGACGATCGCATTCTCGGCCACATTCCGGCGGCCGCCTCAGCCGCCTGGGGTTTTCGGTGGTCTATGGAAAGTATACATAGGGCCGCTTGTTAGTGTGTTGTGCGCAGCGGTAATCTTCCAAGCGCGGTCCTGCTTGATGAGCACCAATGTCATCAACGCCGTTTGTTCCTGCTGTTTACCGTGATCCGTATACCAGCTCCTCCAATCGACGTACGCCACAGCGACAGTCGGAGAGACAAAACGCACCCACACCTTCTCAGGCGAGAGCCGGCTACCTTTATAGAACTGCCCCAAGAGGCGCTTATGGTAGCTGACGTTTTCGCTTCGGCCCCTGAACCACCTGCCGGTGATCACGACGAAATCCGCATCTGGCGTGAACAGATCGCCGAAGCCCGGCATTCCTTGTGTATTCCAGCTTTTCGCAAAGGCATCGACGACCGCACGAATGGCCGCTTCGTCGGCGCTATTCGTTCGCGCCGTCGTTACCTCTGAACTGCTGGCTGATGCTGCGACCGCATCGGTCCCACAGAGCAACGCTCCGCACAGCGAAGATTACAATTCGCATGTTGTCCTCCCGCTTACAAAAATGGTTTTATCGTATCGCGTGGAATTGTGGAATTCAGCTGGATAGCAGCCTCAGAAATCTCTCGGCTGCGGTCAATTCGGAAAGAAGGTGGCGGCGGCGCTGCTCAGCCTCGGCATCGATGCCCCATTTCTCGGACTGGAACGTCTCATCCAGCATGGCGGCATCGAACGCCTCCTTGGCGTCGACCTCTTCCTCCGCCAATGCCAGCGCCAGAATCAGCGAGCCGGTGATGCTCGTTGCGGTGTGCAGCACGGCCAATTCGAATTCGTCGTACCTCGACACGGCGATTTCAAGTTCGGCGATGGCTTCCGGTGGCTGCGCGACATGGCGGATGCCCGCGCCAACCTCTAGCCGCGCCCCGTAAGTCTCAGCGGCCCAATCGAGCAGCGGATCCCACACACACGCCTGCCGCATGACCAAATCCGGCGGCTCCTCCGCGCGATAACAGAGTAGATCGCTCGTTGCATATTTAACGATTTCATTCGCGACATTCGCACGATTCGCCATCACCACATCCAGTGCGGCAAAGGCAAGCCGCGTCAGCGGCATGGTCTGCCTGTGGAGCTTCTCGCCCTGCTCGCGCCATTCCTCAGCGACGGCTTCCGCGAGCGGGACGTTCGGCAGATTCAGCGTCGCCCGGTTGGGTGTCTTCACCGGCTTTCCGTCGAGCAGAACGGTGAACCCACTAAGTTCGCCCGGCGACGGCGATACCGAAACCTCCTTGTAGAACCGCTTCATCACTTCCGTTTATGCACGCCGAGATTCCGTGCCGCCTCATTGGCGGCAACGGCCGAGCGGCGGAAGCGCGCCGGAACGCGCTCGCGCAGTGCATCCGGCAGACCGTCGTGTGGGCCAAGCTTGGGCACCGGATGATCGGCCCAATACGCGGCGCCAATCTCCTTGTTGTACTTCGGATGGAACTGGTACCAGTACTGATTGACCAACCGGGATCGCTCGCCGCCGACGATAATGACCGCATCCTCGTCACTGTTGTTGAGGATGGCGTGTGTGACGCCGGTACCGTTCTTCCAGCCGATGAAATCCCCCTCGCCCATCGGCGTGATCCAGCCATCGTTCCACGCGTCTACCTCGCCGGAAACCACATAGACAAACTCACTTTCGTCGCGCTCGGCATGTGGCCAGCTGGTGCGGCGGCCGGGTTTGAGTAGCTGCGCCCGCATCGCAATTCGCGAGAACCGCGCGCGATTGTCGAAGCGGGATTCAAACGTGTGCATCTCACCGCTTTTCGGGTACTGGCCAGGTTTCTTGCTCAGGAAGTCGCGCCAGTGCGCAACGAAATCCGGCATGCCACGCTTGCGGCCCACATTCGATGCCGGGTTGCCGTCATTGGGCCCCAGCTTCCGCTTCGGTGCCTCCTCCCAAAGCATTCCCGATTTCGCGAGCTGTTCCTTGAGCTGCGGCTCAAGCGGGTGCGACGCGCGCGAATTGCGCCGGAACGCTTCGGTGAACACGAACACCCGTACGTCCGCATCCGAATTGTTGATCAGCGAATGCGCAAGCCCGGTGCCGGCGTTAAAGGTGGCGCCCTGCCCTTCGCTCAGCCGATGCAAATGGCCGTCGGCCCAAAGATCGGGTTTGCCTTCCAACACAAAGGCGAAAATCTCGAGATCGTCCATCGCCAGCGGCGGATAGGCGCGCACTCCCGGTGGGATGCGTAGGTGCGCGACGCGGAAATGGTTGATGCCCGCCGCGGTCGCCAACTCTGACGCAAAGCCGAAGTCCTCCGGCGATCCGGGCGGCGCGGCCGGCGCCTCGATCTCGCGCCAATTCTTGATGAAGGACGGCTTCGGCGGCTGTTTCATTTGCGTCTCGGCGGAAAGGGATCGCGGGCTTCGCTCTCGTGGAAACCTAAGAGCTTCCACGTCTTCTGCATATGGGGCGGCAGCGGAGCGGTCACGCGCAAGCGGCCACCGTCGGGATGGGCGATGTCGATCGAGCGGGCATGCAGGTGCAGCCGGTTCTCGATATCGCGGGCCGGCTGCGCCGCCGTGGTGCCGTACTTGAAATCGCCAACAATGGGGGTGCCAAGGCTCGCCAGATGGACACGGATCTGGTGGGTGCGGCCGGTGACCGGCTTCGCGGCGACCCAGGCGTATTCGTCGCCCACCTGATTGATCACGACATAATCGGTGATGGCGTGTTTGGCGTCCTCGGTGTCGCGCTCTACCCCGACCATCTTCTCCTCGCCGCGGCCGCCCTGTTTGATCAGCGCCAGCTTGATCGTGCCGGACCGCTTCTCCGGCACCCCGCGCACGAGCGCCCAGTAGACTTTCTGCGCATCGCGCCGCCTGAGGGATTCCGATAACGCGGCCGCTGCGGGAACGGTACGAGCCACCACCAGCACGCCTGACGTATCGCGATCCAGCCGATGGACCAGGCGCGGCTTCTGCTTCTTGCCGAAGGTCAGATTCTCCAGCATTCCATCGATATGCTTCGTGATGCCACTGCCGCCCTGGGTCGCTAGCCCCGGTGGCTTGTTGAGCACGAGAACGGAAGCGTCCTTATGGATTACAAGGCCTTCGACATCTTTCCTCTCCCGCTCTGTGGGTGCTTTGTGGACCGTTGATGAATTGGTGGAGGATTGCTCCACAGGCTTGTTCGCTGTCTGAAGTTGCGGTGGTAACCGTATGATTTGCCCAGCGGATATCCGATCTGCCGCTTTGGCTCGCTTGCCGTCCAGCCGCACCTGCCCCGTCCGCAGCAGCTTCTCCACCGCTCCATGACTCAAGGCCGGATGATGCCGCCTGAACCAGCGATCCAGCCGTGCGCCGTCGTCCTCTTTGTCGACAGAAATGTTGGCGGCGCTCATTCGGGCTCGCGTTGACGGCTTTCCTTCCCTCTCCTAGCATCGGGTCAGGAGATGGGGTTCCTCCTTTAACCGCCCGATGGCCGCCTGCGCCAGACGGCTGATGACTCCTGCCATTCGTTTGCGGCAAGGCGGCCCGCCGCCCAAGGAGCATCCATGTCCCCTGTCACCTGTCTCTATGTCATTGTTGGCGGGGCGCTGGGCAGCTTTGCGCGCTATGCCATCTCGCTGGCCGCGCTTCCGATCAGCCGCGGCCTTCCCTGGGGCACAATCCTGATCAACATCACCGGGTCTTTCCTCATCGGGTTCTTCGGCACGCTGACCCTGGCGCACGGCCGCTACCCCGTGTCGGAGAACTGGCGGCTGTTCGTGATGGTCGGCGTCTGCGGCGGCTTCACCACGTTTTCCTCCTTCAGCCTGCAGACGCTGGACTTGATCCGGACGGGGGCGATGCTGCGCGCCGGCGTGAACATCGTTGTTTCTGTTGTCCTGTGCGTGACAGCGGTGGCGATGGGCCATTTCCTGGCGGCACAATTGAACCAGCACGCGGCGCAGGTGGCACAAATTCCGATCGAGGAGGAAGCAGAAGTCGCCGACGTCTAGGCCTGGTGCTTCTTCCCCCTGAGCTTCGACCAATAGTCGAGCCGCTTCTGGATTTCGCGTTCGAAGCCGGTGTCCTTCGGCTGATACAGATTCTGCCGCTCCATGCCATCGGGAAAATAGTTTTGGCCGGAGAAAGCTTCTTCGGCCGCGTGGTCATACTCGTAACCTTTGCCGTAGCCGAGACCTTTCATCAGCTTGGTTGGTGCGTTGAGAATGTGCGCCGGCGGCATGAGCGAGCCGTATTGTCCGGCAGCACGCGTCGCTGCCGCCTGCGCCACATACACGGCGTTCGATTTCGGCGCGCTGGCCAGGTAGAGCACGCATTGCACCAGGGCGATTTCCCCTTCGGGGCTGCCGAGAAAATCATAGACATCCTTCGCCGCCAGTGCCTGCACGACGGCTTGCGGATCGGCGAGGCCGATATCTTCCACGCTCGCCCGCACCAGACGCCGCGCGATGTAAAGCGGCTGCTCGCCGCCCGCCAGCATGCGCGCGAGCCAGTAGAGTGCTGCGTCGGGATCGCTGCCGCGGATGGACTTGTGCAGTGCCGAGATGAGATTGTAGTGCTCCTCGCGCGACTTGTCGTACAGCGGAGCGCGCTTCTGCACCGCTGCCACCAGCGCGGCAGAATCGAGCGGCTTTGCGATTTTCAGCGCCGCAACTTCCTCAGCCAGGTTGAGCAGATAGCGGCCGTCGCCGTCCGCCATCGCGCGCAGAGTTTGACGCGCGTCTTCCGTGAGCTTGAGCGCGTCGCCGTAGTGCGTTTCGGCGCGTTCGAGCAGCGCTTCCAGCGCCGCATCGTCAAGCCGGCGGAGCACGAGCACCTGCGCACGACTGAGGAGGGCGCCGTTCAATTCGAAGGAAGGATTTTCCGTTGTGGCGCCGACAAGGACAATGGTGCCGTCTTCCACCACCGGCAGAAACGAGTCCTGCTGGCTGCGGTTGAAGCGGTGAATCTCGTCGATGAAGAGCAAGGTGCCCTGCCCCGTCTTGCGGCGCTGCCGCGCGGCCTCGAACGTCTTCTTGAGATCGGCGACGCCGGCGAACACCGCGGACAGCTGCACGAAGTGCAGCTGGAACGCCGTCGACAAAAGCCGGGCGATCGTCGTCTTTCCGGTGCCCGGCGGGCCCCACAGGATGATCGAATGTGGACGATTCTCCTCGACCATGCGGCCGATGGGGCCATCCGGTCCGATGAGGTGATCCTGGCCGACAACCTCGGCAAGCGTCTTCGGTCGCAAACGATCCGCCAGCGGCCGCGGCGCGTTGTCCGGCAACCCTCCGGCTTCAAAAAGGTCACTCATTGCTGGAGGTTACCGCGACGCGCAGGAAATAGGCAGTAGGCAATAGGCAGTAGGCAGTGATTTCCTTCTCTATTGCCTATTGCCTATTGCCTTTCGCCTTTCTTCATCCTTCCAGGCTGACCCGGATCTGCTGGCCACCGCGGTCGATGATCATGTCCCATCGCCCTTGTGCATTACCGAGCGCGCGCTGCAGCTCATTCACCGAGTGAATTTCCTGGCCATTGATGGCACGCACGATGTCGCCAGGCTGGAAGCCTTGGTTGGCAGCAATCGATTCGCCTGGCGAGACGATAACCACGCCTTTCGCCATCAGATCCAGGTTCAACTCGGTATCGACGGCCGGCGACAAATTCTCCACCTTCGCGCCGGTCAGAGGATTGCGTCCGCCGATTGTCGCTGCATCGCGCGGCGGGTTCTCCGGCGGCAAGGCGAGCTTCACATCCACCTCGCGTGTCTTTCCGTCCGCGCGCACACGCAAATGGGTGGTGTCACCAGGCTTGTGCGTGGCGATGCGGTAGTTGAGACCCTGCATGTCATCCACATCGGCGCCATCGACCGCAAGCACGACATCGCCAGTATGCAATCCGGCCGCGGAAGCCGGGCCGCCAGGATAGACGTTCTTGAGCAGCACACCGCCGGGCCGATCAATTCCCATACTCCGGGCGATATCCGCTGTAACGGACTGCCCGGACGCGCCAATCCACGGCAGCTTGAATCCGCCGCCGAGCGCGCCTTCCACCACGCGCTTAGCCAGATTGGCGGGAATGGCAAATCCGATACCGGCGCTTTCTCCGGTGCGCGAGACGATGGCGGTGTTGATGCCGGCCAACCTGCCGTCGGTCGTCACCAGGGCGCCGCCGGAATTGCCCGGGTTAATGGCGGCGTCGGTCTGGATGAAGAATTGATAATCGGATGCGGAGACCTGCGTGCGGGCGAGCGCCGAGACGATGCCCATCGTGACCGTCTGACCGATGCCGAACGGATCGCCGATAGCGAGGACGAGGTCTCCCACCTGAACGCGGTCGCTGTCGCCAAACTGGATCGTGGGGAGCTGTTCACCATGGGTATCGATCTTAAGTACCGCGAGATCGGTGCGGGCGTCGGAGAGCAGAACCCGCGCCTTGAACTCGCGCTTGTCCGAGAGAACGACCACAATGTCCTGTCCGCCTTCGATCACGTGACGGTTGGTGAGGACGACGCCGTCACCGCGCACGATGACACCCGAACCGAGCGACTGCTGTACGCGCTGGCGGAACTCAGGCGACACGCCGAAGAACTGCTGGAACAGAGGATCGGCGAACAGCGGATTGACCTGCTGGCGCACCACGGATCGCGAATAGACGTTCACCACGGCCGGCGCGACGCGGCGGACGATGGGCGCGAAGGTGAGCTGCACCTCAGCGGCACTACGCGGCACGGCGGTCGGCGCCTGCGGCAAGGCCTTGACGCTCGCTTGCGCGGCAACCGAAGCGACGGAATTCGAGATCAGCCCATAAGCCGAAGCCCCCAGGGCAGCGACTGCAAAGGCTCCAAACAGCAACTTGCGATTCATCCCTGGTCTTCCTCAACGCAAAAGGGCGGCCCTCGCGAACCGCCCCTTTCATGTTCAGATCATTCCGGCGGAATTATGCCTCCGCCTCTTCGCCAGCCTCCGCAACCGGGCCAGAGTCCAGGCCCTTGGCGTCGGGATCGCGATCGACGAACTCGATGAACGCCATCGCCGCATTGTCGCCGTGGCGGAAGCCGGCCTTCAGCACACGGGTGTAGCCGCCGGGACGGTCGGCATAGCGCGGGCCGAGCACCTCGAACAGCTTCTTCACCTGCGTTTCGTCACGGATCTGTGACATCGCGAGGCGGCGGGCGTGCAGATTGTTCCGCCGCGACAAGGTGACCAGTTTCTCCACCACCGGGCGAAGCTCTTTCGCCTTGGGCAACGTGGTCTTGATCTGCTCGTGCTTTATCAGCGCTGCCGCCATGTTGGCGAACATGGCGGTGCGGTGCGATGACGTGACACCGAGCTTGCGGCCTTGATTACGATGACGCATAGACGATCTCTTCTTCCATTTTCGTGCTTCGGGGCTCGGCGCCGCCTCGCACCTCAGCATAACAATAACCCGGTCTCGTCATCCTGAGGTGCGCTCCGCGAGGAGCGCCCGAAGGGCAATCAACCTAGTACTGATCCTCGTAACGCTTCGCCAGATCCTCGATGTTCTCCGGCGGCCAGCCCGGCACTTCCATGCCGAGATGCAGCCCCATCTCCGCCAGCACCGCCTTGATCTCGTTCAGCGACTTGCGACCGAAGTTCGGCGTGCGGAGCATCTCCGCCTCCGTCTTCTGGATCAGGTCGCCGATGTAGACGATGTTGTCGTTCTTGAGACAATTGGCCGAACGCACCGAAAGCTCGAGCTCGTCGACCTTCTTGAGCAGCACCGGATTGAACGCAAGCTCTGGCTTCGCCTCTTCGGCGACGCGCTCGCGCGGCTCCTCGAAGTTGATGAACACCTGGAGCTAGTCCTGCAGGATGCGCGCGGCATATGCGACCGCGTTGTCCGGCGTGACCGCGCCGTTCGTCTCCACCGACATGGTGAGCTTGTCGTAGTCGAGTGATTCACCAGATCGTGTGTTCTCGACGCGGTATGACACCTTCTTGACCGGGGAGAACAGGCTGTCGACGGGAATGAGGCCGATCGGAGCATCTTCCGGGCGATTGCGATCGGCCGGCACATAGCCCTTGCCGGTCGCGACCGTTAATTCCATGCGGAAATCCACCTTCTCATCCAACGTGCAGAGCACGAGGTCCGGATTAAGAATCTCAATGTCTGCGATTTGCGTGATCTGGCCGGCGGTCACCTCGCCAGGACCAGCTGCGCGCAAGGTGAGACGCTTCGGGCCCTCCGCATGCATGCGCAACGCGATCTGCTTCACGTTGAGCACGATGTCGGTGACGTCTTCGCGCACGCCCTGGATGGAGGAAAATTCGTGCAGCACGCCCTCGATGTGAATCGAGGTCACCGCGGCACCCTGCAGCGACGACAGCAAAACGCGCCGCAGCGCGTTACCGAGCGTCAGGCCGAATCCACGCTCCAGCGGCTCGGCGACGATGGTGGCGGAACGCCCGGCATCGTGCCCGCCGTCAATCTTCAACTTCTGTGGCTTGATCAGTTCTTGCCAGTTCTTCTGAAACATCAGGTCCTCATCGTTTCCCGGACGTGTCGGATCACGCCCAATTCGTTCGACGGGTTGCTAGGTCCGATACTAGAACGCGAACTACTTTTCTCCTGGTCGCACAGCCAACCGCTTCACACTTTGCTGGCTGATGCTCCGTTTGGTCGCGCGGCCTTCGGAAATCCGATGCTGCTTTCCGGGCCAACGCTCCCTAGACGCGCCGGCGCTTGGGCGGCCGGCAGCCATTGTGCGGGATCGGCGTCACATCGCGGATGGACGTGACCGTGAGTCCCACCGCCTGCAGCGCGCGCAACGCAGATTCGCGGCCAGAACCGGGCCCACTCACTTCAACATCCAAGGTGCGCATGCCGTGCTCGACAGCCTTCTTTGCCGCATCTTCGGCGGCCATCTGCGCCGCATAGGGCGTCGATTTGCGCGAGCCTTTGAAGCCCATCATGCCGGCGGACGACCACGAAACGGTGTTGCCCGCGACATCGGTGATGGTCACGATGGTGTTGTTGAAGGTCGCGGCGACATGCGCCACCCCCTGAACGATGTTCTTCTTTTCCTTCTTGCGGGGGCGGCTCCCGCCCTTCTTCTCGGCAGCCATGCTATTTCGTCACTTTCTTCTTGCCGGCGATCGCCTTGGCAGGACCTTTGCGCGTGCGCGCGTTGGTGTGGGTGCGCTGGCCGCGCACCGGCAAGCCCTTGCGATGGCGCAAGCCGCGGTAGCAACCGAGATCCATCAGCCGTTTGATGTTCATGGCCACGTCGCGGCGAAGATCGCCTTCGACGAGGTAGTCGCGGTCGATGATCTCGCGAATCTGGATGACTTCCGCATCGGTGAGGTCGCCTACGCGACGCTCCGGCGCGATGCCGACCTTCTCGACGATCTCGTGGGCTTTGGCTGCACCAATACCATGGATGTAGCGCAGGCCGATCTCGACCCGCTTCTGCGTTGGAATATTGACGCCGGCAATGCGCGCCACGATGTTTCTCCTTGTGCCGCCAAGCGGCTGAATTCATTAACAGAACGGAACGCGCGAAACCCTCACCCTTTGCACCAAATCAGGGCTGAAACCGCCGGATTGACAGGGGTGGGGGCACCGCAAGGGCGCGGATTATAGGAATCCGCCCCGTCCAGTCAACGGCTCAAATGGGCAGAAACGCCGCGATTTCAAGCCTGCCGCCGCCTTTGCTCAGTTGTGCAGCCGCACACGAACCCCTATCTAACCCGGCATAACCTCATTCCGGGCGGCGGTTTTGATCTCCGACAGGCGACTATCCTGGCAAGCCATAGTCGTTTTCTCTGTCATCCTGCTCGGGGCGGCCGGCTGCGGTCGTGGCAAAGCGCCGGCGCCGCCCCCCCCCGAGGTAGGCATCATAGTTCTCCATCCGAAACCAGCGACGCTCACGGCGGAGCTGCCAGGCCGGACCGCGCCCTACCGGATTTCCGACGTGCGGCCGCAAGTGAGCGGGATCGTGCTCAGGCGCCTGTTCACCGAGGGCACGGAGGTCAAGATGGGTCAACCGCTTTACCAGATCGATCCTGCTCCCTACCGGGCCGCTTACAACAACGCGACAGCGGTGCTGATGACGAACAAATCTAAGGCGGAGCGCTATGCCGCGCTGCTCAAGGCCAACGCCATCGCACCCCAGGATTACGAAGACGTGCTGGCGGCCTACAAGCAGGCGATTGCCAATGTGCAGACGGCGAAGATCAATCTCGACTACACCCGCATCACCGCGCCGATTCCCGGCCGCATCGGCATTTCCACGGTCACGGAAGGCGCGCTTGTGACCGCCGGTCAGACGACGGCGCTCACGACCATCCAGACGCTCGATCCCATTTATGTGAATATTCCGCAATCGAGCACACAATTGCTGACTCTTCGCCAAGCCGTAGCCGCCGGGCAACTCAACAAGAATACGCCGGCGGTTACGAATGTCGGGCTGTGGCTCGAAGACGGAACCAAATACCCGCTCACCGGCAAACTGCAATTCACCGACGTGACGGTCGATCCGAGCACGGGCGCGGTGACCCTTCGGGCGATTTTTCCAAACCCCTATCGCGTGCTGCTGCCGGGCATGTATGTGCGCGCAATTGTGGGCGAGGGCGTTGTGCCGAAGGCGATCCTGGCGCCACAGCAGGGTGTGGCGCGTGACACCCGCGGCCAGCCAACCGCGTGGGTCGTCGGAAGGAACAATACGGCCGAACTCCGGTCGCTTCAGGTTTCGCGCTCGATCGGAAACGATTGGCTCGTAACCTCCGGCCTCAAGGACGGTGACGAACTGATCGTCGAGGGCACGCAGAACCTGCAGCCTGGCATTCGGGTGCGGCCGGCTCCGACCTCGCTTCCGGCGCAGCCTCAACAGCCGGGACCCTGACGTGTCGCTATCCGGGTTCTTCATCAACCGGCCGGTTTTTGCGTGGGTGATCGCGATCGTCATCATGATCGCCGGTGGCCTGTCGATCACCACGCTGCCGATCGAGCAGTACCCGAACATCGCGCCGCCTGCCGTGGCCGTCAGCGCAATGTTCCCGGGCGCATCGGCGGACACCGTCCAGAACTCCGTCACCCAGGTCATCGAGCAGCAGCTCACCGGCATCGACAACCTGCTCTATTTCTCATCGAGCAGCGATTCCGCCGGCAATGTCAGCATCACTGTAACATTCGCGCCCGGCACAAACCCGGATATTGCGCAGGTTCAGGTGCAGAACCAGGTGCAGCAGGCGTTGCCGCTGTTGCCGGCTGAAGTGACTCAGCTGGGCGTTACCGTCCGGAAATCTCAAACCAGCTTTCTGATGGTCGTGGCGCTCTACGATCCGACGGGAAAGTACACCAACGTCGACATTTCCGACTTTCTGTCGAGCGACATGCAGGATCCGCTCGCCCGCGTGCCCGGTGTCGGCCAGGTTCGCGTGTTCGGCGCGCAATATGCGATGCGCGTATGGCTCGATCCGTTCAAGTTGCGCAATTACAGCCTGATGCCGAGTGACGTGAGAGCAGCCATCGAGGCACAGAACACGCAGGTCGCGGCAGGTGAGATCGGGGCGCAACCGTCCGTCAAGGGCCAGGAACTGGACGCAACAGTAACGGCGCTCTCCCGTCTGCAAACGGCCGAGCAGTTCCGGAACATCATTCTTCGTACCGAGCCGAACGGCGCGACCGTACGCCTGAGCGACGTGGCGCGCGTGGAACTCGGCGCCGAGAGTTACGACACGGTCAGCCGGTTTGACGGTCATCCCGCCTCCGGCATCGCAATCCAGCTTGCCCCGGGCGCCAACGCCCTCAAGACGGCCGACGCTGTGAGGGCGCGGGTCGAGCAACTGAAGCCGTCGCTGCCCCCCGGTATTGAAGTCTCGTACCCAGTCGACACGACGACTTTCGTGCGGATTTCGATTCAGCAGGTGATCATCACGCTAATCGAAGCCATCGTGCTGGTCGTGGTGGTGATGTTCATCTTCCTGCAGAGCTGGCGCGCGACCCTCATTCCCGCGATCACGATTCCGGTCGTGCTGCTCGGCACATTCGGCGTGCTGGCGGCGGCCGGCTACTCCATCAACGTGCTGACCATGTTCGCCCTCGTGCTGGCGATCGGCTTGTTGGTGGACGATGCGATCGTGGTGATCGAGAATGTGGAGCGCATCATGCGCGAAGAGGGATTGGGCCCGCGCGAAGCCACAATCAAATCCATGGGCGAGATCACCGGTGCGCTGATCGCCATTGCGCTTGTGCTCTCGGCCGTGTTCCTGCCGATGGCGTTCTTTGGCGGATCGACCGGCATCATCTACCGGCAGTTCTCTATCACCATCGTCTCGGCCATGACGCTGTCGATCATGCTCGCGCTTGTGCTGACGCCCACTCTGTGCGCCACGCTTCTGAAGCCGGAACCGAAGGATGATAAGGGCCGCGGCCGATTTGCCGCATGGTTCAACCGGAACTTCGCGCGCGGGGTTGAGAGGTATCAATCAGCGCTGCGCATGGTGATCGGCCGACCGGTCATTCCGCTCGGAATCTACGTCATGGTCGTTGTGGCCCTTGGGGTGCTTTTCTTCGTTTTGCCGACCGGGTTTCTACCCGAGGAGGACCAAGGCTATGTGCTCGCACAATTCACGCTGCCCGTAGGCGCGCAACAGTCGCGTACACTCGATGTTGCCAAGCAGGTCGAGCATCACTTTCTGGTCGACGAAAAGGCCAATGTAGCAAACATGTTCAGCGTCGCCGGCTTCAGTTTCGCCGGCTCCGGACAAAATGTCGGCCTGGCCTTCATCCTCCTGAAGAACTGGAACCAGCGATCGGGCGCTTACAACCGGGCCCCTGCCATCGTACAGCGCGCCTTCGCCGCCTTTTCAAAAATCCGCGACGCCCAGGTGTTCGCCCTCATTCCGCCGTCGGTGCCGGGGCTGGGGCAATCGGGCGGCTTCGATTTCGAATTGGAAGACCACGGCAATTTGGGGCATGCGGGATTGATTGCCGCGCAGAACCAGCTGCTCGCGAAGGCGGCGCAAGATCCGAAATTGATGGCTGTCCGCCCGAACACGCTTCCCGACACGCCACAACTCCATGTCGATATCGACCAGAGCGAGGCGACGGCCCTGGGGCTGGGCCTCGGCGATGTGAACGACACGCTCAGTTCCGCCTGGGCCGGCCTTTTTGTCAATGATTTCATCGACCGCAACCGAGTCAAGCGCGTCTATATAGAGGGCGACGCGCCGTATCGCATGGTGCCATCCGACCTGTACAACTGGTCGGTGCGCAACAGCTCCAATGCCATGGTGCCGTTCTCGTCGTTTGCGACGACATCCTGGGAAACGGGACCCTCCACTCTGCAACGCTACAATGGATTTCCGTCGCTCGAAATTCAGGGGAGCGCGGCATCGGGCCAAAGCTCCGGCACCGCCATCGCAGAAATGCAGAACCTGGTCGCCAAGCTGCCGCACGGTGTGGGCTACGAATGGACGGGCCTTTCATACCAGCAGCTGCTGTCCGGCGCCGAAGCCCCCTTACTTTACGGCCTGTCACTGCTCGTGATCTTCCTTTGTTTGGCGGCGCTTTACGAAAGCTGGTCCGTCCCGTTCGCGGTGATGCTGGTGATTCCATTAGGGGTCGTCGGCGTGCTGGCGGCGGCACTCCTGCGCGGCCTGACCAATGACGTCTTCTTTCAGGTGGGGTTGCTTGCGACCATGGGCCTTGCCGCCAAGAACGCGATCCTCATCGTCGAATTCGCCGAGTTCGCCGTGCGCCGCGGCGAAGGTGCTTTCGACGCTGCCATGGGAGCCGCGCGCTTGCGTTTGCGTCCTATTCTGATGACGTCGCTCGCGTTCATCGCGGGCGTCGCGCCGTTGGCGGTGGCTACGGGGGCGGGCGCGGCCAGCCAGAATGACATCGGCACCGGCGTGATCGGCGGCATGTTCACGGCCACGGCGCTCGCAATCTTTTTCGTGCCGCTGTTCTTCGTCCTCGTGACCGGCGGCGTCCAGCGCTTCACCTCGCGCCAACGGAAGGCGCAATCCACTTAAGGATATGAGTTCACCTGTCAGTCGGAGTCCCGCGGGCTGGAAAGCGTGGCCTGGGCGGCAGCCAGCCGTGCCACCGGCACCCGGAACGGAGAGCACGACACATAATCCAACCCAGCTTCATGGCAGAAGCGGATCGAATCCGGGTCACCGCCATGCTCGCCGCAGATGCCCAGCTTCAGATTGGGCCTGGTTTGTCGCCCTCGTTCCGCGGCGATCCTGATCAGCTCGCCGACGCCATCAGTATCGAGCGAACTGAACGGATCCTGCTTGATCAGACCCTTCGTCAGGTATTCCGGGATAAAACTGCCGGAATCGTCCCGGCTCAATCCGAGCGTGGTCTGGGTCAGGTCATTGGTGCCGAAGGAGAAGAATTCGGCTGTCTCGGCGATTTCACCGGCGCGCAAGGCGGCCCGTGGCAGCTCGATCATCGTGCCGATCAGGTACTCAGGATATTTGCCCCTCTCCTTCTTCACGGTTTCCGCAACACGTTCGATGCGTCTCTTCAGGAAATCCAGCTCCGACTTGAAGCCCACCAGCGGAATCATGATTTCCAGCCGCACCGGCGCGTGTCCGGCTTTCTCAATGGCGAGAGCTGCCTCGAAAATAGCGCGTGCCTGCATCTCGTAGATTTCCGGGAATGTGATGCCGAGGCGGCAGCCGCGATGTCCGAGCATGGGGTTCGTCTCGTGCAGGGCGATGGCGCGGGATCGTAACTTGGCCGGCGTCGAGCCAACGGCCCGCGCAAGTTCGGCGAATTCATCCTCCTGCTGCGGCAGGAATTCGTGCAGCGGCGGGTCGAGCAGGCGGATGGTGACCGGCAATCCGTCCATCGCCTTGAAGATCTGTTCGAAATCGCTGCGCTGCATCGGCAGGAGCTTCTCCAGCGCGGCGCGGCGTGACGCTTCCTCGTCCGCCAGGATCATCTGGCGCACGGCGATGATACGATCTTCGTCGAAGAACATGTGTTCGGTGCGGCAGAGGCCGATACCTTCGGCGCCGAAATTTCGCGCGTTTGCGGCGTCGGCTGGCGTGTCGGCGTTAGTGCGGATTTTCAGCGAGCGGATGGAATCCGCCCAGCTCATCAAGGTGCCGAAATCGCCGGTCAGCTGGGGCTGAAGCGTCGGTACCTCGCCCTTGAACACCTGCCCGGTTGCGCCGTCGATGGTGATGACGGAGCCGCGCGACAGCACATTCGGGCCGGCTGTCATCGTGCCTTTGGCTGCGTCGATCTTCAGCATGCCGGCGCCGCATACGCACGGTCGGCCCATGCCGCGCGCCACCACGGCGGCGTGACTGGTCATGCCGCCACGCGCGGTGAGGATGCCCTTGGCCACGTGCATTCCCTGGATGTCCTCAGGGCTGGTCTCGTTGCGGACAAGGATCACGGACTTGCCGGCACCCGCGAGTTTCTCCGCTTCGTCCGCGCTGAAGGCGATTTCGCCGGTGGCCGCACCCGGCGACGCGCCGAGGCCGGTCGCAATCAACTCCTTCTTGGCTGCGGGATCGAGAGTAGGATGCAGGAGCTGATCGAGCGAAGCCGGATCGATGCGCGAAATCGCCGTGTGCTGGTCGACCACACCTTCATTCACCAAGTCGACCGCAACCTTCAGCGCTGCCTTGGCGGTGCGCTTTCCGGAGCGCGTCTGCAGCATGTAGAGTACGCCGTCCTGAATGGTGAACTCGATGTCCTGCATGTCGCGGTAGTGCGCCTCAAGTTTGTCGCACACCAACTTCAGCTCGGCATAGGCCGCGGGCATCGCTGCTTCGAGTGACGGACGCTTGCTGTTCTGCCGCTCGCGCGCGGCGTTCGATACCGGCTGAGGCGTGCGGATACCGGCGACCACGTCTTCGCCCTGCGCGTTGATGAGAAATTCGCCGTACAGCATTTTTTCGCCGGTGGCGGGATCGCGCGTGAACACGACGCCGGTCGCGCTCGTCTCGCCGCGATTTCCGAAGACCATGGCCTGCACGTTGACGGCCGTGCCCCAATCTTCCGGAATGTTGTTGAGCCTGCGGTAGGTCTTGGCGCGTGGGGACTGCCAGGAGCCGAACACGGCGCCGATCGCCCCCCAAAGCTGCTCATGCGGATCGTCCGGAAACGGCTTGCCCGTGAGCTTTTGCACTTCAACCTTGAACTGCTCAGCAATCCGCCGAAGGTCGGAGGCGTCCAGCTCCGTGTCGAGTTCGATGCCCTTCGTGTCCTTCTCATTCTCCAGGATCTCCTCGAACACGGCATGTTCGAGGCCAAGCACCACGTTGGCGTACATCTGCACGAATCGGCGATAGGAGTCGTAGGCAAAGCGGGGGTCGGTGAGCTTGGCGAGGCCCTCCGCCGTAGACGGGTTGAGGCCGAGATTCAGCACCGTATCCATCATGCCAGGCATGGACACGCGCGCGCCCGAGCGGACGGACACCAGCAGCGGGCGTTCGGCATCGCCGAAGCGGGACTTCGTCTCGGTGCCTATTCTTTCCAAAGCTGCGTCGACCGCAGGCTTCAATCCGGCGGGATACGTCCCGCTGTCCCTATAGTAGTGGGTGCAGACTTCCGTCGTGATGGTAAAGCCGGGCGGCACCCGCATGCCGAGATTGCTCATCTCGGCAAGATTGGCGCCCTTGCCGCCGAGAAGGTCGCGCAGATCGGCACGACCCTCGGCTGTTCCTTGACCGAAGCTGTAAACCCACTTTGGCATCAGCCGAATTCCGCCGGTGACTGTTACGTGCAGAAAGTGTCATAGACCCGGCTTCGATCCAACCGTGATTCCAAAGTGAAGCTCGGCGGCGCCGGCCCAATCTTCCACACTCGTCATTAGCGAGGAACGCGTCGTGGAGGACGCGACGCGGCGTATGAGTTTTCGTGGAATGCGTAGCGATGG
>DASYBT010000140.1:0-4678 GCA_036500585.1 Rhizomicrobium sp.
ACAATCCCCCAAGCAGCTCCCCATCCCGCCGACATTCGACGGAATGCGCGTGTCCCATACGGTGCAGGGTCGTATACACGTCTTCAATCTCTGCGTTGATCCAGGTTTGCTCGCGGCCGGGTGCGGCTTCCGCGCAGGCGCGTATGACGGTGCCGAAATCACGATCGACGGAGACTTCGTACCGGTCGCTTTTGACGGTTCGGGCAAGCCGGCGCGGCACGTGGAAGCGGTCGAGAGGTACAATTCCCCGTTCTTTCGGGGAGACCCAAAAGACCGATCTGCTCTCCCGGCGCTCTGCCATGGGAAACAAGCCCATACTGTAGGCGCGGAGCAGTAAGTCCGGCGTGATTGGAGAACTGTCCCTGAGCTGCGACACGGTTGGCCTCACTCCCGACCTGTGTCGCCGCACGGACCGGCGATCATGAACTTCCTGTGAGGCTTCCAAACCATGCCGAAAAAAACGATCCATCGAGTGTTGCACGCGCCGCCGCACGATTGAGCCGGTTGACGCGACGCCCCCGCCGAACCTACCGTCCGGGCGATCTTGGCGCGGGGGCGGAAGGAGAGGTCAGGCGTTGCGTTATTGCAATCCCGCCAGCGTCCCGCAAACCGCTTTCGATGGCGCGCGGCTTCTGCGAAGGGCCGTTGGAATCGCGGTCACTGCCGCGTGCACTGTCTGCATTGGCGCGAACCAGGCGGTCGCGCAAGGCATCGACATTATCCGCGACACCGAGATCGAGCACGTCCTGCATTCTTATGAGGACCCGATCCTCAAAGTCGCGGGGCTCGATCCGGCCACGGTCAAGATCTATGTCGTCAACGATCCGTCGATCAACGCGTTCGCGGCGCAGAGCCCGGCCGAATCCGAATCCGAAGACATTTTCATCAATGCAGGCCTCATCCTTCAGCTCAAGTCCCCGAACCAGGTGACCGGTGTCCTTGCGCACGAGACGGGGCATATCGCCGGCGGACACATTTTGCGCGGCGAAGACGCGATGAAGAAGGCGATGGTCCCGATGCTGATCGGGATGATCGCCGGCATTGCGGCGGCGATCGCCGGCGGCGGCGAAGCCGGCATGGGTGTTATGGCACTAGGTGAGCAGGCGGCGATGGCGAACTACCTCGAGTTCAGCCGTGCGCAGGAGGCGACCGCCGATCAGATGGGACAGAAATTTCTCCTGGCAACGCATCAGTCCGGCCGCGGGATGCTGGAGGTGTTCGAGAGGTTCGCGCAAGAGGATGCGATGTCCGCCTATTACCAGCATTCCTTCGCATCCGATCACCCGGCGGATCGCGAACGCATCGATCTATTGCAGCGCGAAGTCGACGCCTCGCCGTACCGTGATGTGCCGGACAGCCCCGCCGCAGTGCACGAATTCCACATGATCCAGGCGAAACTATCCGGCTATCTGTCGAAGCCCGACACGGTGCTTGGGCATTATCCGCCGTCCGATACCAGCGAAGAAGCGCGTTATGCCCGCGCCATGGCCTACTTTCGCAAACCCGATCTGCCGAAGGCCCTTTCGGAGATCAACAGCCTCATCAAGGACGAACCGCGCGATCCCTATTTCTGGGAAGTGCTCGGTCAGATCTATGTCGACATGAGCCAGCCGGAGAAGGGCGTGGAACCTTATCAGAAATCCGTCGACCTGATGCCCAACGCGCCGCTCCTGCGCATCGCGCTTGCCGCCGCGCAGCTGGCGACGGAAAAACCCGCACTCGCCAAGCCCGCCCTCGACAATCTCAAAGCGGCGCTGCTGGAAGAGCACGACAATGAATTCGCCTGGTACGAGGCGGCGCAAGCGTACAGCGATCTCGGCAACGAGCCGATGGCGAATCTGTCCACCGCCGAACTGGATTTTTCGGTTGGGAATTTCGGGGCGGCGGAACACTTCGCGGGGTTGGCGCAGCACCGCCTGGCCGCGGGTTCACCGGACTGGCAGCGCGCGAGCGATATCCTCTCCATCGCGCAGGGCGAGCGCAGGCGGCGCTAGGCGATGAGCATCAGCATGAGCGATCGCAAGGCCGGATTGATCGGCGCGTTGGCTGGCGGAGTTGCCGCCGTTCTGGTCATTGCGATTGCAGCCGTTTCAGGATTGATTTCGGTCGGTTCCTCCGCCGATGCGCGCATGCACGATTACCTGATGACGCATGGTCACGTCCTTGCCGAGGCGATGAACAAGGCGCAGGCCGATCAGGATGAGGCGCAGGAAGCGCAACTGCAGGCGAGCGTCAGCAAGCTCGGCATGAAGCCCTTCGTCAACCCGAAGGTTGCGTTCGTCACCGGGCCGGCCAGCGCGAAGACGACCTTCGTCGAGTTTTTCGACTACAATTGTCCGCACTGCCGCAATTCCGTTCCGGCTGTGCAGGCCTTCTATGAAAAGCATCGCAACGCACGCTTCGCGCTCATCGAGTTTCCCATTTTCGGCGCCGATTCCGAAGGAGCCGCGCGCGTCGCCGTCGCGGCGCGCAATCAGCCGGACAAGTACATCCGGTTTCACTTTGCACTGATGAGCCTCGACGGCGAGAAGAATGAGGCTACTGCCTTGGCTGTCGCCAAGGCGGTCGGCTTCGACATGCAGAAGCTCAAAGTCGACATGCAGCGGTCCGATGTCGAGCGCGAGCTGGCTGCTGCGCATGTGCTTGGCGTTGCCGCATCGCTCGATGGCACGCCAACCTTCATCGTCAACGGCCATGCGCATTCCGGCGAGGTCACCCTCAAAGACCTCGAGACGATGGCCAAGACCTGACGGTCAGATCAGGCCCGCAAGCGGGCTCGAGGGATCGGCATAGCGCTTCTTCGGCATGCGGCCGGCAAGGTAGGCCAGGCGGCCGGCTTCCACGCCGTGTTTCATCGCGGATGCCATCTTCACCGGGTCTTTCGCTTCGGCGATGGCGGTGTTCATCAGCACGGCGTCGCAACCCAATTCCATTGCCACCGCCGCATCGGACGCGGTGCCTACTCCCGCATCGACAATCACCGGCACTTTCGCGTCTTCGACAATGAGGCGGATGTTCACCGGGTTCTGGATGCCGAGCCCCGAGCCGATCGGCGCAGCGAGCGGCATGATCGCGGCCGCGCCGGCATTTTCAACGCGCTTGGCCATCAGCGGATCGTCGCTGCAATAGACCATGACCTGAAAGTCGTCCTTGATGAGCAGTTCGAGCGCGCGCAAGGTCTCGATCATGTCGGGGTAGAGAGTCTTCTTGTCGCCGAGCACTTCGAGCTTCACCAGATTCCATCCGCCGGCTTCGCGTGCCAGCCGCAAGGTGCGCACCGCATCCTCGCCGGTGAAACAGCCGGCGGTGTTGGGCAGGTACACATATTTCTTCGGGTCGATGAAATCGACCAGCTTCGGTTGCGTCGGATCGGTGAGGTTCACGCGGCGCACGGCAACCGTCACCATTTCCGCACCGCTGGCTTCCAGAGCGCGGGCGTTCTCCTCGTAGGTTTTGTATTTGCCGGTGCCGATGATCAGCCGCGAACGGTAGGTGCGGCCGGCGATCACCAAGGGCCTGTCTGCGATATGATCCGTCATCCTGTCATCCGCCACCGATGAACTGCACGATTTCCAGCCGGTCGCCGTCGGCCAGCGCGGTTGCACCGTATTGCGACCGCGGCACGATCTCGAGATTTCGCTCGATGGCAATCTTGGCCGACTCCAATCCAAGCCGGTTCAGCAGGCCCCGCACATCGAGCGGCCCCTCGAACTCCCGATCTTCGCCGTTCAACCTGATTTGCACCGTTCGTCTTCATCCTGTCATATGGTTTTCGCGGCCGCGAAGGCCCAGTATAACCGGGCTCGGACTCGGACCCTTTGGAGCCGCCTTGGCCCGAAAAAGCCAGAAGCATCGCGCCCCTACGATATATGTGCTGAATGGGCCCAATCTCAATCTCCTGGGCACTCGGGAGCCGGAGGTGTATGGGCACGCGACTTTGGCCGAGATCGGCCACATGGCGGCGGATAAGGCGAAGTCGCTCGGCTTTTCCGTCATCTTCCGGCAGACCAACAGCGAAGGCGAGCTGATCGACTGGCTGCAGGAAGCCCGTGAGCGCGCCGCCGGCGTCATCCTCAATGCCGCCGGACTCACCCATACCTCGGTTGCCGTGTTGGATGCCTGCCGTGCGCTGGAGAAACCGCTGATCGAGGTTCATTTGTCAAATCCATATGCGCGGGAGCAATTTCGGCGGCGATCCTTCGTCAGCCAGGCGGCCACGGGCGTTATCTGTGGATTGGGAGCGAACGGATATCTGTATGCTATGGAGGCGCTGGCCGAGCTTCTCCAAGGCAGGGCCTCATGAACATGCGAAACGTGAAAGAACTGGGGACGCGACTGACAAACGGGACGAAAGCCAAGCAGGGCATCGATTCGGCCGCCATCCGCGAACTGGCGGAGCTGCTGACGGAAACGGGGCTCACGGAGATAGAGGTGGAGCAGGGCGGGATGCGCCTGCGCGTGGCGAAGCAGCTCGCGGCGGTATCGCACGTTGCCGCCGCGCCAATCGCACCGGTTGCCGTCGCGGCAGCACCTGTTGCGGGTGCCGCCGCCGAAGCGCCGCAGGCCAAGCGGGAAGGCCCGCATCCCGGCGCGGTGACGTCGCCGATGGTGGGGACGGTTTATGTCGCGCCGGAGCCGGGCAAGCCTGCTTTCGTCAAAGTCGGCGATACGGTGAAGG